>NZ_JAQQPR010000008.1:0-222226 GCF_036688705.1 Duganella sp. S19_KUP01_CR8 | reverse complement strand
GTCCCCCATTAGAGCATGAGCTCGGCTTCAAAGCCGAGCTCATGCTCTAATGGGGGACCTGACCCCGGGTTTTGACGTAGTGCTGCACGGCGTGCAGCATGAACGTCGCCAGCTCGGGATGGATCTTGTCGAAGTTGGCTTTGAAGCGGGCGTCTTCGGAGTAGGTGGCGGCCAGGCTGGTCAGCTGCTCCACCTGCGGCAGCCAGAAATATTCCAGATGATCGCGCCAGCGCTGCACGATCGCCTGCACCGCCGCGCTGTCCGCTCCCTGCGGCATGGCCGCGACCATATCGGTATAAACCGTATTCCCTTCCGCCATGATGGCGTCCTGCTTGGCCTTGCTGTAAGCGCCCCATTGCTTGGTCGACGCCCTTACCGTGGCGGCGTCGTAGCGCTGTTCCGCTTCCTGTGCGTACGCCTGCTGCTGCGGCTTGTTCAAGCCGGAGAATAAACCTTCGCTGCTCATGATCTGCTTCCCTTGTAGGTGGAGGATGGTGTTGTCCACAGTCGCGATCAGCCCTTGCAGCCGTTCGGCCTGGTTGCGCAACGCTTCCTTGTGACTGAGCAGGGCGGCCATGACGTCGAAATCGTCACGCTCCATCAGCTTGCGGATCTCCGCCAACGGCACGTCCAGTTCCCGGTAGAACAGGATCTGCTGCAGCCGCAACTGCGCCGCCTCGCCGTAGTAGCGATAGCCGTTGTCGCCGACGCGCGTAGGCTTCAACAACCCGATCTCGTCGTAGTAGTGCAGGGTCCGGGTGGTGACGCCGGTCAGTTTGGAAAGTTGTTTTACTGTGAGCATGGCAGCATCGTGAACTCTGACGTGGCGTGAAGGTCAAGCGCAAATTATATGAAAAAAATCCTTGAACTCTTCCGCAAACAAGTTAAGATATATCTCAATAAGTTATATCTTAACTTGTTATATCGGAAGGGAAACCAAAATGTTTAGATTTTTACATCACCAACACCGCCATCACGCCATGCATGGCGACCATCACCATCATCGCGGCGGCGGGGGCGGCCGCGGCCGTGGTCCGAAAATGTTCGACGCCGGCGCCATGCGCTACATCGTGCTGCAACTGATCGCGGAAAAACCGCGCCACGGCTATGAAATCATCAAGGAGCTGGAGCAGCGTTCCGGCGGCGGCTACACGCCCAGCCCCGGCGCCATCTATCCGCTGCTGTCGATGCTGCTGGACATGGGCCATGTGGTCGCCACCGCCGACGGCAACAAGAAGCTGCACACCATTACGCCTGAAGGCGAGGCCTTCCTGGCCGAGAACCGCCAGTTCGTCGACGCCATCGTCGCCCGCATGAGCGATCCGGCCGAGTCGCGCGACGACCTGCGCACCATCATGCATGAACTCAAGCACGCGGTGATCGCCCAAGGCCAGGAGAACCATCCCAGCGCCGCCAAGCTGGAGCTGATACGCGCCATCCTGCGCCGCACCACCGCTGAAATCCTGGCGCTGGAATAAGCCCTCAGAAGGGAGCACAACAATATGCAAGCAAATTCCCCCTTGACGTTGCAGCTGCCGCTGCCCGCAGCCCGTGAACGCCTGGTGCTGTGGCTGCTGGCGCTGACCCAGTTCACCGTCATCATGGACTTCATGGTGATGATGCCGCTGGCGCCGCAGCTGATGCGCGCGTTTTCCATCGAACCGGCGGCCGTGTCCGGCGCCGTGTCGGCCTACGCCTGGTGCGCCGGCCTGTCCGGCCTGCTGGCCTCCATGTATATCGACCGCTTCGACCGCAAGCGCTTGCTGCTGGCGATGTTCGCGCTGTTCACCTTGTCGAACCTGGCCTGCGCGCTGGCGCCCAACTTCCACGTGCTCGTGCTGTCGCGCGCCTTTGCCGGCCTGACCGGCGGCGTGCTGGCTTCCATCATCATGGCCATCATCGGCGACCTGATCCCGGCCGAGCGCCGCGGCGCCGCCACCGGCATCGTGATGACCTCGTTCAGCCTGGCCGCCGTGGCCGGCGTGCCGACCGGCGTGATGCTGGCCGCGCACTACGGCTGGGCCTCGCCGTTCTATCTGCTGGTGGTGTTTTCGCTGCTGATCTGGTTCGCCGCCTGGCGCGTGCTGCCATCGCTGAACGGCCATCTGACGCGCCGCGTGCCGCTGTCCGAGGTGCTGCCCAATCTGATCGGCCTGTACCGCGTGCGCGGCCATCTGAAGGCCTTCCTGCTGTCGGGCGTGAACATGTTGACGGGCATGCTGGTGATCCCCTTCATCTCGCCGGTGCTGGTAGAGAATATCGGCGTGCAGCCGGCGGAGATCACCTTTGTCTATCTGGCCGGCGGCGTGGCCACGCTGTTCAGCGCGCGCAGGATAGGCAAATGGTCGGACCGCGTCGGCGCCCAGCGGGTGTACCGTTATATCGCGTTGTTCTCCATCCTGCCGATCATGTTCATGACGCACATGCCGGTGATCCCGCTGGTGGCGGTGATCCTGTTCTTCCCGTTCTTCATGATGGCTCTGTCGGGCCGCAACATTCCGATGCAGGCCTTGATGACGACGGTGCCGGATCCGGCCAAGCGGGGCGCTTTCCTCAGCTCCAACTCGGCGATCCAGCAAGTGGGCAGCGGCGTGGGCGCGCTGTTGGGGGGATTGATGCTGCATACCGATGCGGCCGGCCATATCGTCGGCTACGGCCTGAACGGCTGGATCGCAGCCGGGCTGACCTTGTTCTCGGTGTTGTGGATAGGGCAGGTGGGCGCAGCCGTCAAGGCCGCGCCGGTGGCGCAAGCTAAAGTCGCTTAGCCGTCGATGCTGGTGCGCTTGGCGGGATGTTTTTCACGGCGCCAGCGCGCCAGGCTGATGACTTCGTCGGTGCTGGCGTCTTCCACCAGGATTTCCTCGTCGCTTGACGACACCAGGAAGCTCTCCCAGCGCTGCGCCGCATCGCTGCTGTTTTCCACAAAGCTGAACTGCCAGTAGTTCTTGCCGTTCAGCTTGCGCGGGGCCGGATCGTACTCGATCAGGGCTCCGTGCGATTTTCCGCCGGAATTCTTTTCCACGATGGCCGACCAGGCTTGCAGTTCCGGCAGCGCCATCAGCGCGGCAGCGGCCTGTTCCTTGCTACGCAGATGCTGAACTTCGGCCGAGGCCGATGGCGCCACGTTGGCGGCCGCGCGCGGCGCGGCCGTCGCGCTGGCCGACGCCGATGCCGACGCCGAGCCGCTGGCGCTGGCCGGCAGCTTGGCCTGGGCCGGCAAGACCTGCGATTCGGCCGGCGTCATGTTGGCGAAATAGACACCCCCGCCCAGCAGCAGCACACCGGCGACGGCGCCTGCAATGAACAGATTTCGGGTGGACGGGGTGCGAGATACCATATACGTGCATGCCTGGATTGTTGGTTGCGGTCATACTAAACCAAAGGCATCCAAGGGGCAACTTTTACCGGCCTGAACAGGCCTTGGCTATACTATTTTGATATTACTCCCGCGAGATAATTCATTGGAGGCGCGGCGCTCTTTTTCGTACCATGGCGGCAGCGTCGTCAAAGGGATACCGTAGTGGACAAAAATATACTGGGCATAGACTGGGGCACGAGCAACCGTCGCGCCTACCTGATCGATCAACACGGTGCCTGCCTGGCCGAACACGAGGATGACCAGGGCATGCTGGCGGTCGGCGGACGCGAGCGCTTCGGCGACTCGCTGGCCGGCCTGCTCGACGCCATGGGCATAGGCCCCGACGTGCCGGTGATCATGTCCGGCATGGTCGGCAGCGCCTCCGGCTGGCAGGAAGTCAATTACCTAGACAGCGCCGTGCCCTTGCAGCACCTGCCGCAGCACTTGGCGCCGGTGACCGACGCCGACTGGGCCGGCCGCTGCCGCATCGTTCCCGGTTACTGCTACCGCAATGGCGCCGCCGTCGATGTCATGCGCGGCGAGGAAACCCAGTTGCTGGGCGCGGTGGCGCTCGGCCATCGCGACGGCTGGCTGGTGCTGCCCGGCACTCACAGCAAGTGGGTGCTGCTGCGCGACGGCTTGATCCAGTCGCTGTCCACCTATATGACCGGCGAGCTGTACGCCATGCTGTCGGCCCGCGGCACCTTGGCGGCGATGATGGGCGGCGACGCTTCGGATGCCGAAGGCTACGCCATCGGCCTGAACCAGGCCGCCCTGAACGAACCATTGTCGAACACCCTGTTCCGCGTGCGCGCCGGCGTGGTCTCGCGCAGCGCGCCGCAGGCGCAGGCGCCGGCCGTGGTCAGCGGCTTGCTGATCGGCGCCGAATTCGCCGCCGCCACCCGCGCGCTGGCCGAGGTGGGCGGCGTGGCCGGCATCACCGTCATCGGCTCGACGGCGCTGGCCGCCCGCTATGCCGTGGCCGCCGAGCACTTCGGCTTGCAGTGCGACGTGCTCGATCCGCATCGCGTGTACTGCGCCGCGATTTCCCAATTCAATCACCAGGCTTGAACATGACTCCATCCCACCCCACCGTTCCACTGGTCGCCATCCTGCGCGGCCTGCATCCAGCGGAGGCGGTCGCGGTCGGCAAGGTGCTGCACCAGGCCGGCTTCCGCGCGCTGGAAGTGCCGCTCAACCGTCCCGGCGCCATCGAATGCATCGCCGCGCTGGTCCAGCAGCAGCTGCCGGATACGCTGGTCGGCGGCGGCACCATGCTCAACGTCGGCCACGTCGAGGCCGTGTACGAAGCGGGCGGACGCCTGCTGGTCTCGCCGAACTGCGATCCGGCCGTGATCCGCCGCGCTGCCGATCTGGGCATGTACTGCGCGCCCGGCGTCGCCACCCCGACCGAAGCGTTTGCCGCGCTGGCCGCCGGCGCCCATGCGCTGAAACTGTTCCCGGCCGATATGGTCGGCCACAATGGCTTGAAGGCGTTCAACAGCGTCGTGCCCGCCGGCACGCCGATGTGGCCGGTCGGCGGCATCACGCCCGACAATATGGAAGGCTGGGTGCGCGCCGGCGCCACCGGCTTCGGCATCGGCGGCCAGCTGTACACGCCGGGCGTCGGCCTGGATGAACTGGGCCAGCGGGCGGCGGCCTATGTGAGCAGGTGGCGCGCTTTGACCGCTTAAGCCTTATGATGGCGGATTCGACACTCGGAGTGAAACTGATGAGCAAGCATGACGTGCAATGTATCTGGGAAGCCGGCGCTGAACTGGGCGAAGGTCCGCTGTGGGTGGCGGAGCAAAATCGCCTGTATTTCGTCGACCTGAAAAACCAGCTGCTGCACGCGCTGGATGCCGGCGACGGCCAGCGCCACAGCTGGACCATGCCCGACTACATCTGCTGGCTGGTCGCGCGCCGCGACGGCGACGGTTTCATGGCCGGCCTGCGCGACGGCATCGCCCGCGTGTGGCTGGAACCGGAACTGCGCATCGAATACCTGGCGCGTCCGTTCGCGGCCGGCAGCGCCGAGCGCATGAACGACGCCAAGGTCGACAGCGCCGGCCGCCTCTGGGCCGGTTCCATGCACAACACCGATTACGAGCAGACCATCGGCCGGCTGTTCCGGCTCGATACCGACCTGACGCTGACGGTGGCGGACCAGGGCTATCACATCTGCAACGGCCCGGCCTTCAGCCTGGACGGCGCCACCATGTACCACACCGACAGCTTTGAAGGCCGCACCTACACCTATCCGCTGGCGGCCGACGGCACGCTGGGCGAGCGCCGCCTGTGGCGCCAGTTCGGCGACGGCGAAGGTTCGCCGGACGGCATGACGGTCGACAGCGAAGGCTGCGTCTGGATCGCGCAGTGGGGCGGCGCCCGCGTCTGCCGTTACTCGGCCGATGGCGCACTGCTCGACACCATCCATGTGCCGGCGCTCCATCCCGCCTCGTGCACCTTCGGCGGCGCCGACCTGAAGACGCTGTACATCACCACCGCCTGCGAGGGCAACACGCCGGAGCAGTTGCAGCAGTTCCCGCTGACCGGCGGCCTGTTCGCCGTGCGGCTGGACGTGGCCGGCGTGCCGGCCGCGCGCTTCGGCTAGCCGCAGCACTCATCGTCATCGGTTTTTTTCAGATGCCGCGCGACGCGGCAGGGGGAGGTGCGCACACGTGGTCGGCAGTGAGTGTCATTCAAACTATAAAAAACTGGAGACAAAATAATGAAGCTCAAGAATTTGCTGTTCGCATTCTGCGGCCTGGCGTTCAGCCTGGGCGCGCAGTCCGCCACCTTCGCCAACGGCGCCGATGTCGGCTGGGTCAGCCAGCAGGAGTCCAGCGGCTATTCGTTCTACAACAGCAGCGGCGTCAAGACCGATCCGTTCGTGCTGTTGAAGAACTTGCAGGTGAACTCGATCCGGCTGCGCGTGTGGGTCAACCCCAGCGGCGGCTGGAACAACGGCGCCGACGTGCTGTACAAAGCCAAGCGCGCCGCCGCGCAAGGCCAGCGCATCATGATCGACTTCCACTACAGCGACGGCTGGGCCGATCCCGGCCAGCAGACCAAGCCCGCCGCCTGGGCCAGCCACACGCTGGCGCAACTCAACAACGACGTCTACAGCCACACGCAGGGCATCCTCAGCTACCTGAAGACCAATGGCATCACGGTCGAGTGGGTACAGGTCGGCAACGAGATCAACAGCGGCATGCTGTGGCCGGAAGGGAAGACCACCAGCTTCGCCAACCTGGCCGGGCTGATCAACAGCGGCTACAACGCCACCAAGGCCGTCTATCCAGACGCCAAGGTGATCCTGCACCTGGCCAACGGCTACGACAACGCCGTGTTCCGCTGGTTCTTCGACGGCGTCAAGACGGCCGGCGCCAAGTGGGACGTGATCGGCATGTCGCATTATCCGCCGGCGTCGGACTGGGCCAACTACAACAACAAGATCTCGACCAATATGTGGGACATGGTGTCGCGCTACGCCAAGCCGGTGATGGTGACGGAAGTGGGGCTGGACTGGACCCAGGCCGCGACCAGCAAAGCCATGCTGGCCGATTTGCTGACCAAGACCAAGGCGCTGGGCTCGAACGGGCTGGGCGTGTTCTATTGGGAGCCGCAGGCGTATCCGGGCTGGCAGGGCTATACGATGGGCGCGCTCGATGCGAGCGGCAAGTTCACCATCGCGCTTGATCCGTTTTAAGCAGTGAGGGCAGGGAGGGGCGCTCTCCTCCCTGTTAGAATCCGGGATTCGATATCTATGGTCCCATCATGCAGAAGCCAGTCATCCGTTATTTACACCTCACCCCGGACAGCGATCTTCCCGCGCTGGAAGGCATGTCCCACTTCAAAGCCATGCTGGTCGTCGAGGCCGACGTGGCGGAGATGACGATGTGGGAAACCAGCCGCTGGCTGGTGGAGTCCGGCTGCGCGCTGGCGCTCGCATGGGGCAAGGAGTGCGAGGCTTGGCGCGAGGCGATTGAAGACGCCAGCCTGGAAGCCGTCAACTATGAAGACGTGCCGGACGAACAGTTGCTGATCACCACCGCGCACGAGGACGAAGAGCTGAGCGAAGCGTTCTGGTACGCCCGGCACCGCGCCACGCATCCCGCGCACGAGCTGCGCGAGACGCTGATCCTGCACATCGCCGACACCCCGCGCCGCGAGGAACTGGAAGCGGAGTACCGCGACGCCTAGCCGGCTTATTGCTTGACCAGCTCGACCCGGCGATTCTTCTCGCGTCCGGCCTCGGCATCGTTCGAGGCCGCCGGCGCGTAGGAGGCCACGCCCTTGGCGCTCAGCCGTTTGGCGTCGACCTTGTAGTCCGCCGCCAGCACCTTGATCACCGACTCCGCCCGTTTCTGCGACAGCTCCAGGTTGTGCGCCAGCGCGCCCTGGCTGTCGGTGTGGCCGACCACGTACAGCTTCAGCTTGCCATCCTGCTGCAACAGCTTGGCCATCTCGGCCAGCGCGTCCTTGGATTCCGGCTTGACGTCGGTCTTGTCGGTGTCGAAGAAGACGCCGTACACCGCCACCTTGCCATCGGCCGCGATACCCTTGGCCATGTCGGCCGCGTTCAGGTTGACCGACACCTTGCCGCCTTCCATCGCCTTGGCTTCGACGATCTCGACGTAGATGCCGCCCAGCTTGTCCTGCACCGGCGCCACCGAATACACGCCCACGTGGACCAGCGAGCCGTCCGGGCGCGTGCCTTTGGCCAGCAGGTAGCGCTCGTCGTTGCGGCCGTAGTTGAATGGATCCCAGCTGGCTTCTGCGCCCTGGATGAAATGATCGCCGACGCGTTTTTCGAGGAAGAACTCGCCGAAGTTCTTGCCGCAAGTATCCTTGGCGCAGGCGAACACGGTTTTCAGGCCGGCCTTTTCCAGTGCCGCCTGGTAGTTGCGCATCACCTCCAGCGCCGAGCGTTCGCGCGGGAAGTTATAGGCCATGCGGGTGTATTTTCCTTCCAACAGCAGCGTGCTGTCGAACGCCATCTGTCCGCCCTTGTTCTCGACGCGTTTGCCTGCGGGCAGCATCACCTCGTCAAATTCCTTGAGGCCGTAGCCGACCATCTTCGAACCTTCAAAGCGCGACAGCAGCGGATGATCCTTGCCGCCCTTGACGGTGTCCTGGGCCGGCATTTGGGCATGAGCGAAGCCGGCGCAAAGCAGCAATGGAAGGAGGCGATAAGCACGCATGGCGGTCCCGTCTGAAGAAAGTTGAAGAACATCGATTGTAGGCAGGGATTGCCTTTAGATCAACGTTAACTTTTCAATCGTGCCGACGTAAAAAAAGCCAGCTTCCGAAGAAGCTGGCTTTTCTGTACAGCGAGACTTATGCCGGCAATTACATCATGCCGTCCATACCGCCCATGCCGCCCATACCACCCATGCCGCCCATGCCGCCGCCAGCTTTGTCGTCGCTGACTTCAGCGATCATGCAGTCGGTGGTCAGCATCAGGCCAGCGATCGATGCTGCGTTTTGCAGTGCCGAACGGGTGACTTTAGCTGGATCCAGAACGCCCATTTCAACCATGTCGCCGTAGGTGCCGTTGGCAGCGTTGTAACCGTAGTTACCTTTGCCAGCCAGAACCGCTGCAACCACCACCGAAGCTTCTTCGCCGGCGTTTTGCACGATCATGCGCAGTGGCTCTTCCATGGCGCGCAGAACGATCTTGATACCTGCGTCCTGGTCCGGGTTGTCGCCTTTGACGGTGATCGAAGCGCGGGCGCGCAGCAGGGCTACGCCGCCGCCTGGCACGATGCCTTCTTCCACGGCAGCGCGGGTAGCGTGCAGTGCATCTTCAACGCGGGCTTTTTTCTCTTTCATTTCAACTTCGGTGGCTGCACCGACTTTGATCACGGCAACGCCGCCGGCCAGCTTGGCCACGCGCTCTTGCAGTTTTTCACGGTCGTAGTCCGAGGTCGCTTCTTCGATCTGCACGCGGATCTGCTTGACGCGGCCTTCGATGCTTTCAGCTTGGCCAGCACCGTCGATGATGATGGTGTTTTCCTTGCCGATTTCGATGCGCTTGGCCTGGCCCAGCTCTTCCAGCGAGATTTTTTCCAGGGTCATGCCGACTTCTTCAGCAACCACTTGACCGCCGGTCAGGATCGCGATGTCTTCCAGCATGGCCTTGCGACGGTCGCCGAAGCCTGGGGCTTTGACTGCGCAGGTTTTCAGGATGCCGCGGATGTTGTTCACAACCAGGGTCGCCAGTGCTTCGCCTTCGATGTCTTCAGCGATGATCAGCAGTGGACGGCCGGCTTTAGCGACTTGTTCCAGTACCGGCAGCAGATCGCGGATGTTCGAGATTTTCTTGTCGCACAGCAGGACGAATGGATTGTCCAGGATAGCGACTTGCTTCTCTTGGTTGTTGATGAAGTATGGCGACAGGTAGCCGCGGTCGAACTGCATGCCTTCAACGATGTCCAGCTCGTCGTTCAGCGACTTGCCGTCTTCCACGGTGATGACGCCTTCTTTGCCGACTTTTGCCATCGCTTCAGCGATGCGGTCGCCGATCGACGAATCCGAGTTGGCGGAGATCGAACCAACCTGGGCGATTTCCTTGGTGGTGGTGCATGGACGGGCGATGATGGCGATCTGCTCGACGGTGGCAGCAACTGCCTTGTCGATGCCGCGCTTCAGGTCCATTGGGTTCATGCCGGCGGCAACGAACTTCATGCCTTCGCGCACGATGGCTTGTGCCAGCACGGTCGCGGTGGTGGTGCCGTCGCCGGCGTTGTCGCTGGTGCGGGAAGCAACTTCCTTGACCATCTGCGCGCCCATGTTCTGCAGCTTGTCTTTCAGTTCGACTTCTTTAGCGACCGATACGCCGTCCTTGGTGACGGTAGGTGCGCCGAACGAACGTTCCAGCACCACGTTGCGGCCTTTAGGACCCAGCGTGACCTTGACTGCGTTGGCCAGGATGTTGACGCCTTCAACCATTTTGGCGCGCGCTGCGTCGCCGAAAATTACTTCTTTAGCTGCCATGTTGTTTCTCCAGAATTAGGTGATTAGTGCAAACGTGCGTGTCAATTACTTGACGACGATTGCCATGATGTCTTCTTCGCGCATGACCATCAGTTCCTGACCGTCAACTTTGACGGTTTGGCCGGCGTATTTGCCGAACAGGACGCGGTCGCCTACTTTGACATCCAGCGGACGGACTTTGCCATCTTCCAGAATCTTGCCATTGCCGACGGCGAGTACTTCGCCTTGATCCGGTTTTTCAGCGGCCGCATCAGGGATGATCAGGCCGGACGCAGTTTTGGTTTCCTGGTCGAGGCGTTTGACGATTACGCGATCGTTCAAAGGGCGAAGGTTCATACAAAACTCCTTAAATTAACAATGGTACAGTTTGTTGCCACACCAACAAGGTTGCTGAGGCGGAAAGTTTGGCCGAGAGCGCTGTTAGCACTCCCTTGGAACGAGTGCCAATTATAGGGACGGTATTGGGCTATTTCAAGACATACTTGCTGAATTGATGTGATTGGCCAGGCTCAGGCGGCCGGCAGGCTCAGGCGGAAGCGCACCTGGCCCGGCTCCGCATCGGCCAGCACGAGGCTGCCGCCGTGGGCCACGGCGATGTCGCGCGCCAGCGACAAACCCAGTCCTACGCCCGGCACCCGGCGCTGGTGGGCCTGGTCGGCCCGATAGAAACGGTCGAACAGCCGGTGCCGGTGCTCGGGCGCGATGCCGTGCGATGCGTTGCCGACGTCGATGCACCATTGTTCGCCCTCGCGCCGGGCCGACAGCGCGATCCAATCGCCCGGCAGGCCGTATTTGATGGCATTACTGACAAGGTTTTGCAACACCTGGCACAGCAGCTCGGCGTCGCCGCGCACGGCGATGCGCTCGGGCAGGGTCAGGCGCAGCGGGCGTTCGGCGTCCAGCAGGCCGATGTCCTCGGCCAGTTCGTCCAGCGTCGGGCGCAGGTCGACCGGGCACATGGGGATGGCCAGTTGGCCGGCGTCGGCCCGCGCCAGCAGCAGCAGCTTGCGCACGATGCTGTCCAGGCGTCGTACTTCGTCCAGCATATTGGCCAGCCCCTGTTCCAGCACGGGATCGGCTCCGGCCCGGGCGAAGCCGCGTTCCAGCTCGCCCTGGAGGATGGTCAGCGGCGTCTTCAGCTCGTGGGCGGCGTCGCCGGAAAAGCGCGCCGCCTGCAGGAAGCTGCGCTGCAGGCGGTCCAGCATGGCGTTGAACACGCTGACCATCTGGGCGAACTCCAGGTCTTCCTCGGCGGCGGAGACGCGCCGGTCCAGCTCGCTTGCGTTGAGCCGCACCATGACGCCGGTCAGGTGCTCCACCGGCCGCATCGCCCGTCCGGCCAGATACCAGGCCAGCGCGCCCATGGCCACCGCCAGCACCGCGATGGCGGCCGCGAAACGCACCAGGCTGGCGCGCACCTGGGCATCCGACAGGCTGCGGTTGACGGCCACCCAGATCGTGACGGAGTCGTGCACCGAGCTGCCGATGCGCCAGCTCTGGCCGGCGCCCTCCACGGTGTGCAGGCCGGGGCCGCGCGGCAGGCTGGCGTTGCCGAACACCTGCCGCCAGGCCGGGCTGCGGTATTGCGGGACGCGGCCGGCATCCTCCACCAGCAGCAGGGTGTGGGCCAGCGGTGCGCTGTCGGGCGGGGCGAAGCCGCTGAAGCTGGCGTTGAGCTGGGCGTCGGTGGCCGGCCACAGCGCTTGCGGCGTGGCCTGGAAGCCGGGGCCGGCCAGGTGGGCCGACAGCATGCGGTCGATGATGTCGGCGCGCCGGTGGATGATGGTGTAGCTGGCCATGGCGTACAGCAAGATGATGGCGGCCAGCGCGGTGAGGGTGGAGCCGAGGGCGATGCGCAGCCGGAACGAGCGCAGGCGCGGCCAGCGCGCCCTCACGCCGCAGCGTCCGGCTTGCGCAACCGGTAGCCGACGCCGCGCACGGCTTCGATGGCCACGCTGTCGGGCAGCTCCAGCTTCTTGCGCAGGCGCTGGATGCAGACGTCCACCATATTGGTCTGCGGTTCGAAATCGTAGCCCCACACGTGTTCCAGGATCTGGGTGCGGGTATATACCCGGCCCGGCGAGCGCATCAGGTATTCCAGCAGGTTGATCTCGCGCGCGGTCAGCTCGACGGCGCGGCCGTCCACCTCGGCCACCCGGCTCAGGCGGTCCAGCCGCAGCGGGCCCAGCGTGAGGACGTTCTGCCGTTCGCCGCTCACGCGCCGCAGCAGGGCGTGGATGCGCGCCACCAGCTCTTCCACATAGAAGGGCTTGGCCAGGTAATCGTCGGCGCCCAGGTTGAGGCCGGTCAGTCGGTCGTCCAGTTCGTTGCGGGCGGTCAGCAGGATCACGGGCGTGTTGCGCCCCTCGCGCCGCATGGCCTTGAGGATGGACAGGCCGTCGCGGCCCGGCACCATCACGTCCAGCAAGACCACGTCGTAGTCGCGGGCCAGGGCGTAATCATAGCCAAGGTTGCCATCTTCGCAATGGTCGACCAGGAAACCGTGCTCACGCAGGCCGGTGCATACAAAACTGGCAATTCGTTGTTCATCTTCTACTAAAAGCGCTTTCATGGCGGCATTGTCGGGGTTGGCCCGGCCGCCGTCAATCCTGGCCTTTGATTACAACTTTGTAATCGTTCTGTTTGCCAAGCTGTCATTTTCCCTTGATTTAATGCAAGTGTGTCAAACCATAAACAAAGGGTAAAGATGAGTATCGGCAGCTGGTTAAAGAAAAACGTGGTGAAACCTATCGTCAAGGTGGTCGACAAGGTCGGCGACACCGTCAAGGACCTGGGCAGCGACCTGAACGGCATCGGCGACGCCTTCGACGCGGTCGGCAACGACATCGCGGCGGCCGCCAAGAAGATCAGCGAGCTGGGCTACACCAAGAAAAGCCTGGGCAACGGCGACAACAATTACACGGCCAGCTCGCTGGGCGCCAACATCATCCACGGCGACGGCGGCAACGACACCATCACCGTCAACGCCGGCGCCTACAACAACCTGTACGGCGACGACGGCAACGACACCATCATCGTGCGCGTGGGCGGCTACAACCGCATCGACGGCGGCAACGGCGACGACACCATCCGCGTCGATGTCGGCGTCTACAACAAGATCACGGGCGGCGCCGGCAACGATTCGGTGACGGTGGCGGCCGGCGCGGCGGCCGACGTCGACCTGGGCGACGGCAACAACAGCCTGTCCATCAACAGCGCCTACAACGAGATCACCGCCGGCAACGGCAGCGACCGCGTGACGGCCAATGGCGGCTGGAACAAGATCGACGTCGACGGCGGCGACAACACCATCACGGCCAACGGCGGCGCCAACACCATCAGCACCGACGGCGGCAACGACAACATCACCGTCAACGGCGGCTCCAACACGGTCAACGCGGGCGACGGCTGGAACGTCATCAGCGCCGGCGGCGCGTCCAACGTCATCAACACCGGCAAGGACGCCGACGTGGTCACGGCCGACGGCGCCAGCAACGTCATCAGCACCGGCGGCGGCGACGACCGCATCACCGTCAAGGCGGCCAGCAACGTGATCGACGCCGGCGAGGGCACCAACACGGTGACCGCCGACGGCGGCAACAACCACATCACGGCCGGCGCCGGCGACGACACCATCAAGGCCAACGGCGGCGCCAACGAAGTCAAGGCCGGCAACGGCAACAACAACGTCACGGTGAACGGCGCGGCCAACGTGGTCACCACCGGCACCGGCTGGGACACGGTCACCGCCGCCGGCGGCGCCAACATCATCAGCACCGGCGCCGGCAACGACAAGGTGCAGGCCGTGGGCGGCGCCAACGTCATCAACGCCGGCAGCGGCAATGATGTCGTGGTCGCACTGGGCGGCGCCAACGGCATCACCGCCAGCGACGGCAAGGACAACATCGTCGCCGGCGGCGGCGCCAACGTGGTGATCGACGACGGCGGCGGCAGCAACATCGTGCTGGGCGGCCTGCTCAACATCGCCTACACCGGCGGCGCCGGCAACCGGGTGGCGGCGCTGGGCGACAGCAACGCTCTGGTCAGCAACCAGGGCGGCAACACCGAAGTGGCGGTGGGCGTGAACAACGTGCTGTTGGCCAACGGCAGCGGCAACACGCTGGTGGGCGTGGGCGGCGCCAACCTGGTGGCCACCACCGTGGGCGGCGACACCGTGGTCGCGCTGGGCGGCGCCAACGTCGTGCTGACCGAACTGGGCGGCATGGTCAAGGCCGCCACCGGCGGACTGGCCAAGGTCTTGACCGACGCTGTGCCGGGCAAGGCGGCCGCCACCGCCATCAACAACGCCAGCGCCAAGCTGGCTGCCGCCCTCAACAGCGGCGCCGGCAACGATATCGTGGTGGCCGTGGGGGGCAACAACGTCATCTACACCGGCGCAGGCAAGGACGTGGTGACGGCTGCCGGCGGCAACAACATCGTACTGGCCAACGGCGGCGACAACGTCACCACCGCGCTGGGCGGCAACAACATCGTCGTCAACACGGCGGGCAACAACGTGGTGACGGCGGCCGGTTCGGTCAACGTCATCGTGACCGGCCTGGGCGATGGCCTGGCCGACGTCACCGCCAAGCTGGGCAGCGCGGCCGGCGGCGCCACCAAGGCCGTGGCCGCCTTCATCGGCAGCAATGTGGCGCACGGCGACGGCAACGACGTGATCAGCGCCATCGGCTCGACCAACGTGGTCTACACCGGCGGCGGCAACGACGTGGTGACCGGCATCGGCGCCAACAACGTGGTCTGGAGCGGCAGCGGCAACGACACGGTCACCGTGTTCGGCGCGCGCAACGTGGTGTGGGGCGACGCCGGCGCGGACACGGTCACGGCCGTGGGCGCCAACAACCTGCTGGCCACCGGCAACTACGCGGAAACCGCCGCCACCGCCGTCGGCCTGGTCGACTCCATCACCGCCGGCGTGGCCGCCACCGACCTGGTGGCCAAGGCCGGCCTGTCGGGCGCGGCGTCCGGCCAGAGCGGGCATGACGTGATGACGGCCTTCGGCAAGAACAATGTGCTGATCGGCGGCAGCGCCGACACCGTGGCCACCGCGCTGGGCGTGAACAACCTGGTGGCGACCGGCGCCGGCAACGACGTGGTCAGCGCCATCGGCAGCAAATCCGGCATCGTCACCGGCGCCGGCAACGACGTCGTCACCGTAATCGGCACGTACAACGTGGTGTCGGCCGGCAACGGCAACAACGTGGTGACCGCGCTGGGCAAGGGCAACCTGATCGAAGGCGGCAGCGGCGACGACGTGCTGACGGCGCTGGCCTTCGGCACGGTATCGAAGTCGGTCAACGTCAACGGCAACCTGATCGTGGCCGGCGACGGCAACAACGTCGAAACCGTGGTCGGCAAGGACAACGCCGTGATCGGCGGCAGCGGCAAGGACGTGCTGGTCATGGTCAGCTACGGCGGCGGCAACACCAGCACCACCACCAACGAAGCCGAAGGCAGCAACCAGACCACCACCAGCACCACCAAGGGCAGCACCCAGCTCAACGTGGGCTGGACCGGCGCCGGCAACGACACGGCCGTGGTCTATGGCGACCACAACGTGGTGCTGGCCGATTCGGGCGACGACTTCCTGGTCGTGCTCAACGGCAGCAGCAAGCTGAGCTACTCCAGCACGACCACCGAGGCGGTGGAAGGCTCGGACAAGGCGCAGACCACCAGCTCGACCAAGGTCAGCATCGACACCGGCATGAACTTCGTGCACGCCGGCGACGGCAACGACACCATGATCCTTGCAGGCACCACCACCATCGGCATGGGCGGCAACGGCAACGACCTGATCGTCTCGTCCGGCCAGAACAACATCGCCATCGGCGGCGCCGGCAACGACACCATCATCGGCCTGGCCGAGATCACCGTGTTCAACGCGGCCGAAGCCATCGTCGAGAACGACTACGAGTCGGCCGGCGACTGGGTGGGCGCGGCGATGAACGCCAACTTCATCCGCTCGCAGTACGGCGCGCTGGCCAAGGGCGACCTGGGCAAGCTCAACCTGGTGGGCAATGTGATCGTCGGCGGCGCCGGCGACGACACCATCTTCGCCACCAATGCCGGCAGCTACGTCGGCGGCGGCGACGGCAACGACACCATGATGGGCCTGGGCTGGGGCGTGATCGATCACCTGCTGGTGGGCAAGGCCAACGCCCTGAACGCGGCCTGGACCGACGCGGGCAAGGGCTTCGACGCCATCACCAAGTATCTGAACACCACCCTCACGGATGAGATCAGCAAGGGTTGGGCCGGTGTGGCGGACAGCATCAAGGCCGAGCTGGCCAAGGCCACGGCCAGCGGCGGCAAGCTGGCCGACGGCTTGAACAGCGTCGTCAACGATGCGCTGGCCGGCATCTCCAGCACCACCGGCTTGTCCACTTCCGGCATCGACGTGGCCACGCCGCTCAAGTCCGCGCTCGACGGCGGCAAGAGCGGCCTGACCACGGCCGTCAACGGCATCAGCAGCGGCGTCAACTACGTGGCCGATGCCGACGTCGGCACGGCGCTGGCCGATGCCACCGACTGGATGGGCAGCGCGCTGAAGACGGCGTCCAACGCCAGCGGCGACGGCGTGAACTGGCTGGGTAAATACCTGGGCGTCAATCTGCACCTGAGCGAATTCAAAGGCGCCGACTTCTTCATCGCCGGCATGCTGGCCTATACGCTGGGCTACAAGTACGCTGGCAACAACCGCCTGTTCGGCGGCGCCGGCGACGACACCCTGTACAGCGGCATGGGCAACGACGCCCTGTACGGCGGCGCCGGCAAGGACACCTATGTGATGTCCATGGGCGACGGCAAGGATACGGTGCATGAAGTGGCTGGCGGCAACGACGTGCTGAAGTTCACCGGCAACAAGCTGTTCAGCAGCGTCACCATCGCCGCCGATCACGTCAAGGCCAACATCGACGGCTCCGACCTGGTCATCAACTATGTCGATGGCGGCAAGTCCTACGCGCAGTTCACGGTGGCCGACTATGCCAAGACCAACTTCAGCGAGGTGGACCTGGTCGACGCCAGCGGCAAGCAGGTGGCCGCGATCAACTTCGCTGATCTGGTGGCGCATGCCGACCAGGGCAGCAGCCCGTACGATATGGCTGCCACCTGGACGGTGGACCGCATGCACACCTTTGCCGATTTGCTGACCGCGTCCATCACGGGCGGCAGCGCAGGCGTGCAGCTGGTGGGTGTGGCCAGCTAACCCCGGCAGAGCGGGGGCGGACCCCGTTCGGGGTCCGACCCCAGTGGTTCGGGGGGATCAACGGCGCTCGCCGCGGGTCTTCAGCTGGTCCAGCAGCACCGCGGCGAGCAGGATCACGCCGCGCATCAAATACTGGTAGAAGGCGTCGACGTCCAGCAGGTTCATGACGTTTTCCACCGTTCCCATGATCAGCACCCCGATCAGCACGCCGAACATGCGCGCCTTGCCGCCTTGGAGCGACACGCCCCCCAGCACGCAGGCCGAAATCACATCCAGCTCAAACCCCTGCGCCGCATTCGGCTGGCCGCTGGTGATGCGCGAGGCCAGGATCAGGCCCGCCATAGCGGTGACCAGGCCTTGCAGCAGGAAGATCCACACGCGCAGCCGCTCGACGCGCACGCCGGCCAGCCGCGCCGCTTCCGGATTGCCGCCGATGGCCAGCGTATTGCGGCCGAAGACGGTCTGGTTCAGCAGCACGCCGAACACCAGGAAGCAACAGGCGCACACCAGCACCGGCAGCGGCAGGCCGAAGATGCGGGTGTCGCCGAAGTTGATGAAGGCGTCGTTGCTGATGCCGACCGCCTGGCCCTTCGATACGATGAAGGCGAGGCCGCGCACCATCAGCATGGTCGCCAGCGTGGCGATCAGCGCGTTGACGCGCAGGTAGGCGATCAGCACGCCGTTCAAGGCGCCGATCAGCGCGCCGGCAACCAGGCCTGCGCCCACCGCCAGCAGCACGCTGCCGCTTTGTTCCAGCACGATGGCTCCCAGCACGCCGGCGAAGGCGATGGTGGAGCCGACCGACAGGTCGAAATCGCGCGAGGCCAGGCACAGCATCATGGTGCAGGCCACCATGCCGATCTGCGCCACCGACAGCATCAGGCCGACCACATTCGTCAGCGAGAAGAAGTTCTCGACGGTGACGGCCAGCACCGCGAACAGCAGCACGTAGGCCAGCGGCATGCTGTATTCAACCAGCCACTGACGCTGGGCCTGGGACACCGCAGGCTTGGCGGCGGGATTCAATTGTGAGACGTTCATGCGATGCTCCGGGTAGGAAGTGCGGGCGTTTCAATGTGGTTGGCGGCGAGGGCGGGCGAGATCGAATCGGGCAGCGCCAGGCGCAGCACCTCGGTTTCGCTGGCGTCGGCGCGCGACAGCTCGCCGCAGATTTCGCCTTCGCGCATGACGATCACGCGGTCCGAGATGCCCAGCACTTCCGGCAGCTCGCTCGACACCACGATCACGCAGCAGCCGCGCTCCGCGACTTCGTGAATGATGCGGTAGATATCGTTCTTGGCGCCGACGTCGATGCCGCGCGTCGGCTCGTCGAGGATCAGCACCTTGAGGTCGGGTTCGGCCAGCCAGCGCGCCAGGATCACCTTTTGCTGGTTGCCGCCGGAGAGCAGGCGGATCTCCTGCTGGCGGTTGGGCGTCTTGATGCGCAGGCGGGCGATGAAGTCCTCGGCCAGCGCCGCTTCGCGTTTGTGGCGCAGGAACAGGCCGCCCAGCAGGTCGTGGCGGCGCACGCTGATGTTGATGTTCTCCGCCACCGAGGCGGTGGCCAGGATGCCTTGCTCCTTGCGGTCCTCAGGACACAGCACGATGCCGGCGGCGATCGCGGCGGACGGGCCGGCGGTCGACACGGTCGCGCCGTCGAGCACCACGTTGCCGGCGCTGCGCGCATCGGCGTTGTACAAAAGGCGCATCAATTCGCTGCGGCCGGCGCCGACCAGGCCGAAGAAGCCCAGCACCTCGCCGCTACGCACGGAGAAGCTTTGCGGGCCGCGCAGTGGGCCACTGAGATGCTTGCCCTTCAGGCCTTGTATCTTCAGGCGTTCTTCGCCGAGTGCGCGGGGACGGTAGTCGTAGATGTCGCTCAGTTCACGGCCCACCATGTCGCTGATCAGGCGCTCGCGCGGCACGTCGGCCATCACGTTGTGGGTGACGATCTTGCGGCCGTCGCGGAAGATGGTGCAGGCGTCGCACAGCGCGTACAGCTCTTCCAGGCGATGCGAAATGTAGATCAGCGTGCGGCCGTCGGCGCGCAGTTCCTTCACGAGGCGGAACAGGATTTCGGTTTCGCGGTGCGACAGGCTGGACGTCGGTTCATCGAAGGCGATGACCTGGGCGTCCTGCATGATGGCCTTGCAGATCTCGACCATCTGGCGCTGCGCGATCGACAGGTCGGCCAGCTTTGCGTCCGGCGCCAGGTCGACGCCGATGGCGGCCAGCTTCTCGGCCACCAGTTTGTGGGCTTTCGGTTTGTCCAGCAGGCCGAAACGGGTGGGCATGCGGCCCAGCAGCACGTTCTCCGCCACGGTCAGCTCGGGCACGTATTGCAGCTCCTGGTGGATCACGGCGATGCCGGCTCCGATGGCATCCTTGGCGCTGGTGAAGCGGCATTCCTTGCCGTCGACCAGCAGGCGGCCGCCGTCAGGCTTGTACTGGCCGCCGAGGATCTTCAGCAGCGTGGACTTGCCGGCGCCGTTCTCGCCCAGCAGGCCGTGGACCTGGCCGGCGTGCGCGGCGAAGCTGACGCCGTCGAGCGCCTTCACGCCGGGGAAGACCTTGCTGACCTGGTCAAACTGCAGGTACGCGGTCATGTCACTGACCCATTTGCTTGCGCACGTCGGCCTGGTTGGCGCGGGTCATCAGCATGCCCTTGGTCAGCACTTCCGCTGGCGGCACGCCTTTGCCGGTGATCCAGTTGTACATATTGACTGAGGTCTGGTAGCCATGCTCCTTGGCGCTGATCATCACCGAGCCATAGAAGCCGGTTGGCGCCGGTTTGTTCAATTCGTTTTCGGCGGCCTTGGCGCCGCCGATGCCGACGCCGACCATGTTGTCGGCCTTGATGCCGCGGCCTTCGGCGGCGCGCACCGCGCCCAGCACCGCTTCGTCATTCAGGCCGACCGCCACCCAGTGCTTGAAGCGGGCGTTCTTGGTCAGCGCGATGTTGGCGGCGTTGAAGGCGCTTTCGGTATCGGTCTTGGATTGCGGCGCATCGACGATGTTCGCCACCGGGAAGCCGGCCGCTTTCAACGCATCGACCGCGCCCATCGTGCGTTCCTTGGCGGTCGGCAGCTGGTCGTAGGCGACGCGGATCGCGCCCACGTCGGCCATATTCCATTTGCGCGCCTTGATTTCGGCGGCGATGCCTTCGCCTACCTGCTTGCCGATGGCGTAGCCGGAGATGCCCATGTGCGGGATCGAGGCGATAGGCTTGCCGCTGCCGTCGACCAGGCGGTCGTCGACCGAGATCACTTTCATGTTATTGCGCTTGGCGGCGCGTTCGACGGCGGTGCCCAGCTTGACGTCGGGCGCGCAGATGACGAAGCCCTGCGCTTTTTGCGCGGCCAGGTTGTCGATCGCGGCGATCATCTTCTCGCCGTTAGGCACGCCGATCTTCACCAAAGCGAACCCTTTTTCCTTCGCCGCCTGTTCGGCGTAGCGCCATTCGTCCTGGAACCAAGGCTCCTCGGCCTGTTTAACGAGGAAGCCGATCTTGACCGGTTCGGCGGCGTGGGCTGCGGCCATCAGGCACAGGGTGGCGGCTGCGAGCAGGGTACGTTTCATGGTGGGTCTCCAGTGTTTGTATTTTTTTGTTTATGGCGTAACGCGCAGCTGATACACGGGTATCACGCTGACGCTGCGGACGGCGGCTACTTGGGCCTTGCCGGCAAAGTCGGGTCTCGCCTCTTTGGGCAAGTAGATGGGGGCGTCGGCGCGCAACGGCAGCACGGAGACGGTCAGCGGCTGGTCGAGCAGGGCGCTGGCCTGGCGCAGGCCGAACTGCCATTGGTAGCCGCTGTAGTACCAGTCGTCCAGCATGCGGGTGCCCGAGTACAGGCGGCCGATGTCGCCGACGAAGTCGATTTGCAGCAGGGCGTCGTCCAGCCCGCGCAGCTGTTCGCGCGGGATGTTGATCTGCCAGGCGCCTGCGGCCTTGAAGTTTTCCGGCAGCGGTTGCATGGCGGCTTTCGCGCCGCCGCCGATGACGATGGGCGCCGCTTCTTGCGCCGCGCGCGTCGGCGTGACGCTGGCTTTCAGATCGCGTGCCGGCAGTTCGGCTTCGAAGGTTTGGAAGATGCCGTTGTTGCCGGCTGCGCGCAGGGTGACGCGCTCCTCGGCCGCAGGCTTGCTGTGGCTGTCCGTGGCGTTCTTGCCGCCGGGCGCCGCGGTCGACCACGCAGGGCTGCCGGTGCTTGCTGTCGGCTTGCCGCTCAGCGCAGGGTAGACGGCAAAGCGGAACTTGTTGCTGCCTGCGGAGCGCATTTGCAGCGCGCCTTCGGCGACGTAGGCCTGCTGGCCGCTCAGGATCAGGCGGCGCTGGCCGCCCAGTTCCGCCACGCTCAGTTGCTGTGATTGTTCGGCCGTCAGCACGACGATGGTCAGCGGCCGCTTGCCGGCGCGCTGCACGGTCAGCGCCGCGCCGGCGCCTGGCTGCACGCCGCTGAGCAGTGCGCGGCCACCAGTGACGGCAAGCTGTCCGCTGCCGGCGTGGATCTGCGGTGCGAGCGCGGCGTCGAACGCCAGTTCCACCGGCACGCCGGCGCTGGCGCCGAACACCGCCACCACGCCGGCCTTGCCCTGGTCGAGCAAGGCCAATGGCTGCGCCGTTGCATAGGCGAGGTTGACGCCGTCGAGATCGAGGTTCAGCGGCCAGATGAAGTAGGCGCCGTCGGCGATATCGACCGGCGTGGCGGGCAGCGTGATCGTCTGGCCCGGCAGCTTGACCGAGAACTGCGTGGCCTGCTGCTGCGCCATCGGATACTGGCGCACGTGGTTGTTCACGAACAGGAAACCTCGATCGCCTTCGCTGCGCACGGCGAAACGCGCCGTCTTCAGGTCGTCCGGCGTGGCGGGTGACGCATCCGGCTTGCGCACCGTCATCGGCGCCAGGCGTGAACCGAAATCGTGCAGGAACAGATGGAAGGGACGCAGCTTCTCCAGCACCTTGCGCTGCTGGCCATCCGGCCCAAGCGGGGCCTGGAAGTCGTAGCTGATCATGGTGGTGTCGTTGTAGCCGCCGCTGAGGGTGCTCTCTTCCATCGATGTGCCGCCCAGGCCAGTCGGATTGCGGCCGCCGTGGAACATGTAGTAGCCCATCAGGTTCACGCCGGAACCCAGCTGCACCGGCAGCATCGACGCGATATCGTCCGCCGACACCACCGTGCGGCGGCGGTACATGAACGGCAAGCCCGCGCCGTATTCCGCGCCGAGGAAAGGCGTCACGTCCTTGTCCGTCTCCGCCGTGCCGGGCGCGTGGGCGGCGGTCTGCGCACCCAGATCGCCGCTGACGCGCGTATCGAAGCGGAATGCGTAAGTCTCTTTTGGCG
The DNA here is from genome assembly GCF_036688705.1 of Duganella sp. S19_KUP01_CR8. Lineage (NCBI taxonomy): Bacteria > Pseudomonadati > Pseudomonadota > Betaproteobacteria > Burkholderiales > Oxalobacteraceae > Duganella > Duganella sp. S19_KUP01_CR8. The sequence goes on along the minus strand of NZ_JAQQPR010000008.1, from coordinate 199,299 downwards.
GTAGCTCTTTGGTGCTGGTGCCCCAGGGTTCGTCGGGATAGCCGCCGAACACCGGCGTCACTTCGCCCGTTGGATAGATGGTGCCGTCCCAGCCAGTGACGGTGTAGTAGGGCACATCCATGCCCGCCTTCAGCGCCAGCTTCTTCAGCGCGGCGATGTGCGCGGCGCCCTGGCCGGGGCCATCGATGTTGTATTCGTTTTCCAGCTGGATGCCGATCACGCGGCCGCCATCCTTCCAGAACTGGCCCTTGAGCTGCGCGCCGATCTGCGCATACAGCTTCTCCACCAGCGCCATGTACTGCGGATCGTTGGAGCGGGTCGGCATGGTGTTGACCACCCAATCCGGCACGCCACCGTAGCGCACCTCCGCATGCGCCCACGGCCCCACGCGCACCACCACATCCAGCCCGGCCTTGGCGGCCAGCTGCACGTAGCGGCGCAGGTCGCGGTTACCCTGCCAGTCGAATTTACCCGCCATTTCTTCGTGGTGGTTCCACATCACATAGCTGGTGACGATGTCGATGCCGGCGGCCTTCATTTTGCGCAGCTCCGCTTCCCATTGCGAAGCGGGCGTGCGGCTGTAATGGAACTCGCCCATCACCGGCAGCCACGGCGCGCCGTTGCGGGTCAGGTAGCGCGCATTGGCGCCCAGCCTGTCGCCATTGGGTGCAACGGAACTGCCCATGCGCAGCGCTGCCGCTTTCGGTGCTGGCGTGGCCGCGCTGGCGTCGATGGATAACATCGTATCGGCGCTGGCGGTACCCGCCAGGACGCCCGCGATCAGCGCGGCGATCGAATGGCGGCGTAACCCAAAGGGCATGTAGGGCGTGTGGCCTGCCATGATTACCACTCGGCGACGCTGCCGTCGGCGTGACGCCATACCGGGTTGCGCCAGTCGGGCGCATTTTTGCTGGCGGCGATCACGCGTTCCTCATCGATCACCACGCCCAGGCCAGGCTTGGTCAGCGGCTTCATGTAGCCGTCGGTGATGCGGAAGTCTTCCTTGTTGAGGACATAGTCGAGCAGCTCGCCGCCCTTGTTGTAGTGGATGCCCATGCTCTGCTCCTGCAGCACCGCGTTGTAGGACACGAAGTCCACGCTCAGGCAGGCCGCCAGCGCGACAGGGCCCAGCGGGCAGTGCGGCGCCAGCGTGATGTCGTAGGCTTCCGCCATCGAGGCGATCTTCAGGCATTCGGTGATGCCGCCTGCGTGCGACAGGTCCGGCTGCACGATGGACAGGCCGCCGGCATGGAACACGTTCTTGAATTCGAAGCGCGAGTACATGCGCTCACCGGCCGCCAGCGGAATCGAGGTGGTTGCTGCCAGGCGCGGATAGTATTCGGCCTGCTCGGCCAGCACCGGCTCTTCGACGAACAAAGGACGATACGGCTCCAGCTCACGCAGCAGCACCTTGGCCATCGGCGCGGCCACGCGGCCGTGGAAGTCCAGGCCGAATTCGATGCTGTTACCGAAGGCGGCGCGGATCTCCGCCACGCGCTCGACCGCCTTGTCGACGGCGGCTGCGGTGTCCAGCATGCCCAGCTCCTCGGTGGCGTTCATCTTGAAGGTGTCGAAGCCGCCTTCGCGCAGCTTGCTGATGTGGTCAATGATGTCGGAAGGACGGTCGCCGCCCACCCAGCTGTACATCTTCATGCGGTCGCGTACCAGGCCGCCCAGCAGCTCGTAGACCGGCTTGCCCAAGACCTTGCCCTTGATGTCCCACAGCGCCTGGTCGATGCCGGCGATGGCGCTCATCGTGATGGCGCCGCCGCGATAGAAGCCGGCGCGGTACATGGTTTGCCACAGGTCGTTGATGCGGGAAGGGTCCTGGCCGATCAGGTACGGTTCCATTTCCTGTACCGCCGTCTCCACGGTGCGTGCGCGGCCTTCGATGACCGGTTCGCCCCAGCCGACGACGCCTTCATCGGTTTCGATCTTGAGCAGCATCCAGCGCGGTGGTACACGGTAGGTCGTCAGTTTGATGATTTTCATAGGTGTGGAGAGTGAGTTCAGGAACAGCGTCCAGTCTAAGCCTGCCAGCTAGACTGGAAATATGATTAATTCGTAAGTAGGCATATCAATATCGCATAGCTGGGACGGGGGCTCGCAGGTATTCGATATCGGCATGGCAGCGGGCGATTTATTCATATCTGCGAGGGGAAAGGTCCGCTTAGACTGGTGCGGTCACGTCATCTATCTGGAGCCCCCGCAGCATGAGCCAACTCAGTACGCCCTTCGCTACCACGCCCGGCATCATGTTGGTACGCGTCGGCCAGGCCGGATGCGCGCTGCGCTGGGACGCCCAGGCGGCCTGCTGGCGCTGGCCGGACCCGCAAGGCGGCCAGTTGTACGCCTGGCCCGCGCAGGACAGCATGCCGAGCGGCGTGCGCCTGCTGGAAAGCGCCGGCGTGATCGCCTGCTGCCGTTCCGGGAGGGTTCTGCTCGGCCTGGGCAAGCGCCTCGGCATGGTGGAGCTGCCGGCCGCCGGCCAGGTCGGCCGTCCGCTCCAGGCGCAGGTGCTGGCGACCATCGACGCCGCCGAAGCGCGCACCGTCATCAGCGACGGACGCACCGACCGGCACGGGAATTTTGTCTTTGGTACCGCTAACACCGGCGCCGACCAGCGGCCTATCGGCAGCTTCTACCAGTATTCGACCCGCCACGGGCTGCGCCGCCTGGCTTTGCCGGTGGTGGTCACGGCGCGCAGCATCGCCTTCAGCGTGGACGGCGCGCGCATGTACTTTGCCGACGCCACCAGGGGCGGCATCATGCAGTGCGCCTATGACGCGGAGCGCGCCAAGGTAAGCGATGTGCGGATGTTTGCACCGGCGCCGGAGCGGGGCGCGGCCATCGTCGACAGCGCCGGCATGCTGTGGAGCGTGCAGGGCGGGGCGCTGGCGCAGTACGACGCCGACGGCCATCCACGCCAGCGCATCGAACTGGCGCGCGAGCCGGTGGCCAGCATGGCCTTCGGCGGCGCCGACTTGAAGCAGCTGCTGTTGCTGGGCGCGCGCGGCGGCCTGTATGGATTGCCGCCCGGCGTGGCCGAGGGCCTGGCGCCGGGCATGGCCGACACCCCGTTCGATGACGGCCCTGCGGCAGTCGCCGATTCCCAACGTCCGCGCCACGGTGATTGACGCTGCATCGGCGCGCCCTTATGATGGGCGATCCAGAAAATCACCCTTATGACTGATTCAAGCTCCGATCGCTTCGTCCGCTCCCACCTGAAAACCCGCCATTTGGTGTTGTTGGTCGAATTGGGCCGGCATGGATCGATTGCGCATGCAGCGCAAGCCGCCAACCTGACCCAACCCGGCGCGTCCAAATTATTGGGCGAGCTTGAACACGCGCTGGGCGTTCAGTTGTTCGAGCGCCTGTCGCGCGGCGTCGCGCCGACCTGGTACGGGAAAGTACTGATACGGCGCGCCGGCGCGGCGCTGGCGGAGATGGACGCGGCACACCAGGAAGTGATGGAGCTGTTGTCCGGCTTGCGCGGGCGCGTGGGCATAGGCACCGTGCTGGCGCCGGCCACCGGCCTGGTGCCGAAGGCGATCAATCTGCTGAAATCGCGCCACTCGCGGGTGCATGTCTCGGTCAGCATGTCGACCAGCAAAGCACTGGTGGAGCGCCTGCGCAGCGGCGAGCTGGATCTGGTGGTAGGCCGCATTCTCGACACGGCGGCCGCCGACGAACTCAATTTCGAACCGCTGACCGACGAGCCGCATTTGCTGATCGCGGGCGCCGGCCATCCGCTGGCCGGACGCACCGACCTGAAATTGGAAGACCTGATGGAGCAGTGCTGGATACTGCCGCCCGCCGGCAGCATCCTGCGCGACCGCCTGACGGCGCTGTTCCTTTCGCATGGCCTGGAGCAGCCCGCGGAAACCGTCGAGACCCTCGATTTGCCCGTCGTTGCCAGTCTCCTCATGAGCAATGACATGATCGTCGCGCTGCCTGCGGACGCGGTGCAGCCGTATCTGGAGGCGGGCCTGATGACGGTGCTGCCGTTCGACCTGGGTGTCAGCATGGATTCGTTCGGCATTGTGACGCGCAAACGACACCAGCTCTCGCCTGGCGCCGATGCGATGCTGCTCGCGCTGCGCGATGCCGCAGCCGCCATCTATCCTCACTATCGCCGGCCTGCGTAAGCCGCTGCGGGCTTGATATACGATCTTGGTATGGCCCGCACTCAATAAGCTATTGGAAGTGTTTCTTCCGTTTCGCTAGCATCCAGTTATTCGTCCGAGTCGTTAATCAGAGACGGAACCAAAACAACACTGGAGATGCACATGAAGCACAAAAAAATGAGCTGGCTCATCGCCACGCTTTTCACGTCCCCTATGCTGGTCCAACAAGCGCTTGCCCAGGAAGCCGCAACCGACATTCAGCAAGTGAGCGTCACCGGCATCCGCGCCTCGGTGCGTAATGCGTTGGCCGCGAAGGAAGCTTCGAACAGCATCGTGGAAGTGATCTCGTCGGAAGACATCGGCAAGCTGCCGGATACCACCATCGCCGAATCGCTGGCGCGCCTGCCGGGCATGTCGTCCGGCCTGGATCGCGGCAACGCCAGCCAGATCGTCGCGCGCGGCATGGGCCCGCGCTTCATCGGCGCCACGCTGAACGGCCGTGAACTGGCCTCGTCGGAGCCTAACCGCGCCGTGCGTTTCGAGCAGTTCCCATCGGAGTCGCTGAGCGGCGCCACCATCTACAAGACGCAGAACGCCGAGCTGGCAGAAGGCGGCATCGCCACCACCATCGACCTGCAGACCGTCTCGCCGCTGAAGTATTCGGGCCGCCAGGTTTCGTTGAAGGCGGATGCGCTGTACTACGCGCTGGCCAAGGACATCGGCGGCGCCGACAAGACCGCGCCGCGCCTGGGTGGTGTTTACATCGACCAGTTCAACAACAAGACGCTGGGCGTGGCGTTGGCCTTCAGCTACCAGGACCAGCCTTCGCTGCAGAAGAACGTGCGCCACTGGGGCTTCAATGAAGACCACTCGGCTGACCTGAACGGCGACGGCAAGGTAGACAAGACGCCGTGGGGCTTCCAGGACGAAGTCAAGCGCGGCAAGGACAAGCGTACCAGCCTGCTGGGCAAGGTCGAATGGAAACCGTCCAACGATGCGCTGATCACCGCCGACAGCTATTACGCCAAGGCCGCGATCCGCGAGCCGGGCCTGCAGCACTGGACCGGCGACCTGGGTAACTGGGACGGCTACGAGTCGGGCAACTTCAGCAACCTCGATATCCGCAACGGCTACGTCGCCGGCGGCACGCTGAAGAACGTCGGCGTGGTCACCAACGACTACCTGTGGATACAGGACACCAGCGTTGCCGCCAGCGGCATCAACGGCAAGTTCAACGTCGGCGACTGGAAGGTGGAGAGCGACCTGTCCACGTCCCACGCGATGCGCAGCAGCCAGTGGCGCGACGTGCGCCAGTATTCGAACAACCCGACCACGATCACCTGGGACTTCACCGGCAACGAGCACCAGAGCTACAACTTCGGCATGGACACCGGCAACCCGGCCAATTTCGGCGCGCCGAGTTTGTACGTCGATACCGACGGCCATATCAAGGATCTGCTGAACGCGGTGAGCCTGAACGCATCGCGTCCGATCGAGGGCAGCATCATCAGCCGCCTGAAAGTGGGCGTGCGCGCCACCGACCGCGAGAAAAGCTATCGCCAGACTACCTGGCAGCTCAATCCAACGGCGGCGATTCCTGCATCGGCCTATGAGACGGTCAACGTCAGCGGCTTCCCATCGTATATCGCACTGAAGGATTTCGGTGCTTCGACGGCGGCGGCTTTCGGCGCGGATGCCTTCAATCCTGACGGCCGCCCGCAGACGCAGAACGACCTGCTGTCCGGCTGGAAGGTCAAGGAGCGCAGCACTTCGGCCTTTGTACAGGGTGACCTGGACGGTGTAGCCTTCGGCAAGACCTATCGCGGCAATGTTGGCGTGCGCCTGGTGCACACCACGCAGACCGGCTACGGCATGCAGTCGCTGAACGGCGCCGCGCCGACGGCGGTGGAAGGCGGCACCTCCTACAACGAGATCCTGCCTAGCCTGAACCTGATCTTCAACATGGACGAAGCACAGCAGCACCAGGTGCGCTTCAGCGTGGCGCGCGCCATGTCGCGGGCGCCGCTGGACGAGATGCGCTCTTCGCGCAACCTGAACGTGGTCACGGATACCACCCAGCCGATTACTGGCAGCGCCGGCAATCCGGAGCTGAAGCCGATGATGGCCAACCAGGTCGACCTGGTCTACCAGTGGTACTTTGGCAAAGACTCGTTGCTGTCGGCTGGCGCGTTCTACAAGAAGGTGTCGCGCTACATCGCCATCACCAGCGACACCACCACCGTCAACGGCCGTCCAGCCACCGTCACCCGTTCGGTCAACGGCGACGGCGGCGACATCCGCGGCGTGGAACTGGTGTACCAGCAGGCCTTTACTTCGCTGCCTGCACCGTTCGACGGCCTGGGCATCGCCAGCAACTACGCCTACACCACCAGTAACATCCGCGAGAAAACGCCGAGCGTGAATCCTTATCCGATCGAAGGTCTGATGAAGAGCAATGGCGGCGTGACGCTGTGGTACGAAAAGGCAGGCTACGAGGCGCGCATCTCCGCCAACTACCACAGTGCTTTCGTGCGTAATCCAACCTGGGGCGCCGGCCAGTTGATCGAGAATGAAGCCGAAACCTACTTGACGCTGAACCTGGCCAAGCAACTGACGCCGAATGTCCAGCTGCGCTTCGGTATCGACAACCTGACCAACCAGAAGGCGGTCTATACCAGCGCGAACATCCCTGTACAGCAGGAAGTGACCGAGTTTGGCCGCCGCTTCAACCTGGGTCTGTCGTTCAAGCTGTAATCTGTTTTTATCGTGGTTTTAGCGGAGCGGTGCGTGATGGCGCTGCTCCGTTTTTTTATTAAGGGGGCGCGGATTGAAATCGACCACATTCAACTGGCGGCGGCTGTGTTCCGCCGTTCTTCTGCTGACGGCCTGCGTGGCCGCGCAGGCTGCAACGCCGGGGCGTGAACGGCTGTCGCTGGATCGCGGCTGGCTGTTCCACCTGGGCGATATCGTCCAGCCGCCGATCAAGGGGCATGGCGAATCCTACGGCAACGCCAAGGCCGGCAACGCCGCCGGCGCGGCCGGTACTGAATACGACGATTCCGACTGGCGCCACCTGGACCTGCCGCATGACTGGGCGGTTGAAGGTCCGTTCGATCCCAACGCCAATGTCTCGCAGGGCTATCGTCCGCGCGGCATCGGCTGGTACCGGCGCTACCTGCGGGTGGACGCGGCCGATCGCGGCCGCCATTTTGAATTGCAGTTCGACGCCATCGCCACCCACGCCACTGTTTGGGTGAACGGCAATGTGGTGAACCGCAACTGGTCCGGCTACAACTCCAGCTATATCGACATCACGCCCTATCTGCGCTACGGCGACGCGATGAACACCATCGCCATCCGCGCCGATGCGGAGGCCATGGAAGGCTGGTGGTATGAGGGCGCGGGCATGTATCGCCATGCGTGGCTGGTCAAGCGCGATCCGGTGCATATCGTGACCGACGGCGTACATGCGACGCCTCGCCTGGGTAAGGGCAACCAGTGGACTATTCCAGTGGAGGTCACGCTGAACAATAGCGGCAAGCAGGCCAGTGGCGTGACGGTGGAAGTGTCGGTGTTCGACCCTGCCGGCAAACAGGTGGCCCGCCAGAGCGCGGCCGCGCGCGTGATGGCGCTCGGCACGAATACCGTGCAGGTGCCGCTGGCCATCGCCAATCCGGCTTTGTGGTCGCTGGAGAAGACCAATCTGTATCGCGTGACGACGCGCGTTCTGCAGGATGGCAGGCCGCTCGACGAGGTGTCGTTGAATACCGGCTTCCGCACCATCCGCTTCGATGCGGCGCAGGGCTTCTTCCTCAATGGCGTGCATGTGAAATTGCAGGGTGTGTGCATCCACCAGGATCATGCAGGCGTTGGCGTGGCGGTGCCGGATTCCGTATGGGAGTATCGCCTGCGCCGGCTGAAGGAACTCGGTGTGAACGCGATCCGCTTCTCGCACAACGCGCCGGCGGCCGAAGTGCTGGACCTGGTGGACCGCATGGGCTTCGTCGTCATGGACGAGAACCGCAACTTCAATCCATCGCCGGACTACATGCGGCAGCTGGAGTGGATGATCAAGCGCGACCGCCATCATCCGGGCGTGATCCTGTGGTCGGTGTTTAACGAGGAACCGGAGCAGGCCACCGAAGTGGGCTACGAAATGGTGCGCCGCATGTCGGCCGCCGTGAAGGCGCTGGACGATACCCGCCCGGTGACGGCCGCGATGAATGGCGGCTTCCTGACGGACCTGAATGTGTCGCACGCGGTGGACGTGGTGGGCGCCAACTATCAGGTGCCGGACTACGACCGCTATCACAAGGCCTATCCGAACAAGCCCTTCACCAGCTCCGAGGACACGTCGGCCTATATGACGCGCGGCGAGTTCAAGACTGTCCGCGAAAAGAACCTGATCGCCAGCTACGATGACGATGCGGCGGAGTGGGGCAACACCCATCGCGACGCCTGGCAGGCGATCGCCACGCGCCCATATGTGGCGGGTGGCTTCGTCTGGACCGGTTTCGATTATCGCGGCGAACCGACGCCGAACGAATGGCCTTCGGTCAGCTCGGTGTTCGGCATCATGGACCTGAATGGCTTCCCGAAGAACGCCTACTACATCCACCAGGTGCAGTGGATCAAGGATCGTCCGCTGATCCACATCGCGCCGCACTGGAACTGGAGCGGCAGCGAAGGCAAGGATATCCGCGTCATGGTGATGGCCAACGTGGAGCGCGTGCAGTTGTTGCTGAATGGCCGCCTGCTGGGCGAACAGAAAGTGGACCCGTACCGCATGAACAGCTTCAACGTCGCCTACGCGCCCGGCAAGCTGGAAGCGATCGGCTACAACGGCGGCAAGGAAGTCACGCGCACGGCGGTCGAGACCACCGGCGCCGCCGTGGCGCTGGAGCTGCTGCCGGACCGCGCACAATTGGCCGGGGACGGCCGCGATGCGATGCCGGTCACCGTGCGCGCGCTGGACGCGCAGGGCCGCGCTGTGCCGCTGGCCGATGCGCAGGTGACGTTTGCGGTGACGGGCGGTGGCCGCTCCATCGGTCATGGCAACGGCGATCCTAACTCGCACGAGGACGAGAAGGGCGCGACGCGCCGCCTGTTCAACGGTCTGGCACAGCTGATCGTGCAGACCGACTACGACGGCACGGAGGCGATCAGCGTGACCGCCACCGCGCCCGGCCTGGCGCCGGCGCACATCAGCATTCCGGTCAAGACGGTTCCGGCCCAGCCCTACGTGGCGGCGGCCGAAGCGCCGCTGACCTTCGTGCGCAGCTGGCGCATCGCGCCGGACAGCGCCGAGCGTCCCGACCCGAACCAGCAGCTGGCCAGCTTCGACATGAACACCTGGGGCTGGGGATCGCCGCCGATGATCGCGCCGGCCGCCGCGAAGTATCACCTGTACCGCGCCAGCTTCACGCCGCGCAAGAACCTGTCCGACGGCAGTGGCACGATCCGCTTCGCCGGTGTGCGCGGCAAGGCGGAGGTCTGGCTGGACGGCCAGTTGATCGGCAAGAAGGACAGCTACGCGCTGGCGGCGTTCGAGCTGCCGCTGCCGGCCGGCGCCGGCAAGCGCGAAATCAACGTGATCGTCGAGGCGGAGCCGGGCCAGGCCAGCGGCATCGAGGGCTATGTGAGCATTACGCCACGCTTGCTGGCAAAGTAGCAATTTTTTCCGCGACGTTGACAGTGAGGAAATAAATCGCACGCTTGCCCGCCAAATATGCGGGCCGGGCGTGCGATTCGGTTGACGGCGTTCCGCGCGCTGCCTATAGTGGCGGGATGATTTCAGATTTCCAAGAACTATCCGACAAAATCGACCAGCTGGCCGAGATGACCCACGCGCTGCGCCGGGAAAATGCACAATTGCGTCAGGCTAATGCCGCCCTCGTGGTGGAGAACATGGGCTATCAGCGCAAGTTGAGCGAGGCGACCGGCCGCGTCGAGGCTTTGCTGGAAAAAATCCCCGCGCTCGACGGCGACGCCGAAGAGGAAGAACAGCCTGAAAACGAGGACGCACGATGATACAGCTGGATGTGACCATCATGGGTTCGCCGTATCGGCTGGTCGTCAAGGAAGACGAAGAACGCGCGTTGCGCGAGGCCGCGGCCTTCCTGGACAAGAAGATGACGGCGATACGCGACGGCGGTAAAGTCAAGGGCAATGATCGCATCGCCGTGATGGCGGCGCTGGGCATGGCGGCGGAGTTCCTGTCGGTGAAATCGCCGGTGGGACCGTTGTCCGACATGTCTATACTGGAAGTGCAAACGAAGATCAGCGCCATGCACAAAGTGCTCGATAGCGCGCTGACGCCGCAAGAAACCCTGTTTTAATTCGCTAAACTCCTTCCTTTGCGGCGGACAAGAGAGTAAACTTCGTTTCACCCTGCGGTGTTCGCGATTGCCATATATTCCTTGAACCATTTATGTGCACCGGTTGCGGAATTTTGTTCGATGGGCGTGAGCGTCGCTAGTCCGATGAACCCGAAATTGAACTAACTGTGACCACCTTGAACCGTTTGGTTCGGGATGCCGGCAAAGACGGCACAGGCGGGGCCTTATACTAAGAAGCGGTTGCAAGCATGTGAGTGCGCAGCCGCTTTTTTTCGTCTGGACGTTTTTACTGGGAGCCACCCATGCAATATTGGTTGATGAAATCCGAGCCTGATGAAGTGAGCATCGACGACGTGATGGCGTCGCCCGCGCAGACCACGCCGTGGTTCGGCGTGCGCAACTACCAGGCGCGCAACTTCATGCGCGATGGCATGCAGGATGGCGACGGTGTGTTGTTCTACCACTCCAGTTGTCCGGAGCCCGGCATTGCCGGCCTGGCGAAAGTGGTGGGCGGCTCCTATCCCGACGCCACGCAATTCGACAAGGACAGCAAGTACTACGACCCCAAGGCCACGCCGGAGCAGCCGCGCTGGATCTCGGTCGACGTGCAGGGCACGCAGAAAACCCGGCTGCTGTCGCTGGCCGAGATGCGCACCATACCGGCGCTGGAGGATATGGTGGTGCTGCAAAAAGGCAGCCGCTTGTCGATCACGCCAGTGACGGCGGCGCAGTGGAACACCATCGTCAAATTGCTGAAGAAAGGCGCCTGATGGATATTGGCCTGGTACTGGTCCTGCTGCTGATGGGTGCCGTGGGCGGCTTCCTGGCAGGCCTGCTGGGCATAGGCGGCGGCATGATACTGGTGCCGTTCATCACGATGATCTTCAGCGCCAAGGGTTTTCCCGACAGCGTGAACATCCATATGGCGGTGGCGACGTCGCTGGGCGTGATCCTGTTTACGTCGATGTCGTCGGTGCGCGCACATCATCTGCACGGTGCTGTGCTGTGGCGAGTGGCGCTGCTGCTGTCGCCCGGCATATTGCTCGGGGCCTGGTGCGGGCCCTGGATCGCCAAGCAAATGAGTCCTGCGGGCCAGGCGATTTTGTTCTGCGTGTTCCTGGGCTTCTCCGCCACGCAGATACTGTTCGCTAAAAAGGCGGTCGTCGTGGAAGGCGTTGCGCAGCGCGGCCTGCCGGGTAACCTTGGCATGTTCGGCGCCGGCGGCGTGATCGGCCTGGTGGCGGGCTTGCTGGGTGCGGGCGGCGGCTTCCTGTCGATTCCGTTCATGACCTGGTGTAACGTCAGGATGCAGAACGCGGTGGCGACCAGCGCGGCGCTGGGCTTCCCGATCGCGCTGGCGGGCACGCTGTCGAATATCTACTATGGCTGGGGCACGCCGGACTTGCCCGAATACTCGCTGGGCTTCATCTACCTGCCGGCGTTGCTGGTGATCGCGGCGGCCAGCGTAACCCTGGCGCCGCTGGGCGCGCGCACCGCACACAAGCTGTCGGTGCAGACCCTCAAGAAAATCTTCGCGGTCGTACTCTACGGCCTGGCCGCCTACATGCTGCGCAAGGCCTTAGCTTAAATCCGGGGTCAGGTCCCCCATTAGAGCATGAGCTCGGCTGTACTAGTCGAGCTCATGCTCTAATGGGGGACCTGACCCCGGGTTTTAGATTGGCGCGCGGCCTTTCTGTTTGACCGTGTAGGCCCACACCAGCATCGCCAGCGCGCCGATGATCATCGGCAGCGACAGCACCTGGCCCGAGGTGATCGGCATGCCGAGGAAGGTGGTTTCCCAGTCCGGCGTGCGGAAGTATTCGGTGAAGAATCGCGCGCAGCCGTACAACAGTGTGTACGTCGCGCCGACCGCCAGACGCGGACGCTCCTTGCGCGAGTACAGCCACAGGATGACGAACACCACCAGGCCGTCGATCAACAACTGATAGAGCGGCGACGGATGGCGCAGGCCTTGCAGGAACACGGGATTCGGCGACAGCGGATAGGTCGTGTCCGGCCACAGCATCGCCCACGGCAGCGATTGGTCGCTGACCACGCGGCCCGGCAGTTCGGCGTTGATGAAGTTACCCAGGCGGCCGGCGGCGTAACCCAGCGGCACCAGCGGCGCGATGAAGTCGTAAACGTCCAGCAGATTGCGGCCGCTCTTGCGCGCCCACACGGCCATCGCGATCAGCACACCGAGGAAGCCGCCGTGGAAGGACATGCCGCCGTGCCAGACCTTGAGGATCTCGATCGGATTGGCGAAGAAATAGCCGGGGCGGTAGAACAGCACCTCGCCCATGCGGCCGCCGATCACCACGCCCAGCATGCCGTAGAACAGCATGTCGTCCAGGTCTTCCTTCTTCCACCCCTGCGCGGCGATGTGCGGCTGCTTGATGCGCACGCGGCCCAGCGTGATGAACATGGCGAAGGCGAGGACGTACATCAATCCGTACCAGTGGATCGCCACCGGCCCCAGTTGCAGGGCGATCGGATCGGGCATCGGGTGTATCAGCATAGGGTGTTCTTTCTTAATAATTCCAAAAAGCCGCGCAGTACCGGGGAGGCATTGTCGCGCCGCCAGGCCAGGCCGGTTTCGACCAGCGGCGTGGCGTCGCGCAGCGCCCGGTATTCTACCCCGGTCCGCATCAGGTTGGACACGGACTGCGGCACCAGCGCCATCCCCATGCCCGCCGATACCAGGCTGACGATGGTCTGCATCTGGATCGCCTGCTGGCCTATCTCCGGCGTGATGCCGGCGTCGCGGAACACCGACAGGATGGCGTCGTACAAGGCCGGCGAGATCGCGCGCGGGAAGACGATCAACGGCAGTGGCGGCAGGGAGGCCAATGCCAGCTTGCCTTGCTTCTTCAGCAGGCCGGCCGGCAGGGCCAGCACCAGCGGCTCGCTCAGCACCGGCAGGTAGTCCAGCACCAGTTTGGCTTTGTCTGGCAGCGGTGGGATCAGCAGGCCGGCGTCGATGCGGTTGTTGAGCAGGTCGTCCAGTTGCAGGTCCGAGGTGGCCTCCTGCAGCGTGATCTGCACTTGCGGATAGGCGGCGCGGTAGGCGCGCAGGAAGGGCGGCAGCACGCTGTAGTCGGCCGACGAGATGAAGGCCAGCGTCAGCCTGCCTACCTCGCCGGCGGCGGCGCGCTGCACCAGTTGCGGCAGCTCCTGCGACTGCGCCAGCATGCGGCGCGCTTCCGGCAGCAGCGCCAGGCCGGCCGGCGTCAGCGCCACGCCACGGCGGTTGCGCTCGAACAGCGGGGCGCCCAGCAACTCTTCCAGCGCCTGTATCGTCTGCGACAGCGGCGGCTGCGTCATGTGCAGGCGCAGCGCCGCCTTGCCGAAGTGGAGTTCCTCGGCGACGGTGACGAAATAGCGTAGTTGCCGCAGTTCGATATTCATATGGTTTACTGTTGAAATTCTATCCAGTGATATTTTATACGACTCACAGAGTCGAAAATACTATATTTGACACCGGGGCAGGGGAAAGGCAATCTGTCATGCTACGACAGCGGTCTTAAGCCCGCCTTTATCATTGGAGAAACATCATGCCGCAATACCGTTCACGCACCACCACCCACGGCCGCAACATGGCCGGCGCCCGCGCCCTGTGGCGCGCGACCGGCATGAAGGACGGCGACTTCGACAAGCCTATCGTCGCTGTCGTGAACTCGTTCACGCAGTTCGTACCCGGCCACGTGCACCTGAAGGACCTGGGCCAGCTGGTGGCGCGCGAGATCGAGAAGGCCGGCGGCGTGGCCAAGGAATTCAACACCATCGCCGTCGATGACGGTATCGCCATGGGCCACGGCGGCATGCTGTACTCGCTGCCGTCGCGCGACCTGATCGCCGATTCGGTCGAGTACATGGTCAACGCCCACTGCGCCGATGCGATGGTCTGCATCTCCAACTGCGACAAGATCACGCCGGGCATGCTGATGGCCGCGATGCGCCTCAACATTCCGGTGGTGTTCATTTCCGGCGGCCCGATGGAAGCGGGCAAGGTGATCAAGGTGGTCGACGGCAAACAGAAGATCATCAAGCTCGATCTGGTCGACGCCATGATCAAGGCCGGCGACCAGTCGGTCAGCGATGCGGACGTCGCCGAGATCGAACGTTCGGCATGTCCTACCTGCGGTTCTTGCTCGGGCATGTTCACCGCCAACTCGATGAACTGCCTGACCGAGGCGCTGGGCCTGGCGTTGCCGGGCAACGGTACCATCGTCGCCACCCACTCGGACCGGGAACAGCTGTTCCTGCGCGCCGGCCGCCTGATCGTCGAACTGGCCAAGCGCCACTACGAGCAGGACGACTACTCGGTGCTGCCGCGCTCCATCGCCAGCAAGGCCGCGTTTGAAAACGCCATGGCGCTGGATGTGTCGATGGGTGGTTCCACCAACACCGTGCTGCACTTGCTGGCCGCCGCGCACGAAGCGGAAGTGGACTTCGACATGAAGGACATCGACCGCATCTCGCGCAAAGTGCCATGCCTGTGCAAGGTCGCGCCGATGACCGATAAATACCACATCGAAGACGTGCACCGCGCCGGCGGCATCGTGGCGATCCTGGGCGAACTGGCGCGCGCCGGCTTGCTGGACACCTCGCTGCCGACCATCCATGCGCCGACCTTGGGCGATGCGATCGAACGCAACGACATCAAGCGCAGCGACGACCCTGCCGTGCACCAGCTGTTCCGCGCCGCGCCTGGCGGCGTGCCGACGCAGACGGCGTTCTCGCAATCGGAACGCTACGATGCGCTCGACACCGACCGCAGCACCGGCTGCATCCGCGACAAGGCGCACGCCTATTCGCAGGACGGCGGCCTGGCTGTCTTGTACGGCAACCTGGCGCAGAACGGCTGCATCGTGAAGACGGCTGGCGTTGATGAGAGCATTCTGAAATTCAGCGGCAAGGCGCGCGTGTTCGAGAGCCAGGACGCCGCGGTTGAAGGCATCCTTGGCGATACCGTGCATGAAGGCGATGTGGTCATCATCCGCTACGAAGGTCCGAAGGGAGGCCCTGGCATGCAGGAGATGCTGTATCCGACGTCGTACATCAAGTCCAAGGGCCTGGGCAAGGCTTGCGCGCTGTTGACCGATGGCCGTTTCTCGGGTGGTTCGTCGGGACTGGTGATCGGCCATGCTTCGCCGGAAGCGGCGGAGGGCGGCGCGATCGGCCTGGTGGAAGAGGGCGATATGATCGATATCGATATCCCGAACCGCACCATCAACCTGCGCATCAGCGATGCCGACCTGGCGGCGCGTCGCGCGGCGATGGAGGCCAAGGGTGATGCGGCGTGGAAGCCGGTCAATCGTCAGCGCT
This sequence comes from Duganella sp. S19_KUP01_CR8, assembly GCF_036688705.1. Classification (NCBI taxonomy): domain Bacteria; kingdom Pseudomonadati; phylum Pseudomonadota; class Betaproteobacteria; order Burkholderiales; family Oxalobacteraceae; genus Duganella; species Duganella sp. S19_KUP01_CR8. The sequence goes on along the minus strand of NZ_JAQQPR010000008.1, from coordinate 183,506 downwards.
ATGTGTCGCAGGCGCTGCAAGCCTACGCGGCGCTGACCACGTCGGCCGACCGCGGCGCCGTGCGCGATCTGTCGCAGATCAAGCGCTAAGGTCTCGCGTCGTTCCCGCGAAAGCGGGAATCCATAGAGCGCCGAATTGGTGGCTCAGTATGGATTCCCGCCTACGCGGGAATGACACGTTATTATTTCTTGTCGAAATTCTGCTTCACGCGCGCCTTGCGGCGCTTTTCGTCTTCGTCGTGTGCCTTGCGTTTGTCCAGGCCCAGCATCGGTTCCAGGAACTCGAACCACACGAAGGCGAACACCATCAGCCCGATAATCCACCACCAGGACAGCAGGGCGAACTTCCACACTTCAAAATACCGCAGCCCGCACAGGGCCAAGATCACCAAGATGATAGGCATGATGTGTTCCTCCAGTTACGTCATCTTACAAAGAAAATGGCTTTACGGGCAGCAATATTCTATTATTGGTCAACGGGCATATGCGGTATGGCGTTTAATGTGCACTGGGAAAACACGGTAGAATTGTTGGCAGAATTGAGTAGCACTTACCTGGAGAAGACAATGAAACGTAATTTGATGATGGTTGGCATGGTGGTCGCATCGGCATTCGCGTCGCAAGCCGCGATGGCGGACGCGGGCATGGACCTGGCAAAAGCCAAGAACTGCCTGGCCTGCCACGCCGTGAGCACCAAGCTGGTCGGCCCTGCCTACAAGGATGTCGCCGCCAAGTACGCCGGCCAGAAAGACGCGGAAGCCAAGCTGGTCACCAAAGTGATCAAGGGCGGTTCCGGCGCCTGGGGCGCGATCCCGATGCCAGCCAATCCGCAAGTGACCGATGCTGAAGCGAAGACCCTGGTGAAATGGGTGCTGGCGCAGAAATAATCAGCGCCGCAGTAGAAAGTAAAAAACGCGCCATCGGCGCGTTTTTTTATTGGTGGTGCATGCTTTACTTGATGACCGAGGTAATGGTCTTGGTGCCGTTGTTGTAGTTGTACATCGTCAGCGAACCATCCTTGATGTCGCCCTTGGCATCGAACTCGATCAGGCCGGTCACGCCCTGATACTTGATCTTTTGCAGGAACGGCAGGTACTTGGCAGGCTCTGCCGAGTTAGCGGCCTGCATCGCGGCAGCCATCGTCATCACCGAGTCGTACACGTATGGCGCGTACAGTTGCACGTCCATGTTGTACTTCTTCTTGTAGCGCGCATGGAAGTCGTCCATGTTCTTTTGCAGCTCAGGCGGCACACCGCCGGCTTCGGCGCAGGTAACGACCTTGACCGCGTCGGCGCCGGCCAGCTTAGGCAGCGATTCGGTGCACAGGCCGTCGCCGCCCATGTACTTGGCCTGGATGCCCAGCGCCTTCATCTGGCGCAGCAGCGGGCCGCCTACCGAGTCCATGCCGCCGAAGAAGATCAGGTCGGGATTCTTGCCCTTGATGGTGGTCAGGATGGCGTTGAAGTCGGTGGCCTTGTCGGTGGTGAATTCCTTGCCGACGATTTGCACGCCTGGCAGCGCCTTCTTGGCGCCCTTGATGAACTCTTCCGCCACGCCCTGGCCGTAGGCGGTACGGTCGTCGATGACGGCGATTTTCTTCACGCCCATCTTGCCGACTGCATAGCCGCCCAGCGTGCCGCCCAGCTTGGCGTCATTGGCGACCACGCGGAATACCGAGTTGAAGCCTTGTTGCGTATATTTGGTCTGGGTGGTCGCTGGCGAAATTTCCGGGATGCCGGCGTCGAAGTAGATCTTCGAGGCAGGGATGGTGGTGCCGGAGTTCAGGTGGCCGATCACGCCGTTGACTTTGGCATCGACCAGCTTCTGCGCGACCGCCGTGCCCTGTTTCGGATCGCCGCCGTCGTCTTCCAGCACGAGGACGAATTTGACCGGCTTGCCGGCGATCTTGATGCCTTTGGCGTTCAATTCTTCGACGGCCATCTTGGCGCCGTTTTCATTGTCCTTGCCCAGGTGCGCGGACGGACCGGAGACCGGCGCGACGTGGCCGATCTTGATCACTTCTTGCGCGCCGGCGCTGCCAGCAAAAGCCAGTGCGATGGCGAGTGGAATGAATTTGGTCTTGAACTGCATATGCATTCTCCAGTGGTTGAATAAGCGACGGTGTCTCATGAACGCCGCAGAATTTTTTCTGCAAGGCCAAAAGGTACAACAAATTATTCTTATCGCAAAGGGAGATTCGCAGGGATTCGCACTTTTAAGTGGCATTTCCCGGTTTTGATGCGCGCCGCGCTGGGAGAGTGCGGTCCGTGCACCAGAAATGGGAACGGACCGGGAGGGGAATTCTTACTTTTTGGCCTGCAGGTGCGTCAGCTCTTGCGAGACGGCGCGGGCGACGATTTTCTCGATGGTGTCGTGCAGGCCGATGCGGATTTCGTTGGTCAGGCCGTGCAGGGCGTGGGTCAGGACTTCGGCCATGCAATCCTTGATGCGCTGCTCCAGCACGAAATCGACGCGCGATTGCAGCTGGTGCATGATGCGTTCGGACAGGCGATGCTCCATCATCGCCCATTCGGCATCGCTCCAGTTGTCGATGGCGTCGGCTTCCAGCTCGGCCGCCATTTCAGCGCGCTTGGACAAGGTGGAGCGGGTACCGGAAGCGGCCTCGCCGGGCAGCAGTTCATCGCCCAGCGGCTCGGCCTTCAGGACTTCCGTCAATACAGGGATACTGGCGTCAAACGATTGGGCTTGGCTCATGATTTTCCTGTGACAAAGTGGGTAAGTGGATAGTCTTGCTGCTTGTATGCGACATAGCGCTTGCGGCCTGCGGCCGCGTCATCCTCATCGGAGGAAATTACTTCGATCATGCGCTCGAATTGCGCGACCCCGGAAGGCGCGCGGCGCGACAAATTTACCAATAAATCTTTGTGTGGTAATTCTGCCTCATCGTTGTCCGTGAGAATGATTGGCGTGTGCGCGGCGAGTGCATCGCCGGCGAGCACATGGGGCAGGAAGTCGGCAGGGGAAAATGTCCACATCGCCGCGTTAAGTTCTGCCAGTTGCGCCTCATCGTCTGCCATTAGCACCACGCGTTTGTTCGCCCCCCAGGCCTTGCGCACGAGGCGGCAGGCATAGGCGATTTTGTCCGGCACGTTGGTGTGGAAATCGATGCGTGTCATAGCTGTTTTGATCTGTTCTGTAGAGGGGAAGTGCATGCGGCAAGGTGCCGCCTGATCCCAGTTTATTCGAAAATTATTTTTGGCGCTGGCACCGATGTTGCTACCGAACGCCAATTCTAGAACTGGAAGCCGGGTGGCGCATTGACCGGTGGCAGGGGCTTGGCAAGCTCCGGCACGGGGCGCACCGCTTCGGGTGGCGGTGCTGGTGGCGGCGCGGCGGAAACCGGCGCCGGATATTGATAATTCGGTGGCAAGCGTTTTTCCAGCGGATAACCGGCGTCGCTTAACAACACATCCCAGCTGTTCTGTTCGAAGCCCGTCAGCTTGCTGCGGCCGACCAACAGCAGCGGCAGATGGCCGTTGCCGCCGGCCTTCTTCAACGCTAGCTGGTCGTCGACGGTGGTGATGGTTTTTTCATTGAAAGGTATGCCGCGCGCCATCAGCATGGCGCGGGCGTTGCTGCAGCCGTCGCACTGGGCCGTGGTGTACAGCGTGACCGGGCGGTTGCGTACGGCGTCGGCCAGTTCCTGCGGCAGCTCCACCGAAGCTCCGCCGGTGGAAAACGATTTCACTTCAACTTTTGTTTTGGTCGGCGCCGATGGCGGCGGCGGCTGGTCGCTGTAGTGGGTCACGCCCTTGTCGTCGACCCATTTGTACACTTGGGCGCTGGCCGTGCCGAGGCACAGCAGCGCGATAGTGAGGGCGGCCAGCCGCTTCATGATCAGGCCGCCATGCCGCTGTGACGCAGCAGCGCGTCGATGCTGGGCTCGCGGCCACGGAAGGCCGTGAACGATTCCAGCGCAGGGCGTGAGCCGCCTACCGACAGGATCTCCTGCAGATAGCGCTTGCCGGTTGCGGTGGTGGCCTCCGGGCCCAGCGCCTTGGCTTCTTCGAACGCGGCGTAGGCGTCGGCCGACAGCACCTCGGCCCACTTGTAGCTGTAGTAGCCCGCCGCGTAGCCGCCGGAGAAGATGTGGCCGAAGGAGTTCTGGAAACGGTTGAACGCCGGCGGCACGATCAGCGCGAACTTGGCGCGCACTTCGTCGATCAGTTGCTGCACGGTCTGGCCGGTGCTGGCGTCGTAGTCGTAGTGCAGGTGCATGTCCAGCAGCGAGAATTCCACCTGGCGCAAGGTCTGCAGGCCGGACTGGAAATTCTTCGCGGCCAGCATCTTGTCGTACAGCGCGCGCGGCAGCGCTTCGCCAGTGCTGACGTGCGAGGTCATGTGTTCCAGCACTTCCCATTCCCAGCAGAAGTTTTCCATGAATTGCGACGGCAGTTCCACCGCGTCCCATTCGACGCCGGAGATGCCGGATACGCCCAGCTCGTCCACCTGCGTCAGCATGTGGTGCAGGCCGTGGCCGAATTCGTGGAACAGCGTGATCACTTCATCGTGCGTGAACAGCGACGGTTGTGCGACGCCATCCACCACCGCAGGCTCGGTGAAGTTGCAGGTCAGGTAGGCGACCGGGGTTTGTACTTTTTCTTCCTCGGCACGGCGGCCGCGGGCGTCGTCCATCCAGGCGCCGCCGCTCTTGCCGGCGCGCGCGTACAGGTCGAGGTAGAACTGGCCGATCAGCTTGCCGTTGCGTTCGATGCGGAAGAAGCGCACGTCCTTGTGCCATACCGGCGCGTCGTCCGGCTTGATCTCGACCGTGAACAGGTTCTGGATCAGGCGGAACAGGCCGTCGACCACTTTGTGTTCAGGGAAGTACTGCTTCACTTCCTGCGCCGAGAAGGCGTAGCGGCGCTCTTGCAGTTTCTCGGAAGCGTAGGGGATGTCCCAGGCTTTCAGTTCGGCTATGCCCAGTTCCTCCTGTGCGAATTTTTTCAGTTCGGCCAGGTCCTGCTCGGCGAACGGGCGGGCGCGCTTGGCCAGGTCTTCCAGGAAGGCGATCACCTGGTCCGGCGATTGCGCCATCTTCGGCACCAGCGAGACTTCGGCGAAGTTCTTGTAGCCCAGCAGCTTGGCTTCCTCGTCGCGCAGCTTCAGCAGCGTGACGATGTTTTGCGTGTTGTCCCAGTCTTCCTTCTTGCTGAACACTTCGCCCTGCTCGGAGGCCTTGGTGGCGTTGGCGCGGTAGATGGTCTCGCGCAGTTCGCGCTTGTCGGCGAATTGCAGGATAGGGAAGTAGGACGGGAAGTGCAGCGAGAATTCGTAGCCTGCCTTGCTTTCCTTTTCGGCGGCGGCGCGCGCGGCGGCCTTCACGTCGGCGGGCAGGCCGGCCAGATCGGCCTCGTCGGCCACCAGCAGCTTGTAGTCGTTGGTGGCGTCGAGCACGTTTTCGGAGAAGCGGGTCGAGACCGACGCGTGTTCTTCCTGTATGTCGGCAAAGCGTTCTTTTTTATCGGCAGGCAGTTCGGCGCCGCCCATGCGGAAATCGCGCACGGCGTTGTCGATGATGCGCTTGCGGGCCGGCGACAGGTTGTCGAAGCCGGCCGACGCGCGCAGCGCTTTGTACTTGCCGAACAGCGCTTCGTTCTGGGCCAGCGCGGTCCAGAACTCGGTCACTTTCGGTTGATTGTCGTTGTAGGTGGCGCGCAGTTCGGGCGTATCGACCACATTGTTCAGATGGCTGACGATGCCCCAGGCGCGGCCCAGCAGCTCGGTGGCGTTTTCCAGCGGGGTGACGAAGTTATCCCACGTCACCTGCTCGGACGGCGCTTCCAGTTGCTCGACCACGGCGCGGCTCTTGGCCAGCAGGGAGGCTATGGCCGGGGTGACGTGCTCGGGCTTGATCGCATCGAAACGCGGCAGGCCGGAAAAGTCGAGAAGCGGGTTATCTGTAGTCATATCAGTTCCAATAATGGTTACGTACGCTCGCGGGAATCGCTTACCCCGCACGGCGGCGACAGGGGGCTGACCCCGTGCGGGGTCAGACCCCGACTTGTCGGGTTAAGTGCGCTCGGCCGCTTCGACGGTGTTCATCAGCAGCATGGTGATGGTCATCGGGCCCACGCCGCCTGGTACCGGCGTGATGTGCGATGCCACTTCCTTGATGCCGGCGAAATCGACGTCGCCGCACAGCTTGCCCGCGTCGTCACGGTTGATGCCGACGTCGATGACGATCGCGCCCGGCTTCACCATATCAGCGGTCAGCGTATTGCGGCGGCCGGTTGCGGCCACAACAACGTCGGCCTGGCGGGTGTACAGGCCCAGGTCCAGCGTCGCACTATGACAGATGGTGACGGTGGCGTTGGCTTGCAAGAGCAGCAGCGCCATCGGCTTGCCGACGGTGTTGCTGCGGCCGATGACCACCGCGTGCTTGCCGCGCAGGTTGACGCCGGTGCTTTCGATCAGCTTCATGCAGCCATACGGCGTGCACGGGCGGAAACCGTCCAGGCCGGCCATCAGCTCGCCGGCGCTCAGCACCGAGTAGCCGTCCACGTCTTTCTTGGTGGAGATCGCTTCGATGACCTTGTGCGGGTCGATGTGCTTGGGCAGCGGCATTTGCACCAGGATGCCGTGGATGGCCGGATCGGCGTTCAGCGCGGCGATGCGCTCCAGCAGCGCGGCTTCGCTCAGGTCGGCAGGGTACTGGTCCTTCAACGAATAGAAACCGGCGTCCTCGCAAGCCTTGACCTTGTTGCGCACGTACACGTGGCTGGCCGGGTCGTCGCCGACGATGATCACGGCCAGGCCGGGCTGTTTGCCTTTGGCGGTGAGGGCGGCAGCACGTGCAGCAATTTCCGCGCGCAGTTTTTGGGAGAGGGCGATTCCGTCGATCAGTTGAGCAGGCATGATTTAACCAGGTTGGAGAGGAAAGCAGGATTATAAAGCCGCAGCGCGCCCCGCGCCTCGTTTCCGACGGCTTAGTCATGCTGCGACGCACAAAATTCCCATGGTGAGATTTCACGATACGAAATGACGTATCGTAATTTGAAAAAGCGGAAAAGTGCTGTTAGAATCGCACACGGCATTGAAGTATTGGTAAATAATCAGCGTTAGTTCAGCACTCAAACTCAGGAGACTTAATACATGTCAGCTCAACTTGACCAGGTAACGGCAAACACCGACCCTGATTCGCAAGAAACCAAAGAATGGTTGGACGCACTGGCCGCAGTGCTGGAACAAGAGGGCCCTGAACGTGCTCACTACCTGATGGAACGCCTGATCGACCTGGCCCGCCAAAGCGGCTCGGACATCCCGTTCTCCGCCAATACCGCTTACGTCAACACCATCCCCGCCCACCTCGAAACCCATTGCCCAGGCAACCTGGAATACGAAGAGAAGCTGCGCTCGTGGATGCGCTGGAACGCCATGGCGATGGTCGTCAAGGCCAACCGCGTCGACGGCGACCTCGGTGGCCACCTGTCCTCGTTCGCCTCGCTGGCCAACATGCTGGGCATCGGCTTCAACCACTTCTGGAAAGCGCCGAGCGAAAACCACGGCGGCGACCTGCTGTACATCCAGGGCCACTCCTCGCCAGGCGTGTACGCCCGCGCCTTCCTCGAAGGCCGCCTGTCCGAAGAGCAGCTGACCCATTACCGTCGCGAAGTCGACGGCAAGGGCCTGTCCTCGTATCCGCACCCGAAACTGATGCCGAACTTCTGGCAGTTCCCGACCGTGTCGATGGGCCTGGGCCCGTTGATGGCGATCTACCAGGCGCGCTTCCTGAAGTACCTGCACGCGCGCTCGATCGCCGACACCACCGACCGTAAAGTCTGGGCATTCTGCGGCGACGGCGAGATGGACGAACCGGAATCGCTGGGCGCAATCGGCATGGCCGCGCGCGAGAACCTGGACAACCTGGTCATCGTCGTCAACTGCAACCTGCAACGCCTGGACGGCCCGGTGCGCGGCAACGGCAAGATCATTCAAGAGCTGGAAGCGGACTTCCGCGGCGCCGGCTGGAACGTCGTCAAAGTCATCTGGGGCCCGGGTTGGGACGCGCTGCTGAAGCAGGACAAAGACGGCATCCTGCGCAAAGTGATGATGGAAACCATCGACGGCGAATACCAGAACTACAAGGCCAAAGACGGCGCCTACGTGCGCAAGAACTTCTTCGGCAAGCACCCTAAGCTGCTGGAGATGGTCGCCAACATGACCGACGACGACATCTGGCGCCTGACCCGCGGCGGCCATGATCCGCACAAGATCTATGCCGCCTTCAAGGTTGCACAGGAACACAAAGGTCAACCGACCGTCCTGCTGGTGAAAACCATCAAGGGCTTCGGCATGGGCAAGCACGGCGAAGCGCGCAACACCGCGCACAACACCAAAAAGCTGACCGACGAAGCCGTGCGCGAAATGCGCGACCGCTACTCGATCCCTATTCCGGACGACCAACTGGCCGACATCCCGTTCTACAAGCCTGCCGACGACGCGCCGGAGATCAAGTACCTGCACGAGCGCCGTGCAGCGCTGGGCGGCTACCTGCCGGCCCGCCGCATGCAAGCCGACGAGAAGCTGGTTGTGCCGCCACTGAGCGCCTTCCAGAACGTGCTGGATGCGACCGCAGAAGGCCGCGAAGTATCGAGCACCCAGACCTTCGTGCGTATCCTGACCACGCTGCTGAAAGATCCTAGCCTGGGCCAGCGTATCGTGCCGGTGCTGGTCGATGAGTCGCGTACCTTCGGTATGGAAGGCCTGTTCCGCCAGGTTGGTATCTTCAACCAGCAAGGCCAGTTGTATGAGCCGGTCGATAAAGACCAGGTCATGTACTACCGCGAAGACAAGGCCGGCCAGATCCTGCAAGAGGGTATCAACGAAGCCGGTGGTATGAGCTCGTGGATCGCCGCGGCGACCTCGTACTCGACCAACAACCGCGTGATGATCCCGTTCTACACGTACTACTCGATGTTCGGCATGCAGCGTATCGGCGACCTGGTATGGGCCGCCGCCGACATGCGCGCCCGTGGCTTCCTGATGGGCGGCACCGCCGGCCGCACGACGCTGAACGGCGAAGGTCTGCAGCACGAAGACGGCCATAGCCATCTGTTCGCAGCGGCTGTACCGAACTGCATGCCTTACGATCCGACCTTCGGTCACGAAATCGCCGTGATCGTTCAGGATGGTCTGCGCCGCATGGTGGAAAATCAGGAAGATGTGTTCTACTACATCACCATCATGAACGAGAACTATCCACACCCAGGCATCAAGCCTGGCCAGGAAGAGGGCATCCTGAAGGGCATGTACCTGCTGCAGAAAGGCGACGAGAAAGCCAAGCAGCGCGTGCAGCTGATCGGCTCCGGCACCATCCTGCGTGAATCGATCTTCGCGGCCGAACTGCTGAAGAACGACTGGAACATCGCCGCCGACGTGTGGTCCGCTCCATCGCTGACGCTGGTGGCCCGCGACGGCCAGGACGCAGAGCGCTGGAACCTGGTCAACCCGACCAAGGAACAACGCGTGCCGTACGTGGCGCAGCTGCTGAAGGATACGAGCGGCCCTATCGTTGCGACGACCGATTACATGCGTGCGTTTGCTGAACAGATCCGCGCCTTCATTCCTAAAGACCGCACCTACCGCGTGCTGGGCACCGATGGTTTCGGCCGTTCGGACACCCGCGCCGCGCTGCGTGAATTCTTCGAAGTGAACCGTTACTACATCACGGTCGCTGCGCTGAAATCGCTGGCGGAAGAAGGCAAGATCGACGCGAAGGTGGTGGAGCAGGCAGTCGTCAAGTACGGCCTGAACGCCAACAAGCCAAATCCGGTGACCCAATAATTAGAACGGAGCAGACGCTATGAGCATTGTGGAAGTTAAAGTCCCGGATATCGGTGATTTCAAGGAAGTTGAAATCATCGAGTTGATGATCAAAGTAGGCGATACGATTAAAGTAGACCAGTCGCTGATTACCGTTGAATCGGATAAGGCCAGCATGGAGATTCCTTCGTCCGCCGCTGGCGTGGTCAAGGAAATCAAGGTCAAGGTCGGCGACAAGGTGGCCATGGGTTCGCTGCTGCTGTTGCTGGAAGCTGAAGGCGCTGGCGCCGCGGCTCCTGCTGCCGCTGCCGCACCTGCACCAGCCGCCGCGGTTCCAGCACCGGCGCCCGCCGCTGCTGCCGCACCTGCACCGGCTCCGGCAGCTTCGGCCGGCCCGGTCGACGTCAAGGTGCCGGACATCGGCGACTTCAAGGAAGTTGAAGTCATCGAAGTGATGGTCAAGGTTGGCGACACGATCAAGGTCGATCAATCGCTGCTGACCGTTGAATCGGACAAGGCCAGCATGGAAATCCCTTCGTCGCACGCTGGTGTGGTGAAGGAAGTGAAGATCAAGGTTGGCGATAAGGTTGCCATGGGTTCGGTGGTGCTGGTGGTTGAGGCTACGGGCGGTGCTGCTGCTCCGGCTCCTGCCGCTGCCGCTGCCGCACCTGCTGCCGCCGCTCCAGCCGCCGCTGCACCTTCGCCGGCGCCTGCTGCTGCCGCTGCTGCCGCACCTGTATCGCAAGGCTCGGTCCAAACCGGAAAACTGGCGCACGCATCGCCGTCGATCCGCAAGTTCGCCCGCGAACTGGGCGTGGATCTGGGCAAAGTGCCTGGCTCCGGTCCTAAAGGCCGCATCAACCAGCTGGACGTGCAGAACTACGTCAAGGGCGTGATGGCTGGTACCACCGCTGCACCTGCCGGCGCTTCGGCTCCAGCCGGCGGCAACGGCGGCATGAGCGTGCTGCCATGGCCGGTGATCGACTTCAGCAAATTCGGTCCGACCGAACTGCTGCCGCTGTCGCGCATCAAGAAAATCAGCGGTCCTAATCTGCACCGCAACTGGGTCATGATCCCGCACGTCACGCAGTTCGACGATGCCGACATCACCGACCTGGAAGCGTTCCGCGTCGAGACCAACAACGCCAACGCCAAGAACAAGGACGCGGCCAAGCTGACCATGCTGGCCTTCGTCATCAAGGCAGCGGTCGCCGCGCTGAAGAAGTTCCCGGCGTTTAACGCGTCGCTGGATGAGAAGGGTGAAAACCTGATCCTCAAGCAGTACTACAACATCGGCTTCGCAGCCGATACGCCGAACGGCCTGGTGGTACCTGTGATCAAGGGCGCGGACCAGAAATCGGTCTCGCAGATCGCTCGCGAAATGACCGAGCTGTCGCTGCAAGCACGCGAAGGCAAGCTGAAACCGACCGACATGCAGGGCGCCAGTTTCACCATCTCGTCGCTGGGCGGCATTGGTGGCACGCACTTCACGCCTATCGTCAACGCGCCGGAAGTGGCGATCCTTGGCCTGTCCAAGGCATCGATCAAGCCGGTGTGGGACGGCAAGGCATTCCAGCCTCGCCTGATGATGGGTACCTCGCTGTCCTACGACCACCGCGTGGTCGACGGCGCGATGGGTGCTCGCTTCTCCGTGTACCTGAGCGAAGTGCTCGGCGACATGCGCAAAATTCTGCTGTAAGGAGCGACTATGAGCACAGAAGTGAAAGTGCCGAACATCGGCGACTTCGCAGAAGTTGAAGTGATCGAGGTGATGGTCAAGGTTGGCGATACGATCAAGGCCGACCAGTCGCTGATCACCGTTGAATCGGACAAGGCCAGCATGGAGGTTCCATCCTCGCACGCTGGCGTGGTCAAGGAAATCAAGGTCAAGGTTGGCGACAAGGTCAAGGAAGGCTCGCTGATGCTGGTGGTTGAAGCTGCCGCTGGTTCGACCGCTGCGGCTCCTGCCGCCGCGCCGGCGCCCGCTGCTGCAGCTCCGGCTCCGGCTCCGGCCGCAGCACCTGCCGCGCCAGCCGCGCCGATCGCCGCACCAGCCGGTGGCAGCTATGCCGGCCAGGTCGACATCGACTGCGACATGATGGTACTGGGCGGCGGTCCTGGCGGTTACTCCGCCGCGTTCCGCGCCGCGGACCTGGGCTTGAACACAGTGATCGTCGAGCGTTACGAAACGCTGGGCGGCGTGTGCCTGAACGTCGGTTGCATTCCATCGAAAGCGCTGCTGCACGTGGCATCGGTGATCGACGAAACCTCGCACATGTCCAACACCGGCGTCACCTTCGCCAAGCCGACCATCGACATCGACCAGGTACGCAAGTACAAGGAAGGCGTCATCAAGAACATGACCGGCGGCCTGGCCGGCATGGCCAAAGCCCGTAAGACGCAAGTCGTCACCGGTGTCGGCCAGTTCCTGAGCGCGAACCACATCGAAGTCACGGCCGGCGACGGCACCAAGAAAGTGGTGCAGTTCAAGCAGGCCATCATCGCTGCCGGTTCGGCCGTGGTGAAGCTGCCGTTCGTGCCGGAAGATCCACGCATCGTCGATTCGACCGGCGCGCTGGAACTGCGCCAGATCCCGAAACGCATGCTGGTCATCGGCGGCGGCATCATCGGCCTGGAAATGGCCACCGTGTACTCGACCTTCGGCGCGCGCATCGACGTGGTCGAAATGATGGACGGCTTGATGCAAGGCGCCGACCGCGATGCGGTCAAGGTCTGGCAGAAGTTCAACGAGAAGCGCTTCGACAACATCATGACCAAGACCAAAACGGTCGGCGTTGAAGCGCTGCCGGAAGGGATCAAAGTCACCTTCGAAGCGGCGGAAGCCGGCGCCACCGCGCCAGCCCCGCAGGTCTACGATCTGGTGCTGGTCGCAGTGGGCCGCAGCCCGAACGGCAAGAAGATCGCCGCCGACAAGGCTGGCGTGATCGTGTCCGATCGCGGCTTCATCCCGGTCGACAGCCAGATGCGCACCAACGTGCCGAACATCTTCGCCATCGGCGACCTGGTGGGCCAGCCTATGCTGGCGCACAAGGCGGTGCACGAAGGCCACGTGGCGGCGGAAGCTGCAGCGGGCCAGAAGTCGCACTTCGATGTGAAGGTGATTCCATCGGTGGCTTATACCGATCCGGAAGTGGCATGGGCCGGCATCACCGAAGACGAAGCGAAAGCCAAGGGCATCAAGGTCGAGAAGGGCCACTTCCCTTGGGCAGCAAGCGGCCGCGCCGTGGCCAATGGCCGCGCCGAGGGCTTCACCAAGCTGCTGTTCGACGCTGAAACGCACCGCATCATCGGCGGCACCATCGTCGGCACGCACGCCGGCGACATGATCGGCGAGATCGCGCTGGCGATCGAGATGGGTTGCGACGGCACCGACATCGGCAAGACGATCCACCCGCACCCGACCTTGGGCGAGTCGATCGGCATGGCCGCCGAAGTGTACGAAGGCGTCTGCACCGACCTGCCTCCGCCACGCAAGCGCTAAGCAACGTAGCAACACGAAACCGGGACTTGTTCCCGGTTTTTTTATAGGCTTTCAAGATGTCTTCAATACTGTCGTTCATTCCGCTGCTGCTGTCGATCGCGCTGTACACCAGCCTCGTCAAGCTCGCGGCCTTCCTGTACAAACGCGCGCTCCTGAGCTGGCGCGACGCCTGCATCTTCAGCCTGATTCTGTTGACGGTGCTGGGAGCCGGCACGCTGCTGAATCGCTTGTCGGGCAACGCAATTCCGCTGCTGGTATCGATCGCCGCCGGCATGGTGATCCAGGTCGGCATCGGCGCGTGGTACCTGGCCCCGCGTGCGCGCTCTGCGGGCGGTGAACCGCTGGCGGCCAAAGGCGCCGCCATGCTGGCGCTGATCGCCTACGGCCTGATCGCGATCCTCGGTGTGTTGGCCGCCTTGGCGATGGGTGCGCTGGTCGGCTAAAGTCCTAGCGCCAAAGCACTGCCAAGTCAGCGTTCCGGGTTTTTATAATGAAAAGGTAGACCAACATGATCCAGCTTGACCCGAATTATGCCGTCTCAGATATCGATACGCTTGAGAGACTTTATGGTGCGCCTGCTGCGGCATCGGTTAAGAAGGAAGTCGCCTACGTGCATCCACAGTATCGGAAATTTATCGAGGCTGCGCCCTTTGTACTCCTCGCAACAAGTGGATCAGAAGGAATGGATCTGTCGCCGCGAGGCGACTCGGCCGGATTCGTCCGCATTCACGATGAGAACACCTTGCTCCTACCGGACCGGCGGGGAAACAACCGGATAGATAGCTTGCGCAATATTCTTCATGACCCGCGCGTTGCTCTCCTGTTCCTGATACCTGGGATTGGGGAAACACTTAGGGTTGTGGGCAAAGCATCGATCCACCTCGACCCAGACTTGCTTACGACGTTTTGTGTTGATGGGAAGCCCCCTCGGTCCGTGTTGGTGATAAAGGTTGAAGCTGTTTTCTTCCAGTGCTCCCGTGCTGTGCTGCGGTCGAGCCTTTGGGATCATTCCAGGCACGTCGCCCGCGATGATCTGCCGAGTCCAGGGAAGATTCTGGCGGAGGTGAGTGATGGGGCAATTGACGGCCTAAAATACGATGCCGACTTGCCCGAACGCTTGAAATCTACTATGTACTGACGATTTTGGTCTACGAGATTTCATCGCCACCAAATGGTCGCGATCCGGCGCGCGCTGCGCGAGAATGGGTGACCCCGAAGCTCGCGACGAGTTTCTACTTAGGGGGCTACACTTATGACGTCGCCCCGGCAGGTCCGAGGCTCGCCGCATGACGGAGAACGATATGGCATCGATACGCAAGGAAATCGACATTGGCGTCCCACCGGAGCAGCTGTGGGATGCGCTACGCGACGTGGGCGCGTTGCATACTCGGCTGGTGCAGGGCTTCGTCACCGATTGCAAGCTGGAGCCGGACGGCGCGGCGCGCATGGTGACCTTTGCCAACGGCATGACGGTGCGGGAAGTGATCGTCGCCGTCAGTGATGAGGACCACCGCGTGGCCTGGTCGGCGGCGGGTGGACGGCTGAGCCATCACAACGCCTCCGCGCAGGTCTTCGGCGAAGGTGCGCACGGCAGCCGGCTGGTGTGGATCGCCGACCTGCTGCCCGACAGCATGGCGCCCGCCGTCGCCACCATGATAGAGCAGGGGTTGGATGCGATGAAGCGCACCGTCGAGGCACGCTGATGGGTGGGGCAGCAAGGAATTCGCGAGAATGGGTGACCAAGCTCCGAAGCTGAGCGCCTGAGTCGATAGATCAGGATCACGGTATGGTCACAGGTGGGTGGAGGCCCAACGCGGCGACGCGGCGCGCGAATTTGCGGTCGTCAAATGAAGCCATGCTATCGCAGCTTTGATAGCTAGCGTGATGCAAGGCGTCAGCGAAAGCGATTCCGCGTTCGTAATTTGCAAGCGCTTGAGTGAAGGATGGGCGATCCTCAACCGTCATATGGGGCAAGCTCAGCATATGTCGAAACACGATGATGATCGCTGGACGCTTCAAGCTGTAACTTGCTCGCATTATCCATTCCAACTCGACTATTACTGTTTTGCAGACAGATAGTGGTTGGTCTGAATCGATCAGGCGCTGTGCCAGCGGGCGTTGGCGTTTTGCTTCAAGATCGGCGCTATCGTCAATGTAATAGCGCGCGAGAACGTTGGTGTCCAGCCCTATCATGGCTTAATGTGATCGCCAATGTTCAGGTCTACCGGCACAGACGGCCGGTTGCTCTTTATCATGCCGTAGCCGCTGGCTGGCTTGGATTTTGGTATGGGCAGCTTGGTACCCATAACCCGCATTTCCAAGCGCATGCCATTCATAATGCATTCGACTTTGGCACCTTCAGGGATGCCGAAGGTTTCCCTTATTTTCGCGGGGATGGTAATCGTGCCGTCGCTGTTGACTACTGTTGAAATTTCCATGGTGACCTCCCGAAGGATTCACCCATGGTAGCACTCAGTTTGTCAGCACAGTTTGATCTTTAGCGTGTGAGGCGGTAGAGCAGGATAGCGGTGCGGATGGTCGCTCGTTCGATCGAGGCGATTTCCAGGTCTTCGTCCGGCGAATGCGCGCCGTTGCCGGTGGCGCCCAAGCCGTCCAGGCTGTCGATGAACGGGGCGACGAACTGCACGTCGCCGGCGCCGCGTTGGCCTGGCGGCAGGGCAGGGATCTCGCCCAGGCCTGCATCGGCGCTGGCTTGCGAGTAGGTCTTCAGCACGGCCAGGTTGCCGGCGGTCGGCGACATCGGCGGATACGATTCGTGGAAGCTGATGCTGGCGCTGGTGCCAGGCAGGTTCTGCGCGACGATGACTTTCATCTTCGCGTGCGCGCGGTCGCGTTGTTCGTTGGTCAGGTAGCGCAGGTCGCCGTGCACGGTGGCGGTGCGAGCGATGACGTTGCCCTTGCCGGCGGCCTGGCCTTTGGTGCCGCTGGCTTCGAGGCCGACGTCGGTGCCGCCCAAGATTAAACCGGGGCTGAAGGTCAGCTCAGGCTCGATCACCTGCTGGCGGAAGCCGTCGACGATGCGCGCCGCTTCGTACACTGCGCCATAGCCTGCGCTCTCGGTGAAGATGCCGCTGGAGTGGCCTTGCTTGCCTTTGACTTCCAGATCCCACGACGACGAGGCGCGGCGGCCGATGGTGCCGGTGTCCTTGCCGTTCTTGTCGCGCACCGTGGCCTCGAAGGCCAGCGCGATGTCGCTGCGCTTGGCGGCGGCGACCATGTCGGCGCGCGAGATCTCTACCGGATCGCCGGCGCTCTCCTCGTCGCCGCTGAATATCACGGTGATCGTGGTGTTATCGAGCGCACCCACGCGCTGCAAGGCGCGCAGCGCTTCGACGATGATCACGTCGCCGCCCTTCATATCATTGACGCCCTGGCCGCGCACGCGGGCGCCGTCGCGCTTCCACAGCTGCACCGGGCTGTCTTTTTCAAACACTGTATCCAGATGGCCGATCAGCAGCAGGCGCTTGCCTTGCTTGCCCTCGCGCGTGGCGAGCAGGTGGCCGGCGCGCTTGACGGCGGGCGGCATGTCGATCCAGCGGGTGGTGAAACCCAGCTGGTCGAACTGCTCGCGAAACAGCTTGCCGACTTCGCGCACGCCCTCATGGTTCATGGTGCCGCTGTTGATGTTCACCGAACGCTCCAGCAGCTGCAAGCCTTGCTCCGAATGCGCCTTGACCTCGTCGACGATTTTCTGCTCGACCGGCGACAGCGCTGCTGCGCCTGCGCTACTCATTGCCAACACCAGTGCTGCGAACGCGAACGGTTTCAATGCCATGTGGACTCCGGGGTGATCAATCAAGCTTGCGCCGATGCCGGCAGTCCGAAGATGCGGTCGAAGGCCAGGCTGAAGAGAAAGGTATAAAACATAAAGAATAACACCAGCCCCAAGTCCAGCACAAAGGCTTCCCACAGCGAGATGCCCAACCACCAGGCGAACAGCGGCACCAGGATCACTATCAGGCCACCCTCAAAGCCCAGCGCGTGCGCGGCACGGCGCATCCAGCTGCGGCCTCGCACCGTCTGACGTGCTTCCCAAGCTTCGAACATGCCGTTATAAACGAAGTTCCACACCACCGCGACCAGCGACGAAGCGACGGCGGCGACGCTGGCGTGGCCGGCGTCATGGCCCATCAGCAGCACCAGCACACTGCTGGTCAGGCCGACGGCGATCAATTCAAACAGCGATACATAGACGACTTTGCGTTTTAATCCTTGCATGATGTTTCCTCCTAAATACGATGTGACCATGTTAATAGCAAATTTCTGATTGAAAAAGTCGACAGCTATCAGTTTTTCTGACAGCATGGGGCATGGCCTTCTCCAGCGATAACATCGCGATCTTTCTCGCCGTGCTCGATCACGGTTCTTTTTCCGCAGCGGCGCGGGCGCTGGGGCGGGTGCCGTCGGCCGTCAGCATGGCGATCGCCAACCTGGAGGCGGAACTCGATTTGCAGCTGTTCGATCGCACCTCGCGCGAGGTACGGCCCACCGAGTCGGCGCGCGCATTGGAGGCGGAAGCGCGCCAGATGGCCGGCCAGCTGCGCCGCCTGCAGGCGCACGCGCTGTCGCTGCACCAGGGACTGGAGCGGCGCCTGACGTTGGCCATCGCGCCCGAACTGCTGTCAGCGCCGTGGAGCGATCCGTTGGCGCGGTTGGCGGAAGAGTTCCCGTCGCTGGAAGTGGACGTGCTGTCGGCGCCGCAGAACGATGCGCTGCGCATGCTGCACGACGGCTCCGCGCAGCTGGCGCTGATCTACGAGCGGCCGCAGATCGACCAGCGCGAGAGCTTCCAGGAGCTGGGCAGCGAGGTGCTGGTGGCGGTGATCTCGCCGCGGCATCCGCAGGCGCGCGAGCGCAATGGCCAGTTCCGGCTGGAGGACCTGATCGACATGCGCCAGATCGCCATCGTTAGCCGCGACGCGCGGATCGAGGACGAGCGCGTGCTCATCTCGCGCAAGCTGTGGCGCACCGACAGCCACCTGGCGACACTGAGCCTGGTGCGCGCCGGCGTCGGCTGGGCCTATCTGCCGCACCGGCTGGCGGCGCCGCTACTGGACTCCGGCGAGCTGCTGGGCATAGGCTTCGCGCACATGAGCAACCAGGTGCGCCTGTGGGTGGACGTGGTGTGGCTCAACGATCGTCCGCTAGGCTTGGGCGCGCAGCGCCTGATCGCGCTGATGAAGGACATCGCCGGCCTGGAGGCGCGGCCGGTGGAGCCCTAGTGCCGACTTAATGCAGCCTTAATCCGCCCGCCGCACAGTAAGGGAAGCTGTTATATTCGCTGTGCAGATTTTTTCATAAAGGATAACCATGCTTCGCCTGAAACTCGCTGTTGCCGCCGCTGCTTTGCTGGCCGGCTCCGCCTTCGCATCGCCCACCGCGCCGAAGAACGGCGCCGAGTACACCACCCTGAAAACGCCACAGCCGGTGCTGGCCGAGGGCAAGAAGGTCGAGGTGATCGAGTTCTTCATGTACCACTGCCCGGCGTGCTACGCGCTGGAGCCGGCCATGCTGGCGTGGGTGAAAAAGCAGGGCGACAACATCGTGTTCCGCCGCATCCACCTGCCGCTGACCGGCGAGAACGATCCGGAAGCACATATGTTCCTGACGCTGGAAGCGATGAAGCTGGAAGAGTCGCTGCACGCCAAGCTGCTGAGCACCTGGCACGTCGAGCGCCGCCGCCTGAAGAGCGATGCGGACAACGTCGATTGGGCGGTCAAGAACGGCGTCGACAAGGATAAATACCTGGCCATGTATAACTCGTTCTCGGTCATCACCAAGCTGAAAAGCGCCGGCCGCGTGGCCAGCACGTATGAAGTCAACAGCACGCCGACGCTGATCGTCAACGGCCGCTACCTGACCAATCCTTCGATGGTCGACACCAGCAACCCAGGCATCCCGCGCCCGCAGCTGGACCAGGCCACCTTGCAGGTGCTGGACGCGCTGGTCGCGATGTCGCGCAAATAAGTTGGCCGCCAGCGCCGAATTTGTCAGCTGGATGCGCGAGCAATTCGCGCCGCTCGGCGCGGCCGTGTCGGATGGAGCGTTCTTCGGCGGCCGCGCGTTCAAGTATCACGGCCTGCAGTTCGCGTGGGTGATGGGCAGCACGCTGTACCTGCGCGTCAACGACGCCACCCGCGCCGGCTTCGAGGCCGAAGGCGCGGCGCCGTTTTCCTACGAGACGAAGAAGGGCACGGTGCTGGTCCGCAAATTCTATACGGCGCCGGAGTTCCTGCTGGACGATCCCGGGCAGATGCTGGTCTGGGCCCGCAAGGCGATCGACGCAGCCGAATAAACAGCCGCGCGGCGCCGGCGGTTTAGTTGACGGTGAAGCGGGTCGGGATTTCGATGCCGCCGTTGCGCGCGGCTTCCGCGTAGGCTTGCATTTCCTGGATGACGGCGTCGAGCTGTTCCTGGCCCGGGTTGGCCTGGAACATTTTGATGCGCTCGTTCATGAGCGTTACCTGTCTGCTCCAGTCCAGTCGATTCGATTTGCTCATGTGTGCTCCGTGGGTAAAAAAACAGTATAGAGCAAATGATAAAAAAGCACAGCTTCTAACGCAGCACGGCGCGGAAGAACAGGTCCAGCCCTTGCGTGGCGCGGGCGCGCAGTTCTTCGACGGTGGGCGGCTGGTCGGTTGGGAACAGCATGCGCACCATGGTGTCGCCCATGATGCAGGCTAGCATGTGCACCGCCAGCGTCTCTACCGGTATTTCCGGACGCAACTGGGCGCGGATGTCGGGACGGCTGAAGAAGCGCATCAATTCCTGGCGGGTGCGCAGCGGGCCGGCCTGGTAAAAGGTGTCGGCCAGCTCCGGCGTGGTCCTGGCCTCGGCCACCACCATGCGGTGCAGGCTGACGAAGGCGGGCGCCGTCACCAGTTCAAGGAAGCGCAGCGCAAAATCATCCATCACTTCGCGGAACGGCCGCGGGTCCGCTTGCATGTCCGTCATGCCGGCGAAGAAACGCGCGCGGCCGTTGGTGATGACGGCGTTCAGCAGTCCGGCCTTGCCGCCAAACTTGACATAGATCGTGCGCACGGCGACGTGGGCCTCGCGGGCGATCATTTCCAGGCTGACCTTGCTGTAGCCCTTTTCCAGGAACAGCCTGGCCGCCGTGTGCAGCAGCGCCTGCAAGCGGGCTTCCTTGTCGGCCGCGCGCGGGCGGCCGGCCACCTTGCCGTAGCAGGGCGAGTCGGGGGAGTCATTGGCGGCGTCTTCCGGGCAATCCGGTTCTTCCAGGGCGGCGGCGTTGGCGGTGATCTTCATGGGCTGACATGTTAAAGGATGCGGACATCGTAGTCCAAAATAAAATGAAATGCAATCGTTTCATTTCTTGACTTTGCCGAAAATCGGGCTAATAATGCACTTCTCCCATTTCATTTATTTGGAGCTGCACATGTCCACTCAGCACACCCAAGAACAAAAAGTGCTCAGCGCCGTACCCGCTGCCCAGCCTGCGGCGCCTGCCGCTGCTGCGCCAGCCGGCCCGGCCAAGTCCAATACCCGCGTGCTGGTGATCGCCGCCGTCGTCGCGCTGGCCGCCTTGGCCGCCGGCGGCCGCATGTGGTATCGCAGCCATTATTTCGTCGAGACGGAAAACGCCTATGTGGCCGGCCACGTGCACCCGGTATCGGCCCGCATCGCCGGCGTGGTCACCAAGGTGCTGATCGACGATAACCAGATCGTCAAGGAAGGCGATGTCATCGCCGAGCTGGATCCGTTCGACCAGCACGTGAAGGTCGAGCAGATCCAGGCGCAGATCGCCACCGCCGAACAGCAAGTGGCGCAGTCGGACGCGCAGATCGCCCAGACCCAGGCCCAGGCCAGCGCCGCCGCCGCCCAGGTGGCGCAGTCGGAAGCGCAGCTGGTGCGCGCCAAGCAGGACGCCGAACGTTACGGCCAGCTGTATAACAGCCAGATGAAGGCCGTCTCGAAAGCGGAACTGGATAGCGCCGTCGCCGGCCGCGCCAGCGCCGTGGCCGACCTGGCCGCCCGCAAGGACAACGCCGTCGCCGCCAAGGCCCAGATCAGCGCCGCCCATTCGGCGCGCGACGTGCTCAAGGCGCAGGTCAACGTGCTGCGCGTGCAATTGAAGGACGCCCAGCAGCAGCTGGCCTACAACCGCATCCTGGCGCCAGTCGGCGGCCGTATCGGCAAGCGCAGCATCGAAGTGGGCCAGCGCGTGACGGCCGGCCAGCAGCTGACCGCCATCGTGCAGGAAAACGTCTGGCTGACCGCCAACTTCAAGGAAACCCAGCTGGCCGACCTGAAGCCGGGCCAGGAAGTCAAAGTCTCCATCGACGCGATTCCGGGCCATGAACTGATCGGCAAAGTCGACAGCTTCGCGCCAGCCTCCGGCGCCCAGTTCGCGCTGCTGCCGGCCGACAACGCCACCGGTAACTTCACCAAGATCGTCCAGCGCGTGCCGGTCAAGATCACCTTCAAGCCGGAAGACGTCAAGGCCCTGAGCGGCCGCCTGGTGCCGGGCATGTCGGCGATCGCCGAAGTGGCCGTGAATCAGCCTGAAGCCAAAGCCGCGCACTAAGGAGCCCTGTCATGGCTAGCACCACAATCGATACGCCGGCCGGCGGCGTGGGGAAACCTGCGCTCGCGCCGATCATGCCGAGCGAGAAGGTCTCCGGCCGCACCTGGATGGCGGTGGCCGCCGGCATGCTGGGCGCCTTCATGGCGGTGCTCGACATCCAGATCACCAACTCGTCGCTGAAGGACATCCTCGGCACCTTGTCCGCCACGCAGGAAGAGGGTTCGTGGATCGCCACCGCCTACCTGGTGGCGGAGATCATCGTCATTCCGATGACCGCGCTGCTGACCCGCGTGTTCGGCATGCGCGCCTACATGATGGGCACCACCGCGCTGTTCCTCGGCTTCTCCACGCTGTGCGGCTTCGCCTGGAACCTGCCGAGCATGATCGTGTTCCGCATGCTGCAAGGCTTCACCGGCGGCGCGCTGATCCCGATGGCGATGACGCTGGTGATGAGCAAACTGCCGCCGTCCAAGCGCGCCACCGGCATGGCCATCTTCGGCCTGACGGCGACGCTGGCGCCGGCGATGGGCCCGACCTTCGGCGGCTACCTGAGCGAGCTGTATGGCTGGCCGTCGATCTTCTACATCAACTGGGTGCCGGGCGTGCTGCTGATCGGCGGTATCGCGATCGGCCTGGACAAGGAAAAGGTCCAGCTCAACCAGCTGTTCAACGCCGATTGGCTGGGCATCGCCTTCATGGCCCTGGGCCTGGGCAGCCTGACCATCTTCCTGGAAGAGGGCAACAGCAAGGACTGGTTCGATTCGTCCTTCATCATCACCTTCGCGGCGATGGCGATCATCGGCCTGCTGGGCTGGATGGTGACGGGGGCGACGCGCAAGCAGCCCTTCGTCAACCTGGGCCTGTACGGCCAGCGCAACTTCTTCGCCGCCACCGCGCTGTCGATGGCGATGGGCATGGGCCTGTATGGCTCGTCGTTCCTGCTGCCGCTGTACCTGGGCCAGATCGCCGGCTACTCGCCGATGCAGATCGGTGAAGTCATCATGTGGGTCGGCCTGCCGCAGCTGTTCATCATGCCGTTCGTGGCCAAGCTGTCGTCCAAGGTCGACAACCGCATCCTGTGTTCCTTCGGCCTGCTGCTGTTCGGCGGTTCCTGCCTGATGAACGCCTACATGGACGCCACCACCGGCTACGACCAGCTGCTGCTGTCGCAAGTGGTGCGGGCGCTGGGCCAGCCGTTCGTGATGCTGACCCTGTCGAACTTTGCGATGAACGGCATCTCGCCGAAGGACATGCCGTCGGCATCGAGCCTGATCAACATGACCCGCAACCTGGGCGGTTCGATCGGTATCGCGCTGCTGGCCACCGCGCTGACTTCGCGCGAGCATTTCCACTCGCAGCGCATCGGCGAATCGGTGACCGGCTTCGCGGCCGCCACGCAGGACCGCCTGGCCGCGCTGACGCAGTCGTTCATGAGCAAGGGCTTCGACGCCACCAGCGCCGGCGACATGGCGCTCAAGGCGATCGACGGCATCGTGCGGCGCGAGGCCTATGTGATGGCCTATAACGACGGCTTCTTCCTGGTCGCGATGGTGCTGTTTGGTTGCATCGGCGTGCTGTGGTTCTCGGACAAAGTCAAAGCCCCTTCGAGTGGCGGTGGCGGCGCGCACTAAGCGCAAACCGTCATTCCCGCGCAGGCGGGAATCCATAGAACGCCAGCTGGGATGCTGCGTATGGGTTCCCGCCTTCGCGGGAACGACGGAGTGAATAATTTTAACTATGAGGTAACACCATGTTGAATTCAGCTTTGAAGCGCCTGACGCTCGCTGTTTCCGTAACGCTGGCCGTCACCGGCTGCGCCACCGTCGGCAGCGATTTCGCCGCGCCGAAGACCGTCGCCGACGCGTCGTTCCGCCACCTGCCGCAAGCCGGCGCCAGCCAGGCGCACCTGCCGGCGCAGTGGTGGACCGTGTTCAACGACGACACCCTGAACCGCCTGGAACAAACCGCGCTGCGCGACAACCCGAGCATCAAGGCCGCGGCGCAGCGGCTGGTGATCGCACTGGAGCAGG
Source organism: Duganella sp. S19_KUP01_CR8 (assembly GCF_036688705.1). Classification (NCBI taxonomy): domain Bacteria; kingdom Pseudomonadati; phylum Pseudomonadota; class Betaproteobacteria; order Burkholderiales; family Oxalobacteraceae; genus Duganella; species Duganella sp. S19_KUP01_CR8. The sequence continues at coordinate 159,620 of NZ_JAQQPR010000008.1, read as the reverse complement.
CCGGCGTGTCGCGTTCCAGCCAGCAGCCGTCGCTGAGCGTCAGCACCTCGGTGTCGAACTCGCGCACCTCGGCCGAGACCTCGCAAGGCCTGGCGCTGGGTGGTCGTTCGATCAAGGGCAACAACTACTCGGTGGGCGCTTCGCTGTCGTATGAAGTCGACCTGCTGGGCCGCGTGCGCCGCCTGGTCGAAGCCTCCGATGCGCAGGCATTGGTGGCCGAGGCCGACCGCGACGGCGTGCTGTTGCTGCTGTCGTCGCAACTGGCCACCACCTACTGGCAGCTGCGCGGCCTGGACGCCGAGATGGCGATCCTGAACGGCGCGCTGGACACCCGCCGCGAAACCGAAGACCTGGTCACGGCGCGCTTCAACGCCGGCCTGTCGAATGAGCTGGACGTATCGCGCGCCCGCATCGAGCGCGCCAATGCGCAGGCCGACCTGCATGAAGTGCAGCGCCAGCGCAACCTGCTGGAACACAGCCTGGCGACGCTGGTCGGCGCTTCGCCGTCGGCGCTGCTGACGGCGCCGAAAGCGAATGCCGCCGTGCTGCCGCAGCCACCGGCGATCCCGGTCGGCCTGCCGGCCAGCCTGCTGGCGCAGCGCCCGGACCTGGCGGGCAGCGTGGCCAATCTGCGTTCGACCAACGCGCAGATCGGCGTGGCCGAAGGTGCCTTTTATCCTTCGCTGACGTTGACCAGCAATTTCGGCTACGCGTCGGAGAGCTTGAAGGAACTGGGCAAGGGCGGTTCGCGCCAGTTCAGCATCGGTCCATTGGCGCTGTCGCTGCCGATCTTCGACGGTGGCCGCAACAAGGCCAACCTGGCGATTTCGAAAGCGCGCTATGAAGAGGCGATCGCCAATCACGAGACCAAGCTGTTGACGGCCTTGCGTGAAGTGGAAGACGCATTGTCGGACGTGCAGGAGCGCCAGTTGCAGGGCGAGGCGCAGTCGGCCTCGCAAGTGGCGGCGGCGCGCGGCTACCTGGTGGCGCGTGCGCGCTACGAGCGTGGCGTGTCGACCTACCTGGACGTGACCGACGCGCAGCGCAGCGCGCTGGCGGCCGACCGCGCGGCGGTGCAGATCAACACCCAGCGCCTGTTGGCGGCGGTGTCGGTGGCGCGCGCCTTGGGGGCGGGCTGGCAGCCGTCGGCGCAGCTGGCGACGGTGGCGCAGAACGGCGCGATCAAGCCGCTGGCGCAGTAAAGTGCAGTAAAGTGTTTATCGCCCGGTGCAATGCCGGGCGTCGTCCTTACGCGGAAGAGGCCAGCGGCAGTGTTGCCGCTGGCCCGAAGCGTTCCACGATGAAGTCGATGAAGGTGGTCAGCTTGGGCGTGGCCCGGCGGTCGCGCTGGTAGACCAGATGCATCGGCCGCGCCGGCGGCAGGTAGTCGCATAGCACCGGCACCAGCCGTCCGGCGGCGATGTCCTGCGCCAGCAGCACCTCGGCCTGCATCACGATCCCGAAATCCTTGAGCGCGGCCATGCGCAGCGCCTGGCCGCTGTTGGTGCGGAAGCGGCTGGCCGGCAGTTCTCGCTTGCCGCGTTCATGCTGTACCTGGTGCACCGATTGCAGGCGCCACTGCACCCCCACCGTCCCCACCATGAAGTCCAGGCATTCGTGCCGCGCCAGGTCGTCCGGCGTGAGCGGCGTGCCGTGCTTTTCCAGGTAGGCCGGCGAGGCGCAGATCGACATCGCGTAGTTGAACAGCGGGCGAGCGATCATGCCGGAATCGTCCAGCGGGCCGATACGCACGGCGGCGTCGTAGCCTTCCTCCACCATGTCGACCATGCGGTCGTTGAGGTTCAGGTCCACGCCAACTTCGGGATGCAAGCGCAGGTAGTCGCTGATCGCGGGCGCCAGCCATTCGCTGCCGAAGGAGACCGGCGCGGTGATGCGCAGCCGTCCGCGCGGCACGCTGCGCATCGCTTCGGCGCCGGTTTCGGCGGCGGCGATCTGCGCCAGGATGGCGCGGCACTGCTCGACGTACTGCGCGCCGATCTCCGTCAGGCTCTGGCGGCGGGTGGTGCGCGTCAGCAGGCGCGCGCCCAGCGTGGCCTCCAGGTGGGCGATGTGTTTGCCGACCATGACCGGCGACAGCTGGAAGGCGCTGGCGGCCGCCGTGAAATTACCGGCGTCGACGACGGCGACGAAGATCTCCATGCTGCGCAGCTTGTCCATATGATTGCTAATCGTGGGTTAGTAATGATCGTCATGTTAGCTTATTTATTCCTTTGACGTTGTGGCCGATACTGGTGTTTTCACTCACAGGGAGAGCAGCATGAAAGTAGTCGTCATAGGTGCGGCCGGTACGGTCGGCAAGGCAGTCGTCGAGCAACTGGGCCAGCGGCACGAGATCGTCACGGTCGGCGCCTCCAGCGGCCAGTATCAGGCGGACATCGCCGATATCGCGCAGGTGCGCGCCTTGTTCGCCAAGATCGGCCGCGTGGATGCGGTGGTGGTGGCGGCCGGCTCATTGCACTTTGCGCCGCTCGCCGGCTTCACGCCGGAGCAGTTTTATGTGGGACTGAACAGCAAGTTGATGGGGCAGGTCAACGTGGCGCTGGTGGCGCAGGAATACCTGAACGACGGCGGTTCGATCACGCTCACCAGCGGCATCGTGGCCGATGAGCCGATCCGCAACGGCGTCAGCGCCACCATGGTCAACTCCGCCGTCGAGGGCTTTGCGCGGGCGGCCGCGATCGAGCTGCCGCGCGGCTTACGCATCAATGCCGTCAGCCCGACCGTGCTGACGGAATCGATGGAGACTTATGGCCCGTTCTTCATCGGCTTCGAGCCGCTGCCTGCGCAGCGTGTGGCGCTGGCGTATGCACGCAGCGTCGATGGCGCGCAGACCGGGCAGGTCTACCACGCATGGGGAGCGACGGCATGAAGGTAGTCGTGATCGGCGGGACAGGGACCATCGGCAGCGCCGTGGTCGAGCAGCTGGGGCAGCGCCATGAGATCGTGGTGGTCGGCGCGCGCGGCGGGCAGCATCAGGTCAATATCGAGGACATCGCGCAGGTACGGGCTTTGTTTGCCAAGGTTGGCCGCGTCGATGCGGTGGTGGTGGCTGCTGGCGCACTGCATGTGGGGCCGCTGGCCGAGCTGACGCCGGAGCATTTCCATGTGGGCCTGAACGGCAAGTTGATGGGACAGGTCAACGTGGCGCTGGTGGCGCAGGAGTTCCTCAACGACGGCGGTTCGATCACGCTGACCAGCGGCGTCGACACCGAGCATCCGATACGCGGAGCGGTGGCGGCATCGACGGCCAATGCGGCGGTGCAGGGCTTTGTGCGGGCCGCCGCGATCGAGCTGCCGCGCGGCTTGCGCATCAACGCCGTCAGCCCGACGGTGTTGCAGGAGTCGGTGCATTTGTTCGGCAACCTGTTCACCGGCTTCGAGCCGATCAAGGGCAGCCGCGCCGCCTTGTCCTATGCCCGCAGCGTCGATGGCGCTGAAACCGGACGGGTATATCGGGCCTGGTAAAGGTGGGAGGGGGAGTGGGATCCGTTGTACTACAATGCGGATCTCACTCCACCCTGAGGTTCGAATGAAAAAAATACTGCTCCCTCTGGCCCTGGCTGCTGCCTGCGCCTCCGCTTATGCCGCACCGGCCAGCGTGACCGATCTGGACAAGATGACCAAGCGCTTTGCGCCGGTCGCCCTGACCGCCGACACCAGCAAGCTGTCCGCCGGCGACAAGAAGGCCATCGCCAAGCTGATCGAAGCGGCCAAGATCATCGACGTACTGCAACTGCGCCAGCGCTGGTCCGGCAACGAGGCGCTGTGGTCCACGCTGCAAAAGGATCAAACGCCGCTGGGCAAGGCGCGCCTGAACTACTTCTGGCTCAACAAAGGTCCGTGGTCGATCCTGGACGACCATCAAAGCTTCCTGCCGGCCGAACTGGCCGGCATCGCGATCCCGGCCAAGAAGCCTGAGGCCGGCAACTTCTATCCCGAAGGCGCGAGCAAGCAAGCGCTGGAAAGCTGGATGAACGCGCTGCCTGCCAAGGACAAGGAGCAGGCGCAGTGGTTCTTCACCACCATCCGCAAGAACGCAGCGGGCCAGTTCAGCATCGTCAAATATTCGGACGAGTACAAGCCGGAGCTGGAGAAGGCCGCCGCGCTGCTCAAACAAGCCGCCGACGACACCGACAACGCCTCGCTGAAGAAGTTCCTGCAACTGCGCGCCGACGCCTTCCTGAGCAACGACTACCTGGCCTCCGACTTCGCCTGGATGGACCTGGACGCGCCGGTCGACATCACCATCGGCCCATACGAAACCTATAACGACGAACTGTTCGGCTACAAGGCCGCGTTCGAAGCCTACGTCAACATCCGCGACCAGAAGGAAACTCAGAAGCTGGACTTCTTCGCCAAGCACATGCAGGAGCTGGAAGACAACCTGCCGCTGGACGCCAAGTACCGCAACCCGAAAGTCGGCGCGCTGGCGCCGATGGTGGTGGTCAACCAGGTGTATGGCGCCGGCGACGGCAACATGGGCGTGCAGACGGCCGCCTACAACCTGCCGAACGACGAGCGCATCATCAGCCAGCGCGGCTCCAAGCGCGTGATGCTGAAGAACGTGCAGCAAGCCAAATTCAAATCCACGCTGACGCCGATCTCCAAACTGGTGCTGAAGCCGGTCGACCAGAAGGATGTCGACTTCGACTCCTTCTTCACCCACATTCTTGCGCATGAAATCACGCACGGCCTGGGGCCGCACATCACCAAGAACAATGGTGCAGAATCGACGCCGCGCCAGGACCTGAAGGAAGCCTATTCGACCATCGAAGAAGCCAAGGCCGACATCACCGGCCTGTACGCGCTGGCCTACATGATGGACAAGGGCCAACTGGCCGGCACGCTGGGGCAGGGCGCGGTTGCCGAGCGCAAGCTGTACACCACCTTCCTGGCCTCGGCGTTCCGCACGCTGCACTTCGGCCTGACCGACTCGCACGCGCGCGGCATGGCGATCCAGATGAACTACATCCTCGACAAGGGCGGCTTCATCTCGCACGGCGACGGCACGTTCGCGGTGGACTTCAAGAAGATCAAGCAGGCAGTGATCGACCTGGACCGCGAGTTCCTGACCATCGAGGCGACCGGCGACTACGCCCGCGCCAAGGACATGATGGCCAAGTATGTGGTGATCCGTCCAGACGTGCAAAAGGCGCTGGACAAGATGAAGACGGTGCCGAACGACATCCGCCCTGAATTCAAGACCGCCAACACGCTGCTGGGCAAATAAGCCCAACTTGCGTCGTTCCCGCGCAAGCGGGCATCCATGCACTGCATGGATGCCCTCCATAGACCGCGTCCGAAGCAGGCTCGGCATGGATTCCCGCTTTCGCGGGAATGACAGAGGCCGTTTCAAAACCTTAATGATTCCTCTTTTTCTACGTAGAAATAATCTGTTGTAGAACCTGCTCGACGGCAATAAATATTGCCCGCCCCATGCTACAGTTTGATCATCATGATCAAGCGCGCCTTATTCCTGCTGCTCCTGACGTCCGCCGGCCTGGCTTCCGCCGCCCAGCTGACCGATATGGAAACCCGCTGGCTCACCGCCGGTTCCGCCGTGCTGGGCTACGCCAAGCAGGAACTCAAGCTGCCGATCGATATCACCGTGCAACCGCAGGCCCGCTCCACCGACGTGCCGCTGGCGCTGGGCTTCCAGGACGGCCGCTGCAAGCTGGTGCTGTCGATGCGCGGCAATCCCAACGCTGAAGACGTGCTCGCCGGCGTGTCCGCCGAGCAGCAGGCGCTGATGATCGAGGCCATGGTGGCCCACGAGATCGGCCATTGCTGGCGTTACGCGCAAGGCGTGTGGCATGTGTTGCCGGCCGGCTTCGAAGAATCCGCCCAGCCGGCGCTGGAACAAGCCCAGGCGCTGCGCCTGACCCGGCGCGAGGAGGGCTTTGCCGACCTGGTCGCGCTGGCCTGGACCCAGCACCGTCATCCGCAGCAATACGCCGCCGTCGCCGCCTGGATGCGCCAGGTGCGTCAGCCGGCGTCCGCCGCCGGCTCACACGGCACGCTGGCCTGGCTGCAACTGGCGCCCACCGGCGCCGCGTTCAACCCCGCCCAGCCCCTGTTCGAGCAAGCCGCCAAACTTTGGCGCCAGGGCTTGCTGGACGACGAATAAACCGCGCGGGCCAATTCCGCAACTGTGTACGTTCCCGCACAGAGCAGGGGCGCTGGCGGGCGTTTAATGTGTCCACCAACTACCACAAAGGGACACATCATGAACAAAGTACTCCTCTTCGTCATGGCCACGGCTGCCAGCGCCAGCTTCGCCGCCACTACTCCCAACAACGACACGGTGGCGTACAAGGCCACGGTCAAGCAGGCCGAGATCGATTACAAGGGCGCCAAGGCGGCCTGCGATGGACAATCGGGCAATGCCAAGGATGTCTGCATCGAACAGGCCAAGGTGGCCCGCGCCAACAGCGACGCCAACGCCGCCATGCAGTACAAGAACGATAAGAAATCGGTGCTGAAAGCCCAGACCGAAGTGGCGGACGCCAACTACAATCTGGCCAAGGCCAAATGTGCACCCTTGTCCAGCGCCGAGAAAGACAGTTGCCTGAGCGGCGCCAAGTCCATGCATGTCGCCGCCATCAGTGACGCCAAGGCCGGCAAGAAAATGGCCGACGTCGCCCAGACCGGCATCGATTGCAGCACCATGAGCGGCACCGACAAGGCTTCCTGCGAAACCAAGCAGAAGAGTTCGATGGCCAAGGACACTGTGGCTGATACCGTGATCACCACCAAGGTCAAAACCGAGTTGCTGGCCGAGCCCGCACTGAAATCGCTGGACGTGCATGTGGAAACCACCAACGGCACCGTCATGCTGAGCGGCTTCGTGCCCTCGCAGGCCGAAGTGGACAAGGCGGTCGATGTGGCCCGTAACGTCAAGGGCGTGAACAAGGTGCAGAGCTCGCTGCGCATCAAGTAAGTTGTCCCCCGCCGGCCTCCGGGCCGCCAGGGACCGCCGGCCCGCGGTCCCTTTTTTTGCTTGTATTGATGAGGATCATAATGTAAAGTGCTTGCAAGCGTGCCTTCCGCGCGCACCGACTACGCGAGGATCGTCATGTTCGCTCTACCGTTTTCCCGCTGGCTGCAACGCCGGGGCCTGCACTTTTCCTGGGTGATCGTCGCCATCACCTTCCTTACCGGGCTCAGCTCGTCGGCCGCGCTGGGCTTGCCGGGCGCGCTGCTGCAGCCGCTGTCGAAGGAATTCGGCTGGGACGTCGAGCAGATCTCGTCGGCGCTGGCGGTGCGCTTCGTGCTGTTCGGCCTGATGGGACCGTTCGCCGCCATCCTGATGGAACGTTTCGGCCTGCGCAATGTCGTCGTCACCGCGCTGACCCTGGTCGCCAGCGGGCTGGCGTTGGCCACGCAGATGACGCAGTTCTGGCAGCTGGTGCTGTTCTGGGGCATCATGCTCGGCGTCGGTTCCGGCATGACGGCGCTGGTGCTTAGCGCCGTCGTTTCCACCCGCTGGTTCGACACCCACCGCGGCCTGGTGGTGGGCATGCTGACGGCCGCCTCGGCCACCGGCCAACTGGTGTTCCTGCCGATCGGCGCCTGGCTGATCGAGCACTACGGCTGGCGCACGGCGGTGATCCCGGTGTTGCTGGCGTGCGCGCTGGTGGCGGTGCTGGTGTTGCTGTTCATGCGCAACCGTCCCAACGAAGTGGGCCTGGCGCCGTATGGCGCGCCGGTCGGCACGCCGGTCGCGCCGCTGGCGCCGCCGATGCAGATCACCTTCGCCACACCGTTCAAGGTGCTGGCCGGGGTCGCCAATAACCGCGTGTTCTGGATCCTGTTCGGCACCTTCTTCATCTGCGGCCTCAGCACCAACGGCCTGATCCAGACGCACTTCATTTCGCTGTGCGGCGACGCCGGCCTGTCGGCGGTGCCGGCCGCCTCGGTGCTGGCGATGATGGGCGCCTTCGACCTGGTCGGCACCATCGCCTCCGGCTGGCTGTCGGACCGCTACGACAACCGCAAGCTGCTGTTCATGTACTACGGATTGCGCGGGCTGTCGCTGTTCTGGCTGCCGTATTCGGAATTCACGCTGTACGGGCTGTCGCTGTTCGCCATGTTCTACGGCCTGGACTGGATCGCCACCGTGCCGCCGACGGTGCGGCTGGCCGGCGCCACCTTCGGCAAGGAAAAGGCCGGCATGGTGTTCGGCTGGGTGTTTGCCGGCCACCAACTGGGCGCCGCCGTGGCCGCGTATGGCGCCGGCCGCGTGCGCACACTGATGCTGACCTACAACCCGGCGCTGTTCGCCGCCGGCGCCGCCTGCCTGGTGGCGGCCGGCATCATCCTGCTGATCCGCAAGCCGGCGGTGGCCGCAGCCACCAGCGCCGTCACGCCGGCCAAGGCCGCGTGAGGGGAGGGCGTCAGCCCATCGCCAGCAGTGCGATGCTGACGCCCACGCCCGCTCCCCAGACCAAGGTGCGCAGCGTGTCGATATTGGCCAGGTACAGGCCGATGTAGACCAGCCGCAGGCCGATAAAGCCCAGCGCCAGCAGATCGATGCGCGCCTGGTCGGCGTGCGCCTGCTGCGCCAGCACCACCGCCGCGATGAACAGCGGCAGGATTTCGAAACCGTTCATCTGCGCCGCATTGGCGCGCGCCTGCCAGCCGGTCAGCCCGGCCACCCACGCGCGCGGCTGCTTGTTGTCATAGCGTCCGCCGCCGGACGGCAGCTTGGCCGACGCAAGCTTCGCCAGTCCGACCGTCGCGATCGGCAGCATGCAGGCCGCCAAAACACACCAGTTTGCAATCGTCATCCCGTCTCCCGTTGATTTTTTTGTGGAAAGCCATGCTACACGGCTTTGCGTCGTCGCTGATGCTGGAATCGCTTCCAAAATGTAATCGGCTTGTCACTTGCCAGTGCAACAATGCGCTCGCCCCCACACTGACCGATGGAGTTTTGCATGCGCCTTGCCCTACCGCTGATCGCGGCCGCCGTCCTGACCTCGCTGTTGACCGCCTGCGGCAGCGACGGCCTGCCTGTTACCGAAACCAACCCCGGCAACGGCTACAACGCCACCCCGGTGGCCTTCATGAGCGACGTCCACTTCGAGAATATCTACGGCGACCTGAAGAGCACCCAGTTTGCCGGCATCCCCACCAAGGACGGCAAGAACGCCACCATCCGCACCATGTACGCCCAGCTGACCTCGACCCGCCTGTTCAACGAAAACTACTTCGCCTTCCGCGCCGCGCTGGACGACGCCTACGGCAAGAACATCCGCCTGGTGGCGCTGCCGGGCGACATCTCCGACGACGCCCAGCCGATCAACATCGACGGCATCGCCGAGATCCTGCACGAGTACCAGGCCAAGGGCATGCGCTTCTTCATCGCGCCCGGCAACCACGACCCCAACGAACCGTTCGACGACGACGAGGCCGGCAAGAACGACTTCCTGACCCGCGACGGCAAGGAACAGAAAATCTACGCCGCCGGCGCCGCCGCCTGCAAGGCCAAGGACCCGACCGTGATCTGCACCAACCAGTTGATGGAGCAGGGCTACGAAAAGCTGCTGACCAAGCTGGGCGACTTCGGCTACATGCCCAACCAGAACGACGTCTACTGGGAAACCCCGTTCACCAAATACGCCGACGGCAAATACAGCTACGCCGCCGCCAGCGCCGCCGCCGACCTCGGCAAGCGCCAGTTCGAGATCTGCGCCGAGGGCGAGGGCGGCAGCTACAAGGCCGCCGGCGAGACCAAGCTCGGCAAATCCTACACCCGCTGCGGCAACATCATCGACGCCAGCTACCTGGTCGAGCCGGTCAAAGGCATATGGCTGCTGGCGCTGGACGCCAACGTCCACATCCCCAACGCCAGGTTCGACCCGGCCAACCCGGCCTCGTTCAAGGGCTACGATGGCGCCGGCGACGCCGGCTGGAACAAGGTGCTGACCCACAAGATCCACCAGATGGAATGGATCAAGTCGGTGACCGAGCGCGCCAAGGCCCAGGGCAAGCAGCTGATGGCCTTCTCGCACTACCCGACCATGGATTTCTACGCCAACCAGACAGACGCCATGAAGGCCGTGTTCAAGGCGGGCGCGTTCCAGGTCACGCGCATGCCGGCCGCCGCCACCACCGCCGCGCTGGCCGCCACCGGCCTGCCGCTGCACATGGGGGGCCATATGCACTTCAACGGCACCAATGACTACAAGGACAGCGCCGGCAACTACCTGGTCAACGTGCAGTCGCCGTCGCTGGCGGTGTTCGGCGCGGCCTACAAGATCGTCAGCTACCAGAGCAAGGAATTGATCGACGTGCAGACCGTGGGCCTGAACAATGTCGCCCGCTACAACGAGCTGTTCCCGCTGTACCAGACCGAGTACGACTACCTGCAAGGCAGCGTGCTGGTGGCCGATGTCGCCAAGCGCTGGAACCGCGCCATCCTCGACACCAAGTCCTACGGCGAATTCACCCGCACCTATTTCGGCGAATTGTCGCGCCTGCGTTTCATGAGCGACTACTGGCCGTGCGAGATGAAGGAAGCGGCGATGTCGCTCGATGCGCGCCAGATGCTGATCCTGTCGCAGCTGCAAACCAGGGTGACGCTGGCGCAGCTGAAGGACAATCCGGGCGTGCTGCCGCTTACCGCCAGCTGCGCCGCCAAGGGTACGCCGGCCGATGGCGGCGTCGCCGCCAGCCAGCTGACGGCCGACTGGGCCAGCGCCACCGCCAAGGCCGAGCAATTGGCCGCCGCCGCCAACCTGAAGCTGGCCGATTTTTCCAAAATCAGCGCCTACGAGTTTTACGGCGACTTCCACCGCACCGTCTACGCCGGCGAGCTGGCGCTGCGCGACATGGGCGCGGACCGGGTGGCCCAGTACAAGCTGCTGATGTCGGCCTTCCCGGCGTCGCCGGCGGCGATTGTGCGCATCGGCGATCTGCCGTCGGACCAGAATCCGGCGCACGTTTTGTTCCAGTATCAGTTCAAGCAGGTGTACGCGATTTTCAAGGGATTGGGCTCAGGAAAACCCAGTGATCACTTTACTATCGATTTGAAAGCTAAAACGTTGAGCAACGCCAATAACAGTGGTCTAAGTTTCAACTAGATTCAGACAAGCTCTGCAATAACTGTCACAAATCGTAACAAATATCAATAAAGTAGATCAAAAATAAATATTCTTACAACAATATTGTTTCATAAAAAAACAATGATATATTGACTTTTAGACCACAGCCATCTGGGATGCACTTCGGTGATGATGGCTGGCGGTTGATATTTCAGGGCTATAAATATTTCCACAAGAAACCAAAATAGTAAGGATAGTTTTCATGATCTACAACACCAAAAAATTCAAACTCGTCGCCCTGGCCGCGGCCCTGATGGCCACCGGCGCAGCGCAGGCAGCGAACGGCCAGTTCGCCGACATCGCCAAGCTGGAACCGCTGACCGGCAACACCACGGCGCCGAGCAACTGGCGCTTTTTCTCCGGTCAAACCTTCAACGGCGTAAAGGGCGCGCTGGACGGCGTGGCGCGTTTGAGCTTCACCTCGTCGGACGGCCATGGTTACGCCTGCTCCGGTTCCTTGCTGGCGGGCGGTCAATATGTGCTGACCGCCGCCCATTGCGCCGATGACTTCACCAAGATGACTGTGCAGTTCGGCTGGCAAGGTGGTACTGCTGCCGTGACGCGCAGCGTTGCGGTTGGCAGCGCCTACATCAACAAGGCCTGGCAGGGCGCGGAGACCTCGCTGGACGCCGGTTCCGATATGGCTATCCTGAAACTGGACACCGCTGTTACCGGCATCAAAGGCTATAAGCTGAGCACGACCAACGACGTCGGCAAGGATTACCTGATGGCCGGCTACGGCACCACCCAGAAAGCCACCACCAATTCGGCGACCAACTGGAATGATGGCGACTACGGCCATTACGCTTACAACACCTTCGACGTCGACAGCAAGAGCTTCAATAAAGCGGTTGACGAGCACGTTGCCGGTTGGGGCTACGATGCGGCGTTTTACGCCCCTGGCACCACCTACATGAGCGATTTCGACAGCGGTCAAGCCAACAACAACACGCTGGCCCGCCTTGCCGGTGTCACCGGTAATCAGTGGGGCAGTGGCCTGGGCCTGGGCGCGAACGAAGGCCTGATCGCCGGCGGCGACTCGGGTGGCGGCGATTTCGTCTGGAACGGCACCGAATGGCTGCTGTCGGGCGTGCACTCGTGGGGCTGGCAAGGCAAGAGCGCTTGCAACCTGATCGGTGGCATGACCGGCTGCGATGTCGCCGCCCTGAACGGCTCCAGCTACGGCGACCTGTCCGGTTCCACCGCGACTTTCTCGCATGTCGCCTGGATCAACTCGGTGACCGCCGTGCCTGAACCAGAAACCTACGCGATGATGATCGCCGGCCTGGCACTGGTAGGCGTGGCCCGCCGCCGCAAGCAGGCATAAGACAGCACGACGTAAAAAGCCCGCCGGCACCGAACGCGTTCTTGAGCGCGTTCAGGCCGGCGGGCTTTTTTACGTCCGTCGGTTTTACTTCAGGTACTTGGCCAGCCAGCCGTGCACTTCGCTGTAGAAGTAGCGGCTGTTATCACCCTTCAAGATCCAGTGGTTCTCGTCCGGGAACACCAGCAGCTTGGCCGGCACGTTCAGGCGATGCTGGGTCGCGTAATTCATCAGCGCGTTGTTGGCCGGCACCCGGTAATCGAGCTCGCCCACCGAAATCAGGATGGGCGTGGTGAAGCCGGTGCCCTTGTCATGATTCCCCGCCTGCATCACCGGGCTCTGCTCGCGCCACACCGCCTTGTCGCCCCACACCGGGCCGCCGCTGTTGACTTCGCGGCCGTGGATGCTGTCGCTGCTGCCCCACTGCATCACCAGGTCCATCTCGCCGGCGTGCGACACGAAGGCCTTGTAGCGCGTGGTGGTCGCCTGCAGCCAGTTGGCCAGGTGGCCGCCGTAGCTGGCGCCGCCGGCCGCCAGCTTGCTGCCGTCGACGTAGTTGTATTTCCTGACCGCTTCGTCGACCGCCTCGTTGACCTCGTCGCCCGGACCCTTGAGCGGATCGCCCTGGATCGCACGCGCGAATTCCTCGCCATAGCCGGTCGAACCCTTGTAGTCGGTCAGCAGCACCACATAGCCCGGCTGCGCCAGCAGGTGGTAGTTCCAGCGGATCACGAACTGGTCGCGCCACATATTGGCGGCGCCGCCGTGGATCACCGCGAACAGCGGATATTTTTTGGCAGGATCGAAATTGGCCGGCTTGACGATCATGTTGTGGATCATGCGGCCATCCTTGGCCTTGAACCAGAAATGCTCGGGCGCCTGCCAGTCGATGCCGGCCGCGCGCTCGGTGTTGAACGAGGTCAGGCGCTTGGGCGCGCCGTTGCCGAAGGCGTACACCTCGGGCGGGTTGATGGACGATTCCCACACGCCGACCATGGCCTTGCCGCCGGCGGCCAGCGAACCGATGCTGCCGGTCGGCAGCGATGCCTCGTCGCGCAGGTCGCCGCCGGCGTAGTTGATCGAATGCAGCTGCTCCAGGCCCGCGTGCTCGTAGCTGAACACGATGCGGTTGCCGCCGGCCGGCAGCACGAAGCGCGAGATCGAGCGGTCCAGCGTGGCCGTCAACACTTTCGGCGTCGGATTGCTCAGCGGCCAGGCGAAGCTGGCCAGGCGGCTGACGTCGTAGACCTTGCCTTCTTCCTCGGCTTCGGTCAGCGTGAACAGCGTCTTGCCGTCGGCGCTGAACTTCAGGCCGTGGTAGCTGTGCTTGTCCTGGGTCAGCTGCTGCGGTTCGCCGCCGGCCGCCGCCACGCTGAAGATCTGGGTGTAGCCGGAAGCGCGCGCCGCTTCGTCGCGGTTGGTCGAGGCCGAGAACACCACGGCCTTGCCGTCCTGCGACCAGATCGCGTCCAGCGACTGGCCCTCGTCTCCCTGGCCGCCGCCAAAGCCCGGCAGCGCCGCCAGCTTGCTGCCTGACAGCAGGTCGCGCGGCTTGGCGCCGACTTCCGCGTCCATCACGAACAGGCGCACTTTTTTATCGTCGAGCCACTTGTCGAAGAAGCGCGGCGGGAAGGTCTCGTAGGCGCGCGCGGTGTACTTGCGGTCCTTGCGTTCCTTGGCGCTTTGCTTGACGTCGGCCTCGCTGGCGTTGCCGGGATAGATATCGCTGACGAACAGCAACTGCTTGCCGTCCGGGCTGTACTTCGGCTGGCGCGCGCCCAGGGTCAGCGTGGTCAGGCGCTGCGCCTCGCCGCCGGCCGCCACGTCGATGCGGTACAGCTGGGCGGAGTCGTCACCGTCGCGCTTGGCCACGAACACCAGCTGCTTGCCGTCCGGCGACCAGACGGCGCCACTCTCGCCGCTCTTGCTGAAGGTCAGGCGGCGCGCCGGCGTGTCGTCGGTCAGCGACTTGATCCACAGGTCCGACCATTGCTCCTTGCTGTCGTAGGCCGGATCGGTAACCGAGAACACGGCCCACTTGCCATCCGGGCTCGGCAGTGGCGCGCCGACCCGCTTCATCAGCCACACGTCTTCGTGGGTGATCGGGTGTTTGGCGGCAGCCGCGTCGGCCGCGTGAGCGGCGCCGCCGGCCAGGCCGGCCGAAATCAATATGGCAAAAATGGAAAGTCGCGGTATAGTCATGACGAGGTCGCTCGAAAGTCGGTGAAGCGTCGATAGTGACCAAATCTCCCATTGCTGTCAATCAAGTATCCATCCAACCCGTGGAGTAGCCATCTATGCAGACCATCACCAAGATCCACAAAGTCGCCGCCTTCACCGCAGGCGAACTGGGCGGTAATCCGGCCGGCGTCATGATCCGTTCGGCGCTGCCGGAGGAGGCGGCCATGCAGCGCATCGCCGCCGAGATGGGTTACTCGGAAACCGTGTTTGCCGCGCCCACCGGCGACGGCTGGCGGGTGCGCTATTTCTCGCCGGACGGCGAAATCCCATTCTGCGGCCACGCCACCATCGCGCTGGGCGCGGTGCTGGCGCATCAGAACGGCGACGGCATCTTCCCGCTGACCACCAACCACGCCCGCGTGACCGTCGAAGCGCAGAGCAAGGGCGGGCAGGGCAGCGCCGCGCTGCAGTCGCCGGCCACCGCCAGCGCGCCGGCTCCGGCCGCCCTGGTGACGGCCGCGCTGGCGCTGTTCGGCTACAGCCTCGCCGACCTGGACGACCGCATCCCGCCGGCCATCGCCAACGGCGGCGCCAACCACCTGGTGCTGGCGCTGGCCAGCCGCGCACAGCTGCGGGCGATGCGCTACCAGCTGGCGGACGGCCGCAGCCTGATGCGCGACCACGGCCTGGCGACGATTTCGCTGGTGCACGCGGAAACCATGCAGCGCTTCCACGCGCGCAATCCCTTCGCCTCCGGCGGCGTGTACGAGGACCCGGCCACCGGCGCCGCGGCGGCCGCGCTGGGCGGCTACCTGCGCGACCTCGACTGGCCGCACGGCGGCGCCATCGACATCATCCAGGGCGAGGACATGGGCGCGCCCTGCCATCTGCGGGTGGAGATTCCGAAGCAGGCCGGCAGTTCGATCCGCGTCTCCGGCAACGCCCGCATGCTGGGCGACTAGCCGCTCTTAGTCCCGCTTCCTAGTCCCACTTCTTCAGCAGGCGCGCCAGCTCGCCGGTTTTCTCCATCTGCTCCAGCGCGCGCCGCACCCGGGCCACGACGCCGGGGTCGACATGCCGGCCCATCACCATATGCAGCTGCGCGGTGGACATCACCTGCGGCAGTATCTTGACCTTGCCGGTGGCGCCGGCGCGGGCGATGAAGCCGGCCAGCCCCGGCGAGCGGTGCAGGAAGAAGCGCGCTCGTCCGGCCTGTAGTTTTTGCAGGTTCATCACCGGGCTGGTCGCGCTGGCGTTGATCTGCAAGCCTCCCTGCGCGATCAGGAAATCGGTGGTGGCGAAGCCGCGGTTGGCCAGCACCACGCCGTCCTGGCCGAGCTTGCGCACATCGTCCCAATTGTTGACCACCACCTCGTCGCTGGCGCGCACCAGCAGCATGTAGTTGATCGGAAACAGCGGCGGATCGAGATACACATATTGCCGGTCGCGTTCCTCGGTATGCTGGACCGCGCACAGCGCGTCGTGCTGCGCCGCCGCCACCTGGTGATAGGCGCGTATCAGCGGCATCCACTGCTGGTCGCCGATGAAGATCAGGCCGGGATCGATGCGCTCGATGGTGCGGAAGATATCCACGCACAGGCCGATGATGCGGTCCTTGCCGGCCGCGATGAACTTGGGCTCGGTGCCTTCCTGCGCCGCCACCCGCAGCGCCACCGGCTGCGCGGCGGCCGGCGGCAACGGCGCGGCCAGCAGCAGCATCAGCAGCATGCCGGCGTCCATCATCCTGCGCAGTTTCCTCCTCGGCGACATATCTACCCCGGCGGCAAAATGTTGCTATATACTTATTTTTCTCTATTTCAAGAAAGTATAACAGTGCGTATCTTGCTCACCATGATTATGTGCCTTGCCGCCGGCCTGGGGCGGGCGTCCAACTTCAGCTTCGACGTCGCGCCGGGACCGCACAGCGTCGGCCTGCGCGTGGTCGGGCAGTACGACTACGCGCGCGGCTATCTCGGCAAATACGATGTCGTCACCGGCAAGCCGGTCAGCGGCGAAAGCGCGCGGCCGATGCAAACGGTGATCTGGTATCCGGCGCAAAAATCCGGCAAGGCGGTGGTGTATGGCGACTACTTCCGCCTGGCTGCCAGCGAGGAGCGCTTCGACATCACGGAAGCGGCGATCGCGACCAACGTCGAAGGCCGGCTGAACGGCGCACCGATAGGCGCCGCGCGGGCGCATGAGGAAATGAAGCGCCGCATGTGGGCGCTGCGCGACGCCAAGCCGGCCGCCGGAAAATTCCCGGTGGTGATCTATGCGCCTAGCTTCGGCGCCCAGACCTTCGAGAACGCCGACCTGTGCGAATACCTGGCCAGCCACGGCTATGTCGTCATCGCCAGTCCCAGCATGGGCGCGCGTGGGCGCACGATGACCGACGACCTCGAAGGCATCGAAGCGCAGGCCGGCGACATCGCCTTCCTGATCGGCTACGCCCACACGCTGCCGCAGGTGGACACCGCCCGCATCGCCGTCGCCGGCTACAGCTGGGGCGGCATCTCGAATGTCTTCGCCGCCGCGCGCGACAACCGCGTCAAGGCGTTGGTCAATCTGGACGGCTCGGTGCGCTACTGGCCGGAACGCGTCACGGAAGCGAAGTATGTGCAGCCGGCGCGCGTGGCCGTGCCGATGCTGTTCCTGGCCGCGCGTCCCCGTTCGCTGGAAGACCTCGCCAAGCGCGGCAAGCCCAACGCCAGCTTTCTGAACGAGCTCAAGTATTCCGACCTGTACACCGTCACCTTGCCGGCGATGGAGCATTTCGCCTTCGCTTCCGAGGCGCTGCGTTTCGTCGGCGACGATACCTACAACGATTACACGGCGGCGGAAGTGAGCCAGGCCCACGGCTGGATGGCGCGCTATACGCTGCAATTCCTGGACGCCTATCTCAAGCAGCAGGCCGGCGCCAAGGCCTTCCTGAGCAAGCCGCCCCGCCAGAACGGCGTGCCGGACCATCTGCTGACGGTGTCGACCCACTTGTCGGAAGGCGCGCCGCCGACGCTGGAGATGCTGGCCCACGAAGCATCCGCCAGCGGCTTTGCCGACGTGCAGAAAGTGTACGAGGGCATGCGCAAGCTGGATCCGAAATTCGAAGTGAGCGAGTACGCGCTCAACTACTGGGGCTACCAGTTGCTGCGCGCCGGCGACCACCGCGGTGCGATCGCCGTGCTGACGCTGGTGACGACCTTGCATCCGGACAGCGGCAACGCCCACGACAGCCTGGCCGAAGCGTACGAGGCGGCGCAGGACAAGCCGCAAGCGATCCAGCACTACCAGCGCTCGCTGCAGCTCGATCCGAAGAACGGCAATGCCGTCCAGCACCTGAAATTGCTGGGCGCACCGCTGTGATCGTGTCGGCGAACTTGACAGTGGCCAGCGCGCCGTCCCGGCGGCGCGCGCTAATGGACTGATTACAAAGGAGGAGCAGAGCACGGCACGATAAATGCGTCACACCGCCGCGTGTCCGCCTGGCGCGGACTGGTGTTTCGACGCATGGGAAAGGATATCGTATGCGCATTGCTCCCTCTCTGTTGCTGGCCTCCTTGCTGTTGGCGGCCAGCTTGCCCGGCAAGGCCTTTTGTCCCAAGAATGGCTTTGTCTGTTTCATCACGTCCAAGTCGGCCGGCAGCCTGACCCACCAGGACATCACCCAACGCGGCATCGAAGCGCTCGACAAGCGTTACTTCGCCGTACCCAAGCTGACGGCGTCGATGCAGAAGGCGCTGGACCAGATCATCGAGGCCGACGCCAAGGTCGATGAAGACCAGACCAGCTCGGCCAAGCACTTCGACGGCGAGAACGCGGCCGGCGCCCAGCTGCGCCTGGCCACGCTCAAGCAGAACGTGCTGGACGCGTTGCGCAGCGATCCGATCAACGCCACCGGCGCGCGCGACAATCTCGGCAGCGCGCTGCACACCATCCAGGACTTCTATTCGCACAGCAACTGGGTCGAGCAGGGCAACAGCGGCGCCCATCCCGGCGTCGGCCGCCCCGGCCCGCTGGCCTTCGCCGGCCCCGCCACGCCGACCTGCGCGGGCTTCACCGACACCGGCCTGTTCTGCGCCAACTCGTCCAACCTGACCGGCGGCCTGCTCACCAGCGGCTATTACGGCGGCGAGGACCGGGTCAAGCCGGGCGCTTTCAAATGCAGCCACGGCGGCCCGCTCGACAAGAGCTCGCCGTCCAGCGATCCGCTCGGCTACTTCCGCGAAGGCATCAACAAGGACACGCTGTATTGCGACATCTCGCCGCACAGCGGCTTCCACGGCACGGCGGCGGCGGCGGCCATCGCCGGCACCCAGCAGTTCGTCGAAGACATCAAGGCCGAGATCACGCCGGCCCAGCTGAAGGCGCTGCTCGGCGCCGGCCCCACGCTGGCCTTCGCCATCGACACCACCGGCAGCATGGGCGGCATCATCGCCGGCGTGCGCGCCTCGGCCACCAGCATCGTCGACGCCCGCCTCGGCACCGACGAGGAACCGCTGCAGTACGTGCTGGCGCCGTTCAACGACCCGTTCACCGGCCCCACCATCGCCACCAACGACGCCGGCCTGTTCAAGGGCGCCATCAGCGGCCTGGGCGCCTCGGGCGGCGGCGACTGTCCCGAGCTGGCCATGACCGGCATGTACAACGGCCTGTCGCTGGCCGACCCCGGCGGCGACCTGTTCATGTACACCGACGCCACCGCCAAGGACGCCGGCCTGGCCGGCGCCGTCATCAGCCTGGCCAAGAGCAAGGACATCAAGATCTATCCGGTGCTGTTCGGCAGCTGCTCGCCGCTGACGCCGGGCTTCCTGCAGGCTGCGGCCGAGACCGGCGGCCAGGTGTTCTTCCTGTTCGGCAGCGAGGCCGCCAACGTCACCCAGCTGGCCGACCTGGTGGTGCGCAACAACGTGGTGCAGGTGCTGTCGCTGGTCGACACCTATCCCAGCGCCAAGAGCTACACGGTGCCGGTCGACAGCAGCATGAGCCGGCTGACGGTGTCGGTCAGCGGCACCCTGCAGGGCGTGCAGCCGGCGGTCACGCTGACGCGGCCGGACGGCGTGGTGATCACCGCCGCCAACGCCACCAAGTTCCTGAGCCTGTCGAGCGGCGTCATCATCTCGGTCGACAGTCCGCCGCGCGGCGCCTGGACGCTGGCCATCGACGGCTCGACCAGCCAGACCTACGTCAACGTCAACGGCGTGGCCGACCTGGCCTTCAACTCCTTCAAGCTGAACCGTTTCGGCGCGCAGCCGCCGCACCAGGGCTTGCTGGCCATCGACGGCGAACCGGGACCGGGGCAGGCGCTGTATGCGGTGGCCTCGCTGACCGGCATCGCCAGCGCGCCGCAATTCCAGCTGCGCCGCAAGAACTTCGAGTTGCTGTCGCCGCTGGCGCTGGAGCAGGACCAGACCGACGGCGGCAAGTTCTTCGGCGCGCTGACCATACCGAATGAAGCCTTCGTCGCCTATGCCACCGGCAGCGATAGTTCCGGCTTCCCGTATCAGCGGCTGGTCAGCGTGATGGTGCAGCCGCAGACGGTGTCGGTGACGCCGCCGTCGCGGCAAGACCTGCGGCCCGGCGTCAGCACCACGCTGATGTACCAGGTGCGTAACGACGGCCCGGCCGGCACCTTCGGCATCAGCGCCACCGACGACCAGCACTACATCAAGTCGGTCTCGCCCACCACGCTGACCCTGGCCAGCGGCGAGAGCGCCAGCATCGCGGTCACGCTGATGCCGCCGGCCGGCGCGCGCATCGGCAGTTCCGACAGCATCACGGTGTCGGCGCAGAGCACCAGCGTCGCCACCGTCCACAACAGCGCATCGCTGACGGTGTTCGTCACCGGCGCCGTGCAGGTGCCGGGTCGGCCCGACTTTACCGCCGCCATCGTCGGCCAGGAAAACGTGGCGCCCGGCGTCATCGGCGTTGACGTGCGGCTCACCAACATCGGCGTCGGCACCGCGCGCGACATGACCTTGTCCTCGCTGTCGCTGCGCACGCTGGCCGGCACCGGCACCGTCACGCTGAACACCGCCTTGTCGCCGGCGCTGCCGATGGTGACGCCGAACGTTGATGTCGGCAGCTTCTTCACCGTGCGCCTGACCTTCAACGTGCCCGCCACCGTGCAGCGCTTCAGCGTGATCGAAAACGGCAGCGTCACCGACCTGGGTGGCGTGATCTACGCCTACTCGCAGGCCCAATCCGTCATCCCGAAATAAACCGGAGGAACCGCTATGAAACCCCGATACCTGTGCGCGCTGGCCGCGCTGTTGTGGAATATGCTGTTGTGCTCTTTGTTGTGGGCGCCCGCCGCGCAGGCGGCGCCTGTGGTGTTCACCTTCTCCACCTTGCCCGCCGGCGGCGCGGTTACCGGCAATCCCGGCGACACGGTGGGGTGGGGCTATCAGCTGGTCAACACGGACACGCTGAACTGGTTCGTGCCGACCCAGCTGAATGCGTCGTCGTTCAGCATCGGCATACCGGACGCCAGCTACTTCGACTTCCCGGTGCTGGCGCCGGGCGCCACCGCCACCGTGGCCTTCGACGCGGCGACGCACGCCGGCTTGTACGGCTTGCAGATCTTCTCGTTCGCCTTGCCGGGCATGAGCGACAGCGGCAGCTTCTCCCTGTCCGGCGAATGGTGGAACGGCGATCCGCTGGCCGGCGGCACCTTCCTGCAAGTGTCGGACGTGCAGCTGGCGCCGCTGTCGGTCACGCTGGCGGTAGCGGCCGTGCCTTTGCCAGGTAGTCTTTGGTTGCTGGCGCTGGGCCTGGCCTTATTGTGGCTGGGCCAGCGCCGCCGCCAGGAAGGCGCGCAGTTCGGCCGCGCTCTGGGCTGACGGTGTAGTGGGCCGCACGTCCCGGTAGGCGCCGGGACCGGTGCGGCCCAGCAGCTTGAAGGATTTGCCGGCGTAGACGGTGGGCCGCACTTGCAGCAAGGCCAGTTGCGACCTGCCGTCGCCCGCCGCCCGCAGGTGCACGATGAACTGGCAGGCGTACTGGCGGCCCTCGGCGTTCCAGTAGTAGTCGACGTCGGGCGTGATCAGCACATCGTGGCGGCGCTGTTCCGCCGGCAGCTGCAGCCACGCCGCCAGCGCCGGGCTGGCCGGCGGCAAGGCCAGGTCGGCATCGGGCGGGAACAGCGGTGCGCCGTAGGGCAGGGCCATGCGGTAGCGCCGGTGTTCCTCGCGTTGCGCGGGCAGGCGCTGCACCGCTTGCAGTATCGCTTGCTGCGCCTGCTGCGGCGCCATGCGCACCGTCAGCCCGCCGTCCTGAGCGCGCGCCGTCGTCGACAGCAGCAACGCCAGCACGGCCAGGACTGTGCGTTTCATGTCAATCCCACTTGCGCATCAGCCGCTCCAGCTCGCCGTTTTTTTCGAGTTGGAACAGCGCGCGCTCCAGCCGCTCGTTGATGAAGGCGGCGAGTCTTTTGCTGGTCACGAAATACAGCTTGGCGCTGTACATCACTTGCGGCAGGATGCGTACCTTGTCTGCGGTGCCGGTGCGCACCAGCAGCCGTTGCAGGCCGGGGCCGCGGTGGAAGAACAGGCGTCCGCGTCCGGCGATCAGCTTTTGCAGGTTCAGTTGCGGATTGGTGGAATTGGCGTCGACTTCGATGCCGCCCATCTCGGCCAGGATCTCGCCGGCCGCGAAGCCGCGATTGATCAAGACGATATTGTCGGGAGCCAGGCGGCGCACGTCGTCCCAGTGCGTGATATTGATCGGGTCCTGGGCCCGCACCAGGAAGTGGTACTCGATGGTGTACAGCGCCGGTCCGAGGAAATGAAAGCGCTGTTCGCGCTCGGCGGTGCGTTGCATGGCGCACTGCACGTCCATCTGGCCGGTTTCCAGCTCCGAGTAGGCGCGTATCAGCGGCTTCCAGCGCTGGTCGCCGATGAACTGCAGCGTGGGTTCGATTTGTTCGACGGCGCGCATGATGTCGATGCACAGGCCGACCACGTTGTCCTTGCCGTCGGCGATGAACTTGGGTTCCGTACCCTCTTGCGCGGCGGTGCGTAGCACGATGGCATGGACAGGCAGGCTGGCCGATAGCACAAGCGCGCAGCATGCCGCGCCGAGCAGCCGGCCCCACCTGCTTTGCTGTACCGCCATCTGTTGCTCTCCATCTCGCATTGAGTTCTGTTTGATGACAAGCTTACACCAGTATCGGCCCGGCGTCTCATGGGCATAGGCGGACAAAACGATAGCCACCGCGCAGCGCGCCGGCGATGATTTCCATGCCGGCCTGATGCTCGCCTTGCACGAAACCGCATTTGTCCAGCACACGGGCCGAGGCGAGATTGTCGTCCGTGACGTAGGCCAGCAAACAGCTCAGCTGCCATCGCTGGTCCGCCAGCGCGATCAGGTGGCGCAGCGCGCGCGTGGCCAGGCCTTTGCCTGCCTGGTCGCTGGCGATGCGATAGCCGACTTCCGCGCTGGCCGCGTGGCGGTCGATGTCCTTCAGGTTGGCGCGTCCGACGATGCGGCCTTGCCCGTCCAGCATGACGCAGGGATGCCAGCTGCCGGCGGCGTAGCCGTCCAGGTATTGTTCGATATGCCGCCGCACGCCTTGCGGCGTATAGAACTCCTGCGCGCGCGGCGCGATGTGCTGTTCGAACCAGGTGCGGTTCTCCAGCTCGAATTGCAGCAGCGGCGCGGCGTCTTCAAGTTGCAGGGTTCTGATGAGGGTGTCGTTCATGTGGTCTCCAAAAAATCCTTCGAGCTGGCGACCAGGCCCGCGCAGGCCAGCGTGGCCATGCCCGCAGCCGTCAGCGCCGGAACGATGCCGTAGTGCGCGGCCAGCACTCCCCACGCCGCGCTGCCGGCGGTCTGGCCGGCGGCGATCGCCAGGATGTGCACCGACAGCGTCCTGGCGCGCACCGCGTCGGGAAAGGCTTTCTGCGCCGCGCCGTTGAGCGTGGTGACGATGGCCGACCACGCCACGCCGCCCATCACCACCAGCAGCAGGCGCAGCGGCTGCGAGGCGGCCAGGCCGATGGTCGCCAGCATGGCGCCATAGACGGCCAGGCCGCCGGCCAGCACCATGCGCCTGGCCGCATGGCGGCGCACGACCGGCAGCACGACGGCGGCCAGCACCGCGCCGGCGCCCAGTGCGCCCATCAGCGATCCGTAGGTGCCGGCGTCGCGGTGCAGCAGCGGCAGCAGCGCCGCGAACGCCGCCGACACAAAAAAGATGCCCATCCCATGCAGCAGCAGCGATCGATAGCGGGGCGAGGCGCAACTGATGCGCAGCGCGCTGCCCACGCTGTGGCGGCGGGCGGCGGGCGTCGTCGCGCGCGGCGGTTCCGCCGACCGCCATTGCCGGTAGATCCACAACAGAGCGCTGAAGGACAGCGCGTTGAACAGATACAGCGGACCGGCGCCCGCCAGCTGGAACAGCACAGCGCCCAGCGCGGGACCGGCCAGCGCCGCCAAGTTGTAGCTCAGATTGTTCAGCGTGGCGGCCGCTTCCACTTCCTGCGGCGGCACCAGCGAGGACATCGACGCCTGCCAGGCCGGCATCGTGAACGCCAGGCCGGCGCCCATGGCAAAGGTCAGCAGCAGCAGGGCCGGCACCGGCTGGCTGCCGCCATAGGACAGCAGCGCCATCGCGACGGCGGCCAGCGCCATCACGGCGTTGGTGCGGAACAGCAGCGTGGGCCGGTGCAGCGTATCGGCCAGCGCGCCGGCGGGCAGGGCGAACAGCAGCATCGGCGCCCACGTCGCGGTCTGCACCAGCGCCGTCAGCTGCGGCGAATGCGACAGCGAGGCGATCTGCCACGCCGCAGCGAAGGCCTGCATCCGGCTGCCCAGGTTGGACAGCAGATTGGCCAGCCACAGCTGGCGAAAGCGCGCATGGCGCAGCGGCTGGAAAATCGAAACGGCGTCAGGAGGCGATTGCATGGCTGAAGTCTAAAAGCGCGTCGCCGGGCGGGTCAATCTTGATTCCTGCAATCGACATTACAATAGGCCCATGAACAAAGACCTGTCCGCATCCGAGGCGGCGCGCATCCTCGGCGTCAGCCTCGCCACCCTGTACTCGTATGTCAGCCGGGGCATGCTGACGCCCAGCAGCGCGCAGGCCGAGCGCCGCAAACGCTATCCGCACGACGAGGTGCTGCGGCTGGCCGCGCGCAAGGCCGACGGCAAGCGTGGCGGCCACCAGGTCGCCGCCGCGATGAACTGGGGCACGCCGGTGCTGGAGACGCGCATCTCGCGCATCGCCGACGGCCGCCTGCACTATCGCGGCCACGACGTGCTGACGCTGGCCGACGGCGCGACGCTGGAGCAGGTGGCTTGCCTGTTGTGGGACGACGGCGGCCATGACTACTTTGCCGCAGCCGCCGTCCAGGCCGCGCTGCCCGCGCATGCGCTGGCGTCAATTGCCGCCATCCTGTCATCCATGCCGCCGTTGGAAGCGGCGATGTGCATGCTGCCGGTGCACGCGCAAGCCATCCCTGCGCAGGCGGACGATGCCCACGGCCGCTTCGTGGCCGGCGCCGCCTTGATGCGCTTGCTTGCCGGGCTGCTGCTGAAGCGCGCGCCTGATGCGGCGCCGCTGCACCTGCAAATCGCGCAAGCCTGGCAGGCAGACGCCGCGCAGGCCGACTGGATACGCGCCGCGCTGGTGCTGCTGGCGGATCATGAGTTGAATGCGTCCACCTTCACCGTGCGCTGCGTCGCCGCGACCGGTGCGGGCCTGGCCGCAACGCTCAGTGCAGGCCTGGCCGCCTTGTCCGGCCCTCAGCACGGCGGCGGCAGCACGTTGATCCGCGCGATGCTGGAAGTGGCGCTGGCGTCGGATAGTCTGGAGGACGGCATCGCCGCCTGGTTCGATGGCCGCGATCCCGCCCTGTTCGGCTTCTCGCATCCCCTGTACCCGCAAGGCGATCCGCGCGGGGCTTATCTGTTGGAGCGCATGGCGCAATGGCCGCAAGCCCGTGCCGTGCTGGAGATCGGCGTTCGCGTCGCCACCAGGCTGGGCATGCCGGCCAACGCCGACTACGCGCTGGCGGCCATGGGCATCGTCTGTGGATGGCCGCCGGCGGCCGGAGAAATCCTGTTCGCGCTGGCCCGTTCGGCCGGCTGGATCGCGCAAGCCGCAGAGCAGATCGCCGACGGCGGCATGATACGCCCGCGTGCGCGCTATGTCGGAAAATACCAAGTGGAATAACAACGAGAAAAATACGTATTTTGTCACGCTACGGAACGGGCTTCTTCACACGAGATTTGTCCTTGCGTATGACTACATTGCTACCGTTAAAAGTGATCCCTTCTGAATCTACACTGGCACGTACCAGCCAACGCTCACCCCAAGAGTTTTGTAGTAATACCTGCGTGAGTACCCCAGAATTTTCTCCTTCGCACTCTAATTCTCTTGTGCCACGGAACGCACGCTGAAGTTGTGGGCAGATGTCTGAAGGCAGAACTAAAGTGACCGGTTTTGGCTCTGCGATACCCACCATATAGGCGACGGCTTGAAATGGCCAATTGAAGACTTGCAAGTATTGAAGAATGAAAATGAAGAAGAATAGTGCGGAAAATGACGACGGAACTAGGTCAGTTCTGCGAATAGTACCGAGAATTCCGGATATGACGGCCAGCGCGCCCCAAGCAACGATGCTGTCGAGCATGGGTGGCATTTTGTGATTAACGCTAATGATAATTACAAAAATGAGGAGTGAAAAGAATGACGTAGTGGTAAGCCAAAAGATCGATTGCCAGAATGTGGAGCGCGACTCCGGGAATCCGAACTCTTTCAGCTGGCGCGATCTGAGGATTGTCGCGCACGCTCCCAATGCCAAGCATGCAAAGAAGAGTGCTTGCCAGTTGCTATCTCCTGTATCGGAAGTGCAGACCAAGTAAAGGCAGGATGTGAGTGATGCGCCCAGTACCTGAGCCGCAATACTGCGCCGAAGGAGCGATGATATTACTGGTCTGCGACTGGTGCCTCGCAGATTGTCGATGTCTATGTCGGCCATTCTAAACGCCCATGCTGGAGAAAAAACACCAACGCAAAACGCTGCAAAAAGGACGGTGCCGAGAAGGGCCGCCTTAAAAAGTACGATTGAAGCCTCGCCGATTTTCACGTTTGGGGTAAAGCCGTCACCAAGAGAAATGTAATAGCCCAGGATGAACGCGATGCCTACCGCTGAGCCGAGCCAGGCCGCCGTCGATCTCTTGTCCTTGTCGACTATCCAGTCCAGAAAGCGCGATTGCTTTTGTATGTTCGAAGTGTTTTCACGGGTTTTCCACTGTTTTCTCATCGATACTTCCCTTTGGAGTTAGGTCTCTTTAGAGTAGCAGGATCGCTGTTTGTCAACGTAGTTTGCCTTGTAGTTAAAGCGGCTCTGTTAGTATTGCCCTCACTTTGTTCCAGAAGAATTCCATTCGAAAGGCGGACTATGAGGAATGTCCTGGCAATCATCGCACTCTTGTTGTCGATGACCCGCGTGGCCGATGCGCAGCCAGCCATTGGCGCCGACTACGAAGTGCAAGACAAGGTGATGCTCACGACCCGCGACGGCGCCACCGTGTCGGGGATGCTGGTACGCCGAAAAGATGCGGCGCCCACGCTGCCAACGGTGCTGCAGTTCACCATCTACGTTCGCCCCGAGCGGGACCTGGCGAGTCTGAAAGAAATCGCCGACCGCGGCTATGTCGCCATGATGGCCTACAGCCGTGGAAAGTACCTGAGTCCGGACCCCATTGCACCGTACGAGTATGACGCCAAGGATGCCTACGATGTCATCGATTGGATCAGTCGCCAGCCGTGGAGCAATGGCGCGGTCGGCATGTTCGGCGGCAGCTACAACGGCTTTACGCAATGGGCGGCGGCCAAGACTTTGCACCCGGCCCTTAAGACCATCGTGCCCTATGTGGCGAACCGCCCGGGAATGGGTTTGCCGATGGAGAACAATGTCTTCATCAATCCAAACTACCAGTGGGCCTTCTACGTCGGCAACAACCAGACCCTCGACAGCGCCGTCAACGATGACCGCGAGCGCTTCCGCAAGATGCAGTTCGCCTGGTGGAACAGCGGCGCTGCCTATCGCACCATCGACCAGATCGACGGCGTGCCCAACCCCTTGCTGCAACGCTGGATGCAGCACCCATCCTACGACGCTTACTGGCAGGCGATGGCGCCGTACAAGGAAGAGTTTGCCCAGATCCGGATACCGGTATTGTCGGTGGACGGTTACTACAACGATTCGCAGGTATCCGGCCTGAATTATCTGCGTGAGCACCTGCGCCATGTGCCGAACGCCGAGCACTACCTGATCATCGGTCCTTACGGCCACTTCGGGGCGC
Organism: Duganella sp. S19_KUP01_CR8; assembly: GCF_036688705.1. Classification (NCBI taxonomy): domain Bacteria; kingdom Pseudomonadati; phylum Pseudomonadota; class Betaproteobacteria; order Burkholderiales; family Oxalobacteraceae; genus Duganella; species Duganella sp. S19_KUP01_CR8. Next base: position 131,681 of record NZ_JAQQPR010000008.1, on the reverse strand, counting down.
AGCGCGGCGGCGAAAAGCTCATCAATGGCATGGAAGTGCCGGACGCTGCGCTGATCGATACCAAGGCCATCACGTATCAATGGCTGGACTACATCCTGAAAAGCGGACCCAAGCCCGCCGTGTTGAAGGACAAGATCAACTACCAGGTCATGGGGAGCGAGCAGTGGCGCAGCGCGCCTTCGCTGGCAGCGATGAGCAATGAAACGCTCAAGCTCTACTTGAGCAATGTGCCGCTCGCAAGCGCAAGCAAGCATCGCGCGCACCTTCTGAGCGCCACCCAGCCGGACAAGCCGGCCATGCTCAAGCAGGTGGTCGACTTTCGGGACCGCAAGCAGTTCAATAATGACTACTACCCGGGTTCGATCGTGACAGACGAGATCGATACGAGCAGCGGCTATATTTTTATCAGCGCACCGTTCGAGGACGAGGTGTTGTACAACGGCGCCTTTGGCGGCGAGATTGTCGCGCGTATCAACAAGCGCGACTTCGACCTGGGCGTGACCATGTACGAGCTGACGCCGGAGGGGAAGTACTTCCACCTCTCTTACATCATCAATCGCGCCAGCTATGCGAAGGATCCAAGCCGCCGCATGCTGCTCACGCCTGGCCAGCTTGAGCGCATCCCGCTGGGCACGACCAAGTTGGTCAGCAAGCGGCTGGGCAAGGGAAGCCGGCTGGTGGTCTACCTGAACGTGAACAAAAACCCGTTCTCACAACTGAATTACGGCACAGGCAAGGATGTGAGCGATGAAACTATTGCCGATGCGAAGGAGAAGCTGAAGGTAGAATGGTCGAATCGCAGCTATATCACGGTGCCGATCTTGCGATTGGTGCGGGAAAAAAATTGAAGACTGCCAAGTTGCGCCTGCTGTTACTGCTGTGTGTTCAGACCTCCCTGGCAGGTGCTGGCGTCCAGCATCTTTCCGAGCCGCAGTTCGTTCAGACGCTCACCAACAACAGCATTATGGACGGCGTGGTCAGCGCGGTGGCGCAGGACGCCCAGGGGTATATCTGGGCCGGCGGCGCGACCGGCGTGGCGCGCTATGACGCCTATCAATTCGTCAGATTCCCGCTGAAGGAGCGTGCCGGCGATGCCGAGCTGATCAGTTTCGTCTCGACGATCGCGGCCGGGCGCGACGGACGGGTGTGGCTGGGCCTGCCCTCGGTCGGGCTGGTGGCGCTGGACCCGCGCACCGGGCTCTCGGTGTTTTACCGTCACGATCCGAAGACCCCGCAATCGTTGGCCCCGGGCTCGATCCGCGCCATCATTTCCGACGGCGCGGATGGTTTCTGGATCGGCACCCAGGGCGGGGGGCTGGATCACTTTGATCCGCCCACAGGCCGCTTCTCGCACGTGCGTGCCGCGGACGGCGGCCTGCCGGACAACAATATCGGAGCCTTGCTGCTCGACCGCCGCGGCGACCTGTGGGTGGGCAGCGAGAAGGGACTGGTGCGCAAGGCGCGCGCGGCCGACCGCTACCTGCCGGCGCTGCGCGATCCGCAGGATCGGGCAAGGCTGGCGCGCCAGGTGGTGTCCAGGCTGCGGGAAGACCGCGCCGGCCGCCTGTGGGTCGGCACCGTGAGCGGCGAGCTGTTGATTGTGGACCCGGTTTCCGGACAGGCCACCTGGCTGCTCGATGGCGAGGCCGCGCCGGGCAACGCGGTCAACGCCATCGAGGAAACCGATGGCAACCAGATGTGGATAGGGCGGACCAACGGCATAGAAATCCGGGCGGCCGACAGCGGCGCGCTGCAGCAACGGATACGGCACATCGCCAGGCGGATCGGCTCGCTGGCTGCGCCCATCGTGCAGGGCATCGTGCGCGACCGTTCGGGGGTGCTGTTTGTCGGCACCTACGGCGGTGGCGTGCAGCGCTATGTGCCGCCGCTGCCGGGCATTGCCGTCCACCGGCCGGCGCTCGACGATCCATCGGACGGCATCGTCACGCGCAGCATCGTTGAAATGCGCAACGGCGAAATCTGGCTGGGGCGCGGGGAGTTTGGCGTTTCCGTGCTCGACCAGAGCTTGCAGCGCACCGGCGACATGGCGCTGCCCGCCCAGCCCGCGCGAGGCAGTGCGCCCGACGAGCAGGTGATCAGCCTCGCGCGCGGGCGCGACGGACATGTCTGGACCGGCACCGGCACCGGCGTGTATGAATTCGACGAGGGCCGCCGCTTCCTACGGCGTTTCGACGTCGCCGGCGGCGCCCGGCGGATGCTGGCCGACCGCGATGGCGTGTTGTGGGTCGGCACCCCGAATGGACTGCTGCGCAAAGCCCCGGACGCGGGCGCGCCGACGCCGGTGATGCTGGCGGGCGGCGGCCAGATGCGCGGCATAGTCGACGCCGTGGTGCCGGATCCGGCAGGGCGTCTGTGGGCCGGCACCGCCGCTGGCGTGTTCCGCATCGACGCCGCCAGCGGCACGGCGCGCAAACTGGAGGCGGCGCCGAAACCGGCCGATGGCCGCTACGCCGTGAAAGGCATGCTGGCCGATGCCGACGGACTGTGGATCGACTCCGACGGCGGGCGCTATCGCGTCGACCGCTTTGAGGGGGACACGGCGCGCTACACGCTGGCCATCGATAGCAAGGGGGCGGACGGGCATCCGATCGGCGCCAATTTGCTGCGCGACCGGGCCGGGAGGATATGGACCCAGCGCGGCATGTACGACCCCGCCTCTGGGCGCTATGACGAATTGAGCCTGGCCGACGGGGTCGATATCGGCACCGGCTGGTTCCGCTCATATGCCCAATTGCGCGACGGCCGCATGCTGTTCGGCGGCTCGTCCGGCCTGTTGGTGGTGGAGCCGGATAAATATGCGGTCTGGTCGTATCGTCCACCGGTGTTGCTCACCGCGCTGTCGGTCGGCGCGCGGCAGGTGGAGCTCCCCGCATCGGGCGGGATCACCGTCGCACCGCCGCAGCGCTCGTTCCGCGCCGAGTTCACCGCGCTCGACTACAGCGCCCCCGAGCGCAACCGCTATCGCTACCGGCTGTTTGGGTATGATTCCGGCTGGCGCGAAACGGCTGCCAACCTGCGCGTGGCCAGCTACGACAACTTGCCGCCCGGCGAATACACGCTGCAGGTGCAGGGCAGCAACCGCAACGGCGTATGGAGCGATGCGCAGGCGTCGCTGGCGGTGACGGTGTTGCCGGCCTGGTGGGAAACATGGTGGGCCAGGCTGGGCATGCTGGCGCTGGCCGGCGCCGCCGTGATGGGCGTGGTGCAGTGGCGTACCTTGCGCCTGCGGCGCGGCAAGGAAGTACTGGAATCGCGCATCGCCGAGCGCACCGCGGAGCTGCAGGAAATGGCGGCCGCGCTGGAGGCCAAGTCGCAGGCGCTGGAATTGGCCAGCCTGACCGATCCGCTGACAGGGTTGCACAACCGCCGCTTCCTTGCCGAGCGCATCGATGCGGACATCGCGCTGTCCATCCGCCACCACGAGGACCGCCAGCGCCGCCCCGAGGCGCCAGTCGAGGAGGCCGATCTGATCTTCTTCCTGATCGATATCGATCATTTCAAACAGGTGAATGACCACTACGGGCACGGCGGCGGCGACGCGGTGCTCAGCCAGATGCGCCACCGCTTGCTCAGCATTTTCCGCGAGAGCGATTATGTGATTCGCTGGGGCGGCGAGGAATTCCTGGTGGTCGCGCGCGGCACCCGGCGCGAGCGCGCGGCGGAGTTGGCGGAACGCGCGCGCATGGCGGTGGCCGACCAGCCGTTCGCGCTGCCGGACGGCAGCCTGCTGCAGAAAACCTGCTCGGTCGGCTATGCATGTTTCCCGCTGTCCAGCCGATTCCCGCGCGCGCTGGACTGGTCGGCTGTCAGGGAGATTGCGGATGCGTCCCTGTACCTGGTGAAGAACGGTGGCCGCAACGGCTGGTACGGGGTGACGGAAGTGAGCCCTCAGGATGTGGAAGGCCTGCGAGTATTGATGCGGCAACCTTTGGCGACATGGGAGGAGTCGGGCTGCGTCACCATCCAGCGCTCCTGGCGCACGCCGGCGAGCCCCTGAAGATCGTCGCCGGCTATGGTGAGGGACGCAAAAAAAGCCTACGCGCCGGAGCGGTAAGCCTCAATTGGTACTACTGAATTCGGTGGTAGGCCGTGCGGGATTCGAACCTGCGACCAACGGATTAAAAGTCCGCTGCTCTACCAGCTGAGCTAACGACCCCCGAAAGAGGCCGTATTATATACAGCCTGCCGGCAACTGCAAAGGGTTTTGTGAAAACAATTTATTCCCTTCTTACTTCATCCCCAGCGCCGCCGTCACCTTCAGCACTTCGTCGGCCGTGGTCACGCCTTCCTGCACCTTCATCGCGCCGGCGATGCGCAGCGGCTTCATGCCGTCGGCCACGCTCTGGCGGCGCAGCGCCTGGATGTCAGTCTGCTCGCGCACCATGTCGCTGAAGCCCGAGGTCACCGTCAGCAACTCGTAGATGCCGGTGCGGCCGCGATAGCCGGTCTGCCGGCATTCGGGACAGCCCACCGCGCGATACACCGTGGTCGGCTTGGGCAAGTCCCAGGCGCCGCCTATGCTGTGCCAGATGTCGTCGGTCAGTTCGCCGTCGTCCTTCTTGCATTCGGTGCACAGCGTGCGCACCAGGCGCTGCGCCATGATGCCGATCAGCGTCGCCTCCAGCAGGTAGTAGGGCACGCCCAGTTCCAGCAGGCGCATCACGGCGGACGGCGCGTCGTTGGTGTGCAGGGTCGACAGCACGAGGTGGCCGGTCAGCGCGGCCTGGATCGCCATCTCGGCGGTGGCCAGGTCGCGGATCTCGCCGACCATGATGATGTCCGGGTCTTGCCGCATCAGCGCGCGCACGCCGTCGGCGAACGACAGGTCGATGCCCGGCTGCACCTGCATCTGGTTGAAGGCCGGCTCCACCATTTCGATCGGGTCTTCCACCGTGCAGACGTTGACTTCCGACGTCGCTAGCGCCTTCAGCGTGGTGTACAGGGTGGTGGTCTTGCCGGAGCCGGTCGGCCCCGTCACCAGGATGATGCCGTGCGGGCGCGCGGTCAGTTCGTCCCAGCGCTGCGCGTCGTCGACCGGGAAGCCCAGTTCCGGCAAGGTCTTCACCACCACGTCGGGATCGAAGATACGCATCACCAGTTTCTCGCCGAAGGCGGTCGGCAGCGTCGACAAACGCAGTTCGATTTCCTGGCCGCCGGCGGTGCGGGTCTTGATGCGGCCGTCCTGCGGGCGGCGCTTCTCGATCACGTCCATGCGTCCCAGCAGCTTGATGCGCGCGGTCATGGCGATCATCACCACCGCCGGCACCTGGTACACCTGGTGCAGCACGCCGTCGATGCGGAAGCGGATCGCCGCCATGTCGCGCTTGGGTTCCAGGTGGATGTCCGAGGCGCGCTGTTCGAACGCGTACTGCCACAGCCAGTCGACGATGTTGATCACGTGCTGGTCGTTGGCGTCGACCTGCTTGTTGGTCTTGCCCATCTCGACCAGTTGCTCGAAGTTGTTGCGCAGCGCCAGGTCGTTGGTGTTGTTCTTGTTGGCCTTCTTGATCGACTTGGCCAGGCTGAAGAACTGCGTGGTGTACTGCGCGATGTCGAGCGGGTTGGCGATCACGCGGCGTATCGTGCGGCGCGAGATCTTGGCGATCTCCGCTTCCCACTCGACCGCGTAGGGATCGGCGGTGGCCACCACCAGCGTGTCGCCGTTCAGCTCCAGCGGCAGGATGTTGAAGCGCGCCGCGTAGCTGGCCGACATCACGTCGGCCACGCGGGTGAAATCTATCTTCAGCGGATCGATGCGGGTGAAGGCCAGGCCGGTGCGCGCCGCCAGCCATTCGCACAGCGCGTCCAGGGTCAGCAGCTTGTGCGGCGGCAGCGCCGACAGCAGCTTGCCGTGCGCCACCGCGCACAGCGGATGCATGGGGCCGATCGCGTTTTTCAGGATGCCCTGGCTTTGCGCGTACAGTTCCTTGACTTCGGCCTTGCGTATCATGCCGTCGGCCAGCAGCCAGGTGTAGATCTGCTGCAGATCGAGCGGCGCCGGTTTGGCGGCGGGACTGATGCTAGGTGCGGACGTTGCGGACATCGTGCCACTTTCAAAAGTCGGCAGCGGAACGGCCCGCTGCCGCATTAGCCTTGCTTACTTCGCTGCTATGCCTATACCGATGCCCTTGACCCAGGTCTTGGCCGGCAGCTTGGTGTCGGCGGTGATCTGCGCGGCGCGCGCCGCCAGCGCCTCCAGGTCGATCGCGCGCTTGCGCTTGAAGGCGATCGCCACCACGTTACCATCATGTACCTGCGGCAGGCAAATGACTTGCTCGAACGCGAACTTGATGGCCTTGATGTTGCGCGCGTAGCTGGGATGGTCGCCGAACAGGTTGACCGTCATGATGCCGTCGTCGGCCAGGCAGGCGTTGCAGGACTGGTAGAACTCGGCGCTGTCGAGCACCGGGCCGCGCGCGGTGGCGTCGTACAGGTCGACCTGCAGCACGTCCAGCGTGCCGGCGTTGGCCTCGTCGTTGACGTAGTCGAGGGCGTCCATCTCCACCACGCGCAGGCGCTCGTCGTTGTCCGGCAGCTTGAACATCGAGGCGCAGATGGCGATCACCGACGGGTTCAGCTCGACGGCCGTGACGGCGGCCTCGGGGAAGGTGGTGTAGCAGTATTTGGTCAGCGTGGCCGTGCCCAGGCCCAGCTGGGCGATCTGCGCCGGCTTTTCCAGCCACAGCATCCAGGCCATCATCTGTTGTGCGTATTCCAGCTCAGGCCAGTTCGGCTTGCGGATGCGCATCGCGCCCTGCACCCATTCCGTGCCGAAATGCAGGTAGCGCACGCCATCCTGCTCCGACAGCGTCACCGGCGCGTACCTGGGCTTGCGGGTGGCGGGCGAGGCGGGACGGGAGGATTCGACTTGTTCGATGGATTTTCGTTTGATCAGCATGGCATGGAGGGGCGACAGAGGTGAACCGGCATTATCCCGCGATGCCTTGCAGCAAAGCAAGCCTGAAAACGACACTGCCGGTCATCGGACCGGCAGTGCTGGGGGAGGAGCGGGAGATTAACGCTGCATCGGCTCGACGACCACGCGCAGGCGCACGCGCTCGCCCGGATCGTAGGACATCACGCTGGTGTAGTTGCGGCCGCGATAGTCGTAAGTGACTTCATAGCCGGAAGTGCGCGATTCCCAGTGGTCGACGGTGCGGCACTGTTTCACTTGCTGTTCCTGGGTGCCGCCGCTGGACGGGGTGTTGGCGTTGTCGATGCGGTCGCCTGCAACGGCGCCGGCGATGGCGCCCGCCGCGGTGGCGACCGAGCGGCCGGTGCCGCCGCCGACCTGGTTACCGGCCAGGCCGCCGATCAGGCCGCCGATGATGGCGCCGCCCACGCCGCGCGATGGCGCCGGCTGCTGGACCTGCACGTACTCGGTGCGGCATTCCTGGCGCGGACGGTTGATTTGCTCCACTTGCGGGGTCACACGAACCACACGGCCGAAATCTTCAAAGTCGGCAGCTTGAGCTTGAACAGCGAAAGGCAGGGCGCCTACGCACAGTACGGATGCGATCAATTTGGCTTGCAAGTTCATTTGGTACCTCGTTTCAGTTTGGATGTCTTATCAGGGGCTCTGATATTGCATGGTTTGTATGGTAATCCGGGAAGCGGGCTGCAACTAGTGCTAAACAGGTATCTGTGGCAACAAATTGTAACAGTGGTCACGAAACGGCGTCGCCCGGCCAAAAGTGGGAATTGTGCCGATTTGACCCCTAAAACACTTACAAAATGTTCTGTTTTTAACAAATATTGCGTGGGTCATCACATTCGTGTTGATCTAGGAGGAACAACACGTTACCCTAATATGCGTATGGGATTCGAGAAACATATTGAATCAGCCATGGCGAACGCAGACCAGTTTGCCGTGTAAAGTGGACAGGTGCTCAAATTATTTACTCTTTAATTCACAAAATAGGCACGCTCGACAGTAAAGTGGACACACCGTACATACCAGGTCAAATTGAGGGAAACATGAGTTTGCTAATGACCGTGCCGCCCAACCTCGTGCAATCGATCCGCGCCTTCCGCGTGGTCGAACTGCAAGAAGAAGCGGCCCGCCTCGGACACCACTTCCTGTACGCGCATTGCATCGCCGGCGCGACCAAGCAGCAAGTCCTGGGCATCATTGCGGAATCGTTCCAGTTCCCCAAGGGTATAGGCAAGAATTTCGATGGTTTGCGGACAACATTAACCGAAACCATGGCCGGCGCCGGCACCCAGGAGGGTTTCCTGGTGGTGCTGGAGCAATTGCCCAATACCCAGAAATTTGACAAGGAAGCACGGGAAACCCTGCTGGATGTCTTCCGCGACGCTGCCGATTACTGGGCCGACAAAAAAGTCCCATTCCGGGTATTTTACTCCTTCGAGTAAGCCGGAGCCGTCTCCCACGCCAGCGTGGGGGCGGGTGTTCTGCGCCCCGTAGCGCCCTGCTGCATTGCAACAAATCTTGTTCAGTTGTAGTCCCGACTGCCTGAACAAGGTACAATGTCGGCCTATGAAAAACATCGTCATCTTGATTTCCGGTCGCGGCAGCAACATGGAAGCGGTCGTCCGCGCGGCGCAAGCCGAGCGCTGGCCCGCCCGTATTGCGGCCGTCATCAGCAACCGCGCCGACGCCTCCGGGCTGGTATTCGCTGCTGAACATGGAATTCCGACGGCTATTGTTGCCAATAAAGACTATGCCAGCCGCGCCGAGTTCGACGCAGCCCTGCAAACCGTGATCGACGGCTTCCAGCCCGATCTGGTGGTGCTGGCAGGTTTCATGCGGATTTTGACGGAGCAGTTTGTCGCGCATTACGCCGGCCGCATGCTCAACATCCATCCATCGCTGCTGCCGCTGTTCCCCGGCCTGGCGACACATGCGCAGGCGCTGGCCGCCGGCGTGGCAGAGCATGGGGCGACGGTGCATTTCGTGACGGCCGAACTCGATCACGGGCCGATGGTGGCGCAAGCCGCCGTGCCCGTGTTGCCCGACGATACGGTTGAAACCCTGTCCGCCCGCGTGCTGCAGCAGGAGCATGTCATTTACCCGCGTGCGATACGCTGGTTTGTAGAAGACAGGTTGACGATAGCGCAGGGCGCGGTCCACGTGGACCACACAAAGTAAAACTAACCAAGGAATTCCATGAGATTGCCACCAGCGATACTCGCCAACGCCGAAGAAGTGTTGCGCGAGATTTTGCGCTTTGCCGCGCCGGCCGACACCACCCTGTCGCGCTATTTCAAAGACCACCATCGCCTGGGCGGCCGTGAGCGCGGCGCCATCGCCGAGTGCATCTACAACGTGCTGCGCAATAAATCGTTTTATACCGATTTCTCCGAAGCCGGCGGCGGCGCCACCATGCGTCGCCTGACCCTGCTGGGCATGGCGGACGCGGTCGGCGTTGAATCGCTGGGCGGCCTGACCGAGGACGAAGTGTCCTGGGTCGAGCGCATCCTGCAAATCGACCGCAAGGTGATGCACAAGTCGAGCCGCTCGAACATGCCGAAGTGGCTGTTCGACAAGCTGGTCGAGCAGATGGGCGAGGAAGAAACGCTGGCGCTGGCCGACGGCATGAACTCGCCTGCGCCGCTGGACCTGCGCGTCAACGCCATGAAGGCGACCCGCGACGAGGTGGCCGCCAAGCTGGCCGAAGCGCCGATCCGCAGCACGCCGACGCCGTTCGCGCCGCTGGGTCTGCGCGTGCTGCAAAAGCCTGCGCTGCAAAACCTGCCGCTGTTCAAGGACGGCCATATCGAAGTGCAGGACGAGGGCAGCCAGATCCTGTCGGCCATCGTCGGCGCCAAGCGCGGCGAGATGGTGGTGGACTTCTGCGCCGGCGCCGGCGGCAAGACGCTGGCACTGGGCGCGACCATGCGCAACACCGGCCGCCTGTACGCCTTCGACGTTTCCGAGAAGCGCCTGGCCAAGCTGAAGCCGCGCCTGGCGCGCAGCGGCCTGTCCAACGTGCATCCGGTGCAGATCGCGCACGAACGCGACGCCAAGATCAAGCGCCTGGCCGGCAAGATCGACCGCGTGCTGGTCGATGCGCCATGCTCGGGCCTGGGTACCCTGCGCCGCAATCCTGACGTCAAATGGCGCCAGCAGCCGAGCGCGATCGGCGAACTGCAAGTCAAGCAGGCCGCCATCCTGGCCGGCGCCGCGCGCCTGTTGAAGGGCGGCGGCCGCCTGGTCTACGCCACCTGCAGCTTCCTGGACGACGAGAACGAATTCATCGCCAAGCAATTCCTGGACACCCATCCGGACTTCGAACTGGTGCCGATGAGCAAGGTGCTGGTTGAGCAGCGCATCGAGCTGGAGATGGGCGACTATCTGAAGCTGCTGCCGCATAAGCACCAGACCGACGGCTTCTTCGCCGCCGTGTTCGAGCGCAAGCCGATGGTCAAGAAAGTCATCGTCAAGGATGACGAGGAAGCCGCCGACGAGTAATCGGCCGCATGACTCATCGCAAAAGGCCGGGCTTCCGGCCTTTTTTACGTTAATCTACACACCTCAGCCAACACACCCAGCGCTATGACACAACAACAGCCTCTGCTCAATCTGATCGACGACCTGACCGGCGACCTGCAAGATCCCAGCCGCCTGTGGCAAATCGCCGCCATCGTCGGTTCCGTGATCCTGGGCTGGGGCCTGGCGCGGTTGCTGAAGAAACGCTTTGGCCGCCAGGAGGTGCAGAGCGGCATGCTGGGCTTCGGGGTGGAGAGTTTCGGCCGCGTGATGGCGCCGCTGGCCGTGGTCTGCCTGCTAGCCTTGTCGCGCGTGGCGCTGGCCAAGTATCACTTCCACGTCAACCTGATCAAGGTGGCCTTGCCCATCTTCGGTTCGCTGGTGGTGATCCGCTTCACCGTCTACCTGCTGCGCCGCGTGTTTGCGCGCCACGGCCAGATCAGCGCCACCATGCTGGCCTTCGAGAAAGTGTTCCAGCTGCTGGTGTGGCTGGCTTTCGTGCTGTATATCACCGGCCTGTACCAGGAAGTGTTCGATTTCATGGATGGCACCGTTTTGCCGCTGGGTAAATACAAGGTGTCGCTGGCCGATATTTTGCAGGCCACCATTTCGGTGATCGTGCTGCTGATGCTGGCGATGTGGGCCGGCGCCGCGCTGGAAGAGCAGCTGATGAAAGTGCAGGGCATGCATTCCAACCTGCGGGTGGTGGTGGCGCGCACGGCGCGCGCGCTGCTGATCCTGGTGGCGGTGTTGATGAGCTTGTCGCTGGTGGGCATCGACCTGACGGTGCTGTCGGTGTTCGGCGGCGCGCTGGGCGTCGGCCTGGGCTTGGGCTTGCAGAAGATCGCCAGCAACTACGTGTCCGGCTTCGTGATCCTGCTGGACCGCAGCCTGACCATCGGCGACATGATCACCGTCGATAAATACAGCGGCCGTGTGACGCAGATCAACACCCGTTACACCGTGCTGCAAGGCCTGGACGGCGTCGAATCCATCGTGCCGAACGAGATGCTGGTGTCGGGCGCGGTGCAGAATTCCTCGCTGTCGAGCAGCATGCTGAATATCTCGACCAAGGTGTCGGTGGCGTATGACACCGATGTCGACATGGTGCTCAAGCTGCTGGAAGACGCCGCCTTGACGGTGGAGCGGGTGCAGAAGGAAGACAAGCTGCCGTCGGCGCAGCTGCTGAGCTTTGGCGCGGACGGCCTGGATTTGCAGGTCAATTTCTGGATCAACGATCCGCAGAACGGCCGCGGCGGCGTGACCTCGGACGTCAACCGCGCGATCTGGCGCGCGCTGAAGGCCGCCAACATTTCCGTGCCGTTCCCGCAGCGCGAAATGCGCATCCTCGGCCCCGTGCCGGAGCAATTCGGGCCGCAGGAAAGCACGACCGTGCCACAGAAATCGTCAGTGACCGAGGGAAATCCTTCCGCTAATCACGTTTAAATCAGCGTACAATAACGTCCAAAAGTACGACTGACGGACTTCCTGCGCCTGCTAAAAACGCAATCTTGGCGGAACGACCGCACAGCGAGACACGCCCACTTTGGAGTAGTAATGATTTTTAGTTTAAATGCTGTACTGGATTTTTTGTCTAACGGCGTCACCCGACTCACCGCCTGGCAAGTGTTCTTCTATACGCTGGCAGTTACGCACATCACCATCGCCAGTGTGACCATCTACCTGCACCGCCACCAAGCGCACCGCGCGCTGGAGTTGCACGCCATCCCCAGTCATTTCTTCCGTTTCTGGCTGTGGCTGACGACCGGCCAGGTGACCAAGGAGTGGGCGTCGATCCACCGCAAGCACCACGCCAAGTGCGACACCGAGGAAGATCCGCACAGCCCGGTCACGCGCGGCATCAAGAAAGTCTTCTGGGAAGGCGCCGAGCTGTATCGCGCTGAATCGAAGAACCTGGAAACCATGGAAAAGTATGGCCATGGCACGCCGGACGACTGGATCGAACGCAATCTGTACACCCGCTTCAGCTGGCAGGGTGTGGCGGCGCTGCTGGTGGTCAACTTTGTATTGTTCGGTGTGATCGGTATCAGTGTGTGGGCCGTGCAGATGATGTGGATCCCCGTCACGGCGGCCGGCATCATCAACGGCATCGGCCACTACTGGGGCTACCGCAACTACGATTGCTCCGACGCGGCAACCAACATCATCCCGTTCGGCATCCTGATCGGCGGCGAAGAGCTGCACAACAACCACCACACCTTCGCCACCTCGGCCAAGCTGTCGTCGAAGTGGTATGAATTCGACATCGGCTGGGGCTACATCCGCGCGCTGGAAATGGTGGGCCTGGCCAAGGTCAAGAAACGCGCACCGGAGCCGAAGTTCGCCAAGGGCAAGATCGAAGCCGACTTCGACACGCTGCAATCGGTTATCGCCAACCGTTACGACGTGATGGCCAAGTACGCCAAATCGGTCAAGCATGCCTGGAAAGAAGAGCTGGAACACCTGAAAGACAAGGCCCAGCTGGAAGCCCGCTTCCTGAAATCGTCGCGCAAGCTGTTGCAGCGCGAGCCGGGCAAGCTGGAAGCACCGCAGCAGCAACAGCTGGTGGAATTGTTCCAGCACAGCAAAGCGCTGGAAACCATGCACACGATGCGCGTGGAACTGGGTGTGATCTGGGAGCGTTCGCACTTCACCCGCGACCAGTTGCTGCACAAGCTGCAAGACTGGTGCAACCGCGCTGAAGCGTCGGGCATCAAGTCGCTGCAAGACTTCTCGCTCCGCCTGCGCAGCTACGCATAAGAAAGACTTGATACAATTGAACGGCCCCGAAATTCGGGGCCGTTTTTCATTTCAAGGAGCAACATGAGATTGCGAACTTACCTGGCGGCCCTGGCGCTGGCTGTGCCGCTGTGCGGCGCGCACGCCGCTGACTGGACCGTGCGCTTCGATGGCGCCGGCCCGTTGAAGATCGGCATGCGTTTCGATACTGTCAACAAAGTGCTGGGCGACCGCATGGAGCGCACGCCGAAAGACTTGCGCGGCTCGCCGAACTGCTTCCAGCTGGAGCCGGCGCGCCAGCCCGGCTTGCTGCTGATGTTTGTCGGCGACGTGTTGAAGCGGGTGGACGTGATGGAGGAGGGCATACTCTCCGAGCGCGGCATCGGCCTGGGCGACCCGGTGGAAAAGATACGCCAGGTCTACGGCGAAGCGGTGACCTCCGCGCCGCAAGCCTACGACGACAGCGAGCAGACCCTGACGGTTAAAGCTGGCGGCGGCCAGTACGCGATCCGCTTCGACACCAGCAAAGGCAAGGTTGGGGCGATCTACGCCGGCGCCTGGAAGGAAGTGCAGTACATCGAAGGCTGCCTGTAAATAGACCCGGGGTCAGGTCCCCCATTTGAGCATGAGCTCGGCTAAAACTGCAGTTGTAGCCGAGCTCATGCTCAAATGGGGGACCTGACCCCGGATGCTGCTTGTAAAATATAAAAAAGCCGCTGAGCTGATGCTGAGCGGCTTTTTTGCGAGAAGCGAAGATCGAATTACTTGATCTTGGTTTCTTTGAACATCACGTGCTTGCGTGCTTTAGGATCGAACTTCATGATCTCCATTTTAGCAGGCGTGGTGCGCTTGTTCTTGGTAGTGGTGTAGAAGAAACCCGTACCTGCGGTCGATTCCAGTTTGATTTTGTCGCGGCCAGTTTTTGCCATGGTAGCTCCTAATTAGACTTTTTCGCCACGGGCGCGCATGTCGGCCAGTACGGCATCGATGCCGACTTTGTCGATTACGCGCAGACCAGCGTTGGACAGACGCAGGGAGACCCAGCGGTTTTCAGATTCAACAAAAATACGACGGTTCTGCAGGTTAGGCAGGAAACGACGTTTGGTTTTGTTGTTTGCGTGGGAAACATTGTTGCCGACCATCGGCTTCTTCCCAGTAACTTGGCAAACACGTGCCATAACGCACTCCTTAAAAGACATTCCACAATTGGAAAAACAAGAGTATATCCAAAAACCTCAGCTTTTTCAATGACTTGTGAAAAACAATTGTGTCTCTAATATCTGAAAATATTTAACAATTGTGAATTCGCTCGTAAACCCTTGAGCCCATAGGGGTAAACTCATAGCTGGCCGTGCTCGGCAAACGAGTGAACCTGGTGGCCGGCCACTACAAAATGGTCGAGGATGCGGATATCCACCAGCGCCATGGCCTGCACCAGCGCCCGCGTCAGCAGCAGGTCCGATTCGCTGGGATCTGGCGTGCCGGACGGGTGGTTGTGGGCCAGCATGATGCTGGCGGCGTTGCAGGCCAGCGCCGCCTTCACCACCTCGCGCGGGTAGACGCTGGTGTGCGTCAAGGTGCCGCGAAACATTTCCTTGGCGTCGATCAGGCGGTTCTTCACGTCCAGGAACAGCACGTGGAACGATTCGAAGTCCTTGCCGCTGAAGGTGATGCGCAGGTATTCCTTCACCGCGCGGGGCGAGCTCAGCGTGTTGCCGGCCTTGATTTCCTCCAGGATGGCGCGCCGCGCCAGCTCCATCACCGCCTGCAATTGGGCGAACTTGGCCGTGCCCAGCCCGCGCAGGGCGGAAAACTCCTTCAGGCTGGCGCCGAACATGGCTTGCAGCGAGCCGAAGTGGTGCAGCATTTCCTGTCCCAGCTGCACCGCGTCCTTACCCGGCACGCCGGTGCGCAGGAAAACCGCCAGCAATTCGGCGTCCGTCAGCGCCGCCGCACCTTCGCGTATCAGCCGTTCGCGCGGGCGGCGCTCCAGCGGCCATTCGTTAATTGCCATCGATATCCTCCGCAAATCAGCACAGACGACGGGCGCGGCAGGCAAGGTGGCTTACAATAGAGCCTTTGCCAGCTTACTGAATCCCACGTCATGTCTAACGCGCAACCTGCTGTTGTCACCAAATCGGCTTACTTAACACTGCATTATCGTCTCGCCTCGCTGGACGGTACTGATATCGTTACAACCTTCAGCGGAAATCCCGCCACGCTGATGCTGGGCCAGGGCCAGCTGGCGCCGGTGCTGGAAGAGTTGTTGATCGGCATGCCTGAAGGTACGCACAAGACCTTCGACCTGGAACCTGGCGTCGGTTTCGGCCCGCGCAACCCGGAGCTGGTGCGCGAAGTCACCCGCGCCACGCTGGACGACAACTCGGTGCCGGGCGCCGACTACAAAGTGGGCGACCTGGTCGACTTCGCCGCGCCGGGCGGCGGCCGCTTCGCCGGCATCCTGCGTGAGCTGGGCGATGCAACCTGTCTGTTCGACTTCAACCACCCGCTGGCCGGCCAGCCGCTGAAATTCGAAGTCAAACTTATTTCCGTGCTGTGAGGAACTCATGAGCGATAAAGAAATCCTGTTGGCCCAGCCGCGCGGCTTTTGCGCCGGCGTCGACCGCGCCATTGAAATCGTCGAGCGCGCGCTGACCCAGTTCGGCGCGCCCATCTATGTGCGCCACGAGATCGTCCACAACGCCTACGTGGTGGAAGACCTGCGCAACAAGGGCGCCATCTTCATCGAAGACCTGGACGACGTCCCGGCCGGCAATACGCTGGTGTTCTCGGCGCACGGCGTCTCCAAGGCGGTGCGGGCGGAAGCGGAATCGCGCGGCCTCAGCATCTTCGACGCGACTTGCCCGCTGGTCACCAAAGTGCACGTGGAAGTGGCCAAGATGCGCAAGCAGGGTTGCGAGATCGTCATGATCGGCCACGACGGCCACCCGGAAGTCGAAGGCACGATGGGCCAGACCGAAGAGGGTATGTACCTGGTCGAAACCGTGGCCGATGTCGACAAGCTGAACGTCAGCAAGCCCGACCAGCTGGCCTATGTTTCGCAGACAACGTTGTCGGTAGACGACACCGCCGACATCATCGAAGCGCTGAAGCGCAAATATCCGGCGATTATCGAGCCGAAAAAGGGCGACATCTGCTACGCCACCACCAACCGCCAGGAAGCCGTGAAATTCATGGCGCCGCAGGTGGAGCTGGTGATCGTGGTCGGCAGCCCGAACAGCTCCAATTCCAACCGCCTGCGCGAAGTGGCGGAGAAGAAGGGCACGCCCGCCTACATGGTCGACAACGCCACGCAGATTGATCCGCTCTGGCTGGAAGGCAAATTGCGCGTGGGCGTCACCGCTGGTGCGTCGGCGCCCGAGGTGCTGGTGCACGCCGTCATCGACCGCCTGAAGGAACTGGGCGCGCGCAGCGTGCGCACGCTGGACGGTGTGCAGGAAGCGGTCACTTTCCCGCTGCCTAGAGGCCTGGATGGACAGAAAGCTGCACCAGCGGAGGGCGTGGTTTAACAACTTTCGGGATGAAACGGAATTAAATTTTGCATCTTTCCGTTATTCCGCAGTTAGTTTTTCCAGAATCTCGCTATCATTGCCTCGCTCTCAAAAAGTTGTCGTTTAGGCTTATAAACGAAGGAACGGAGGAGGGCGCGGCTCGCAGGAGACGCTACTGGTTCAGGCATGAAATTTGCATCATGAACGTGTAGTCAACGGCGGCACTACGGAGACATCCTCCGGGTGCCGTTTTTGTTAGATGAACCGCTGTGCAGGCATAAACACAAAAAGTAAAGGCACTCTTCATGGATACATTTATCCAACAAATTATTAACGGACTGGTGCTCGGCAGCATGTACGCACTGGTCGCGCTGGGCTACACCATGGTCTACGGCGTGCTGAACCTGATTAACTTCGCCCACGGCGACGTGCTGATGATCGGCGCGATGACCGGCCTGACCATTCTCAAATACCTGAACGAATACGCACCGGACCTGCCTGGCTACGTCAAGCTGGCGATCGCCATCGGCGGCGCCATCCCGGTCTGCATCGTCGTCAACATCCTGATCGAGCGGGTCGCCTACCGCCGCCTGCGCAATGCGCCGCGCCTGGCGCCGCTGATCACCGCCATCGGCGTCTCCATCCTGCTGCAAACCATCGCCATGATGATCTGGACCCGCAACCCGCTGGCCTTCCCGCAACTGCTGTCGTCGGAACCGATCACGGTCGGCGGCGCGCTGATCTCGCAGACCCAGATCCTGCTGCTGGTGCTGGCCGCGCTATCGATGACGGGCCTGGTGCTGCTGGTGGAAAAAACCAAGATGGGTCGCGCCATGCGCGCCACGGCGGAAAATCCCCGAGTCGCCGGCCTGATGGGCGTCGATTCCAACAAGGTCATCGTCGCCACCTTCGCGCTGGGCGCGGGGCTGGCCGCCGTGGCCGGCGTGATGTGGGGCGCCAACTACGCGTCGATCCAGTTCGCGATGGGCTTCGTGCCCGGCCTGAAAGCCTTCTCGGCCGCGGTGTTGGGCGGCATCGGCAACATCTACGGCGCGATGATAGGCGGTATCGTGCTCGGCATTATCGAGAGCCTGGGCGCCGGCTACATCGGCGACCTGACCGGCGGCTTCCTCGGCAGCCACTACCAGGACATCTTTGCCTTCGTCGTGCTGATCATCGTGCTGACGGTGCGTCCGTCCGGCATCATGGGCGAGCGCGTTGCGGACCGTGCCTAAGCTGAGGAACTACACATGGCTATTCTGAATTTCGACACCACCCGCAACCCGCGCAAGGCCTACAGCAGCATGGCTGTGGTCCTGATCGGCTTGCTGATCTTCCCGTTCGTCGCCTCGCAGTTCGGCAACTCCTGGGTCCGCATCATCGACATGGCGCTGCTGTACATCATGCTGGCGCTGGGCCTGAACATCGTGGTCGGCTTCGCCGGCCTGCTGGACCTGGGCTACATCGCCTTCTACGCGGTGGGCGCCTACATGACCGGCCTGCTGGCTTCGCCGCAATTCGCGACCCTGCTGGAATCGCTGATCAACGAGTATCCGGTGGTCGGCAATTCGCTGATCGCCATCCTCGGGCCGGACATCCAGCAAAACGGCATCCACCTGTCGGTATGGGTGATCGTGCCGCTGGCGGCCGCGCTGGCCGGCCTGTTCGGCGCGCTGCTGGGCGCGCCGACCTTGAAGCTGCGCGGCGACTACCTGGCCATCGTGACGCTGGGCTTCGGCGAGATCATCCGCATCTTCATGAACAACCTGAACGAGCCGATCAACTTCACCAACGGTCCGCAGGGTATCAACCTGATCGACCCGATCCGCGTGTTCGGCGTCAACCTGGCGGGGGAGGCGGGGTCGCGCGCCAACGTCATCGTCGGCGGCTTCTCCATGCCGTCGGTGAACGCTTATTACTTCCTGTTCCTGTTCCTGTGCATCGCCGTGGTGTTCGTCACCTCGCGCCTGCAGCACTCGCGCCTGGGCCGTGCCTGGGTGGCGATCCGCGAAGACGAGATCGCCGCCAAGGCGATGGGCATCAACACCCGCAACGTCAAGCTGCTGGCGTTCACGATGGGCGCCTCGTTCGGCGGCGTCGCCGGCGCCATGTTCGCGTCGTTCCAGGGCTTTGTGTCGCCGGAATCGTTCTCGCTGACCGAGTCGATCGCCGTGCTGGCGATGGTGGTGCTGGGCGGTATCGGCCACATCCCCGGCGTCATCATGGGCGGGGCGCTGCTGGCCGCGTTGCCGGAAGTGCTGCGCCACGTGGTTGAGCCTTTGCAGGAAAAACTGTTCGGCCACGTGCTGATCGAAGCGGAAGTGCTGCGCCAGCTGCTGTATGGCCTGGCGATGGTGCTGATCATGCTGAACCGCCCGGCGGGTTTGTGGCCGGCGCCCAAGCATGAAGACCGTCCCGACGGCGACTCCGACACCAAAGATCAATCGTCCGGCACAGTGGCGGCCTGAGGAAAGCAGAAATGAGCGAACAAGTTATTCTCCACATCGCCGGCGTCAACAAGCGCTTCGGCGGCTTGCAGGCGCTGACCGATGTCGGCATCAAGATCATGAAGGGCCAGATCTACGGCCTGATCGGCCCCAACGGCGCCGGCAAGACCACCTTCTTCAACGTCATCACCGGCTTGTACCAGCCGGACACCGGCACCTTCGAGCTGGCCGGCAAGCCGTATTCGCCGTCGGCGCCGCATGCGGTGGCCAAGGCCGGCATCGCCCGCACCTTCCAGAACATCCGCCTGTTTGGTGAGATGACCGCGCTGGAAAACGTCATGGTCGGCCGCCACGTGCGTTCGCACCAGGGCGTGTTCGGCGCCGTGTTCCGCCACAAGGCGGCGCGCGAGGAGGAAGCGGCTATCCGCAAGCGCGCGCAGGAGTTGCTGGACTTCGTCGGCATCGGCCAGTTCGCCAGCCGCACGTCGAAGTTCCTGTCGTATGGCGACCAGCGCCGCCTGGAAATCGCCCGCGCGCTGGCCACCGATCCGCAACTGCTGGCGCTGGATGAACCGGCGGCCGGCATGAACGCCACCGAGAAGCTGGCGCTGCGCGAGCTGCTGGTCAAGATCAAGAACGAAGGCAAGACCGTGCTGCTGATCGAGCACGACGTCAAGATGATGATGGGCTTGTGCGACCGGCTGATGGTGCTGGAATACGGCAAGCCGATCGCCGAAGGTCTGCCGGCGGAAATACAAAGCAATCAGGCGGTTATCGACGCCTACCTGGGAGGATCGCACTAATGGGCGACAACGTTCTTAAAGTATCGGGACTGAAAGTCGCGTACGGCGGCATCAAGGCCGTCAAAGGCATCGACCTGGAAGTGAACAAGGGCGAGCTGGTCGCCTTGATCGGCGCCAACGGCGCCGGCAAGACCACCACCTTGAAAGCCATCACCGGCACGCTGCCGCCTTGCAAGGTCGAGGGCACGGTGGCGTACAAGGGGGAGTCGCTGAAGGGCAGCAAGTCCTTCCATCTGGTCGAGAAGCGGCTGGCGATGGTGCCGGAAGGGCGCGGCGTGTTCACCCGCATGTCGATCCAGGAAAACCTGATGATGGGCGCCTACACCCGCGACGACAAGGCCGGCATCGACGCCGACATCGCCAAGTGGTTCGACGTGTTCCCGCGCTTGAAGGAGCGCGCGGCGCAGATGGCGGGCACGCTGTCGGGCGGCGAGCAGCAGATGCTGGCGATGGCGCGCGCGCTGATGTCGCATCCTGAGTTGCTGCTGCTGGACGAGCCGTCGATGGGCCTGTCGCCGATCATGGTCGAGAAGATTTTCGAAGTGATCCGCAACGTGTCGAAAGAGGGCATCACCATCCTGCTGGTGGAGCAGAACGCCAAGCTGGCGCTGCAAGCGGCGCACCGCGGCTACGTCATGGACTCCGGCCACATCACCATGACCGGCAACGCCAAGGACATGCTGGACGATCCACGCGTCAAAGCTGCCTACCTCGGCGAATAAGATTCAAATAAGATCCGGGGTCAGGTCCCCCATTACAGCATGAGCCCGGCTATAACACTCGCTATAGCCGGGCTCATGCTGTAATGGGGGACCTGACCCCGTATGAAAAAAGCCTCGGCATTGCCGAGGCTTTTTTGATGGGATCCGGCGCCCTACCGCGTCGGAATTCCTTGATTACTTCTTGGCTGGAGCAGCTTTGGCGGCAGCAGCGGTGAACTGGTTCACGGCCGAAGTCATGTTCGATTCGATCGACTCAACAGCTTGCTTGGCGGTCTTGGCGAACTGCTCGTAGCCGGCGTTGGCGTTGCCGATGGCCGATTTCAGGATGGCAACAGCGTTTTCCGAACCAGCTGGGGCGTTCTTGCTGACTTCTTCCACCAGCGAGATGACTTTACGGTTGGTTTCAGCGATCTGGGTTTCAGCAGCTTTGCTGAATTCAGCGCCGGTGCTCGAAGCGATGGTCGCCAGGTGACGGCCGTAAGCGATGGTTTTTTCTGCGTTAGGCTGGGCTTGTGCCGAAGCCAGCGAGAAGAATTCTTGTGGGTCTTTAGCCGACAGCAACTGCTTGGTGGTGATCGACGACTCTTCCAGCGATGCCTTGGCAGCGGTCAGGTTCAGATCGACGAATTTCTCCACGCCTTCGAAAGCTTTGTTGGTCAGGGCCGAGAAGATCGCAAATTGAGCTTCGAAGTTGGCTTTGGTCGCATTGGAAAATTGCTCAGGGATAGAAAACATTTGAATCTCCAGGAAAGTAGTCATTGATTAAGTACTGCTGAGGTACTGCTTGTTTCTTACGGCCGGCGAGAAACAGGCTATCCACGTTTCAGACCGAACAACTAATTGTGCAACGCAACAAACCCGATTTTACGGCCTTCAGAAATTAAGTCAAGCGATTTTTTGTGCATTGCACCAAAGAACGAAATCTAGCTTGAGGAAAGTATTTCCCTAGGGAAAATGCGGCTTGGCAAGGCATGGCCGGTGGCGAAATGGTCGTCGTGATAGACTTGTATCCTGTCGAGTCGGCGCCGCAATCCGGCGCCGATTTCCTTTCATGCTGCAAGTATGTTTTACCGGTTCCCCCATGCCCAACACCCCGAGCGCCGCCGCAGTTGTCAAACACGCCACTTTCCTGTCGCCGCTGCCGCTGTTTTTCGTGTTGTTGTGGAGCAGCGGCTTCATCGTCGCCAAGTTCGGCCTGCCATATGCGCCGCCGCTGACCTTCCTGGTGATGCGTTTTGCAGGCGTGCTGCTGTTCCTGATACCCGCCGTGCTGTTGCTGAAAGCGCCCTGGCCCAAGGGCAAGGCCTGGCAGATCGCGCTGGCCGGCCTGCTGGTGCAGGCGGGTTACCTGATCGGCGTCTGGTGCGCCATCAAACAGGGCATGCCGGCCGGGCTGTCGGCCCTGATCGTCGGCATGCAGCCCATCCTGACCGCCTTCGCCGCGCCGCTGATCGGCGAGAAAGTGCGGCCGCTACAATGGCTGGGCCTGGTTTTCGGCCTGGCCGGGGTGGGGCTGGTGGTGGCCGCCAAGATCAAGCTGGTCGGATTGTCGCCCGACGCCATCCTGCTGAGCGTGTTGGCGCTGCTGTCGATGACCGTCGGCACCCTGTATCAAAAACGCTATTGCCCGCAATTCGACCTGCGCACCGGCACGGTGATCCAGTTTGCCGCCTCGCTGGTGCTGGTGTTGCCGTTGGCTATCATCTTCGAAGGATTGACGCCGGACTTTGCTGCGGTGCAGTGGACGCCGCGTTTCTTCGGCGCCTTGCTGTGGTCGGTGATGGGCTTGTCGATCGGCGCCATCTTCCTGTTGTTCGCGCTGATACGCCGCAGCGACGCCACCCAGGTCACCAGCCTGATGTACCTGACGCCGCCGACCACCGCCGTCATGGCCTGGCTGATGTTTGGCGAGGCTTTCAACGCCCTCGGCATAGCCGGGATGGCGCTGGCGGTCACCGGTGTGATATTTGTAGTCAAAAAAACCAGATAAGCGAGTGCATATGATTTCAACTCCCGACCAGCAAGCGGTAGACGCCGCCATCACCAGCCGCCGCTCGATCCGCGCCTTCCTGCCGCAAGCCGTGGCGCGCGAGGATGTCGCGCAGATCCTGCAGGTGGCGGCGCGGGCGCCGTCCGGCACCAACACCCAGCCGTGGAAAGTCTACGTGCTCGATGGCGAACGCAAGCAGCAGTTGTCATCGGCGATTTTGGCCGCACATAGTGATCCAGAGCAGGCTAAACAGCATAGCGAGGAATACGCCTACTATCCGCGCGAGTGGGTTTCGCCTTTTATCGAGCGTCGTCGCAAGGTCGGCTGGGATTTGTATGCGCTACTGGGTTTGACGCGCGACAATAAGGCCGGCATGGCCGCGCAACACGGCCGCAATTATGAATTTTTTGGCGCTCCGGTGGGTCTCATCTTTACCATCGACCGCATCATGGAGCAGGGCTCGTGGCTGGACTACGGCATGTTCCTGCAAAACATCATGGTGGCGGCGCGGGCGCGGGGCCTTGATACTTGCCCGCAGGCGGCTTTTACCCAGTATCATAAAATCATCGGCAGCCAGTTGGGCTTACCGGACAACGAAACCGTGGTGTGCGGCATGGCGCTCGGTTACGCCGATCGCTCGAAAGTTGAAAATACCTTGATCACGGACCGTATGGCGCTTGAGGAATTTGTTAAATTTGTTGGTTAGAACTAGTTTGCTTAAAACCTACGGCGCCATATTGTATCGACGCAACCATCGATGCCGCCAATGTTAAATTTGCTTGCGCTTGCCCTGAATTTTGCTACACTGCAACAGGTCTTTCGCTTTCTCCACACCGTTTTTATCGGGGATATGAATGTATAAACTAGCTCTAAGTGCGCTCATTTCGCTGATGTTCGCCTCCACGGCGCTCACCGCAACCGCAGCCCAGGCTGCCGATGGCGCCGGATCGAAAAAACATCATGTGAAGAAGGTCAAGGCTCGTGGACCGGTGCGCGTGGCCGCCGCCGAGCCTGGCGAACGTGTGGTCAAGCGTGTGATCAAGGTCAATGGCCGCCGCAAGGTGGTGTACCAGCGCATGATCGTGGCCGCGCCAGCGGTGCCGACCATGGGCGACCTGGCCGGCCTGAACATGACGCACGATCCGCTGGACCTGAAATCCAACGTGGCGCTGGTGCTGGACCAGGCCAATTCCGAAGTACTGTTTGAAAAGAATTCCAACGTCGCCTTGCCGATCGCCTCGATCACCAAGATGATGACCGGCCTGGTCGTGGTCGAAGCCAAGCAGAACATGGACGAGATCCTGAGCATCAGCGACGAGGATGTCGACCGCGAAAAATTCAGCAGCTCGCGCCTGAAGGTGGGCACCCAGCTGAGCCGCGCCGACATGCTGCACATCGCGCTGATGAGCTCGGAGAACCGGGCATCGTCCGCGCTGGGCCGTAACTATCCGGGTGGCAAGACTGCGTTTGTCGAAGCGATGAACGCCAAGGCCCGCGAACTGGGCATGGTCGATACCCATTACGTCGATTCCAGCGGCTTGTCGAAAATGAATGTGGCCAGCGCGCGCGACCTGGCCAAGCTGGCGATGGCCGCGTATCAGCAGCCGATCCTGCGCCAGTACTCGACCGACGCCAAGGCCATGGTTGAAACCAATGGCCGTCCTATGCAGTTCGGCACCACCAACCACCTGGTGGCCAATCCGGACTGGGCGATCGGCTTGCAGAAAACCGGCTTCATCAACGAAGCGGGGCGCTGCCTGATGATGCAGGCGGTCATCGAAGGCCGCTCGGTCATCATGGTGTTCCTCGATTCCAAGGGCAAGCAGTCGCGTACGGCCGATGCCGGCCGCATGCGCAAATGGCTGGAGGCGCTGAAGCCCGCCGCCCTCAGCACTCCCCTCAGTTCACCTTCGTCTTACTCGACCGGAATGTAACCCAGCGTGGCGGAGATCTGGTTGGCGGTCATGACCAGGTCTTCCAGCCACTCGTCCTGCAGACGGTCGGCCGGCGCCGAGATCGACAGCCCGGCAATCAGCTTGCCGCTGTCGTCGTGGATGCCGGCGGCCATGCAACGCACCCCCAGCTCCAGCTCTTCATTGTCGCGCGCGTAGCCGCGTGACTTCACCAGGCTCAGCTCGCGCTCCAGCTTGGCCAGGTCCGTGATCGAATTCTTGTTGTGGCCGGCCAGGCCGGTACGCGTGGCGTAGGCGCGGATGGCTTTCGGCTCGTCCACCGACAGGAACAGCTTGCCGGTCGAGGTCAGGTGCAGCGGGCCGCGGCCGCCGATGGCGCGCACCACCTGCATGCCCGAGCGTTCCGAGAAGGCGCGGTCGATGTAGACGATCTCGTCGCCCTGGCGCACCGACAGGTTGATGGTCTGCTGGGTCTTTTTGTGCAGTGCACGCATGAAATCCAGCGCGGCCTCGCGCACCGACAGTCGGCTCTTTACAACATTGCCCAGTTCCAGCAGCCGCATGCCGAGCCGGTAGGTGCCCGGTTCGATGCGGTCGACAAAGCGCGTCAGCACCATGTCGTTCAGAATCCGGTGGGCGGTCGAAGGGTGTAGCCCGGAAACCTTGGATAATTCCTTCAGGCTCACAGGGTCGGGATATTTGGCCAGCGCATCGAGTAGGGCCACCATGCGCTCGATCACCTGGATGGTGGTCTTTTGCTCTGGAACGGTTTCGATTTTCATGATGTGGTTGGTGCGGTGCAGTATGCGATAGCTACTTTATACCATAATGTGAAAAAAATAGGAATTGATGCATAATGATACATTCACCATTTGCGGCTTATTCATGGAACCTGTGAGCGAATTCAAGAGCAAGAGCGGCCTGAAACGTATCTTTTCGGCCTTTTTATACTCCATCGACGGCTTCAAGTCGGCCTGGAAGCATGAACATGCATTCCGCCAGGAAGTCAGCCTGTTCGCGGTGGGCACCATCATCGCGCTGGTGCTGCGCATCTCGGCGTTCGAGAAATTGGTGCTGATCGGCGTGTTGATGCTGATATTGATCGTGGAACTGATCAATTCCTCCATCGAAGCCGTGGTCGACCGCGTGTCGCTGGAGCGCCACCCCTTGTCGAAAAACGCCAAGGACTTCGGCAGCGCCGCCGTGCTGCTGACCTGCCTGCTGGCGGCCGGCGCCTGGGGCGTGGTGCTGTTCAACCGCTTCTACTGAACGCATATAAGGTTTGGGTATATTGAACTGCTAAAAGCTTAGTTCTCATTTATAAAGGACAGCCGTAATCTGGAGACCTTCACTACAAGGGGAACCAAAAAATGCTGTCCAAGAAAATTATTGCTGCTGCTATTCTCGCCGTCACCGCCGTCGCTCCAGCCTTGGCGGCCGAAATCTCTTTGCTGAACGTGTCCTACGATCCGACCCGTGAGCTGTACCAGGACGTCAACGCCGCCTTCGCCAAAAGCTGGCAAGCCAAGACCGGCGACACGCTGAAAATCAAGCAATCGCACGGCGGCTCCGGCAAGCAGGGCCGCGCCGTGATCGACGGCCTGGAAGCGGACGTGGTCTCGCTGGCGCTGGCCTACGACATCGACGCCATCGCCGAGCACAAGCTGCTGTCGCCGGACTGGCAGAAAAAGCTGCCGCACAGCAGCACGCCGTACACCTCGACCATCGTGTTCCTGGTGCGCAAGGGCAATCCTAAAGGCATCAAGGACTGGAACGACCTGGTCAAGCCTGGCATCGCCGTCATCACGCCGAATCCGAAAACCTCCGGCGGCGCCCGCTGGAACCACCTGGCCGCCTACGGCTATGCGCTGCGCCTGCCGGGCGGCAGCGAAGCGTCGGCCAAGGACTTCCTGAGCAAGTTGTACAAGAACGTGCCGGTGCTCGATTCCGGCGCGCGCGGCGCCACCACCACCTTCGTCGAGCGCGGCATCGGCGACGTGCTGATCGCCTGGGAAAACGAAGCGCTGCTGGCGATCAAGGAACTGGGCCCGACCAAGTTCGACATCATCGCGCCGTCGGTGTCCATCCTGGCCGAACCGCCGGTGGCCGTGGTCGACAAGGTGGTCGACAAGCGCGGCACCCGCAAGGTGGCCGAGGCTTACCTGAACTTCCTGTACACCGATGAAGCTCAGGAAATCATCGCCAAGAACTACTACCGTCCGGCCGTGGAAAAAGAGGCGAAGAAATACGCCGCCCAATTCCCGAACGTGAAACTGTTCAAGCTGTCCGACGTGGCCGGCGACTGGACCAAGGCGCAGAAGACCCACTTCGCCGACGGCGGCCTGTTCGACCAGATCTACCAACCGAAGTAATCATGAACGGCGCGCTGGCCCAGTTTCGCGTGTTGATTGCGCCCGGTCTGCATAACAGCGGACCGGAGCACTGGCAAAGCCGCTGGCAACGGCTGTTCCCCGCTTTCGAGCGAGTGCAGCAGGACGATTGGGACGTGCCGGACCTGCCACGCTGGTCGGCCCGGATCGACCAGGCCCGCCGCGCGGCGGGCGGCGACCAGCGGCCAACGCTGATCGTCGCCCACAGCTTCGGCAGCCTGGCCACGGTGCACAGCCTGGCGCGCGATCCGTCCGGCGTGGCGGGCGTGCTGCTGGTGGCGCCGGCCGATCCCGATAAATTCAATGTCGCGGCGCAGCTGCCGCAGCAGGCGCTGCCGGCGCCGTCCATCATGGTCGGCAGCACCGACGATCCGTGGATGGCGGCGCCGCGCGCGCAGCTGTGGGCGCGACGCTGGCGCAGCCGCTTCATCGACGGCGGGCCGCTGGGCCACATCAATGCCGAGTCGGGGTTGGGTGATTGGCCCGAAGGCCTCGAAACATTGTATTTTTTAGCAGAAAAGGCGCAGAATAGCAGGCTGACGGCGAACTGAAAGCCGGTGTTCTTTTTCCCATCTGGAGCTGACCATGACGATACGACTGGGCGATACCGCCCCTGATTTTGAACAAGATTCTTCCATCGGCAAGCTGCACTTTCATGAGTGGGCTGGCAATTCCTGGGTGGTGCTGTTCTCGCACCCGGCCGATTTCACGCCGGTCTGCACGACCGAGCTGGGCCTGACCGCCAAGCTGAAACCGGAATTCGACAAGCGCAACGTCAAGGCGATCGCGCTGTCGGTCGACCCGGCTGAATCGCACCAGGCCTGGATCGCCGATATCCAGGAAACGCAGGGCACCGTGGTCGGTTTCCCGATCATCGCCGATGCCGACCGCAAGGTGTCCACGCTGTACGACATGATCCACCCTAACGCTTCGACCACGGCCACCGTGCGTACGCTGTTCGTCATCGATCCGAACAAAAAAGTGCGCCTGAGCCTGACCTACCCGATGAGCACCGGCCGCAACTTCGACGAAGTGTTGCGCGTGATCGACGCCCTGCAACTGACCGACGGCTACACCGTGGCCACCCCGGGCAACTGGAAAGACGGCGACGACGTCATCATTCCGCTGACCGTGCAGGATCCGGACGTGCTGAAGCAAAAGTATCCTAAGGGTTATACGGCAGCACGCCCTTACTTGCGCGTCACACCCCAGCCAAATAAATAACGCATAAGCAAATAAGGATTGCGTTGTTTGGATATTCCCCTAGAGTAGTTACTCTGCAGTCTACTCTTGGGGATTTGCATGGATTTGTCATTTGTCGCATCTGGTTTCGGGGTCGGCCTGCTGGTCGGCATGACTGGCGTGGGCGGCGGCTCGCTGATGACGCCGCTGTTGACGCTGTTGTTCGGTGTTTCGCCTGCGGTGGCGGTCGGCACCGACCTGGCCTTCGCCTCGCTGACCAAGGGCGTCGGCACCTTCACCCACCGCATGCGCGGCACGGTGCACTGGGAAATCGTGCGCCGCCTCTGCCTCGGCGCCTTGCCGGCCGCTTTGCTGGCCAGCATCTCCCTCAAATATTTCGGTACGCTCAACAAGGAAATCGGCCAGGTCATACGCTATATGATCGCCGGCTCGGTGATGCTGACCGTGATCGCCTTGCTATTCAAACGCAAGATGCTGGAGTGGGTCATGGCCCGTCCCGAGCGCCAGTTGCAGGGCAGGACGTTGTCCATCGCCACCATCGTCTCCGGCGCCGTGCTGGGCACGCTGGTGACCATCTCTTCGATCGGCGCCGGCGCCATCGGCGCCACCTTGTTGGTGATGTTGTACCCGCGCCTGACCGCCGCCGAAGTGGCCGGCACCGATATCGCCTATGCCGTGCCGCTGACGGCCATCGCCGCCGTCGGCCACTGGTGGCTGGGTTCGATCAACTGGAGCTTGCTGCTGACCTTGCTCGTCGGTTCGCTGCCCGGCATCACCATCGGCGCCTACGCCGCCCGCGCCGTGCCGGAACGCCTGCTGCGCGGCTTGCTGGCCTTCACCCTGGTCGCGGTCGCCGCCAAGTTGGTTTCTTAAAAACCATATAGCGTAAACGTCTAACCAAATGAAAAATGCTTCGTTTGTAATATGAAGCGCAGATGAGATTATGCAGCCCTTATAGAAGAATTTGTAATAAGGGAGCATCTATGTCAGCAGTTCTCGCTGCGCCCGTCACGGCGTCCAGCGCCGTCCGGGGCGCGCCTTTCCGCGTCATGCCGGGGTTCCGGCTGTCGCTGGGATTCACCATTTTCTACCTGACGCTGATCGTCCTGATCCCGCTGTCGGCTGTATTCCTGAAGACCTTCACGCTGAGCTGGGAAGGCTTCTGGAGCGCGGTGACATCGGCGCGCGTGATGGCCTCTTATAAGCTGACCTTCGGCGCCTCGCTGCTGGGCGCCTTTGTTAACGTCATCTTCGGCGGCATCGTCGCCTGGGTGCTGGTGCGTTACGAGTTCCCCGGCAAGCGCATCATCGATGCCTTGGTCGACCTGCCGTTCGCGCTGCCCACCGCCGTGGCCGGCATCACCTTGACGGCCTTGTATTCGGCCAACGGCTGGTTCGGCCGTTTCCTCGAAGGCACGCTGGGTTTCAAGGTGGCGTTCACGCCGATCGGCGTGGTGGTCGCACTGACCTTCATCGGCTTGCCGTTCGTGGTGCGCACCGTGCAACCGGTGCTGGAAGACGCCGAACGCGAACTGGAAGAAGCCGCCGCCAGCCTGGGCGCCAACGCCTTTCAAACCTTTACCCGTGTGGTGTTCCCGACCATCCTGCCGTCGCTGATGACCGGCTTCGCGCTGGCCTTCGCGCGCGCCACCGGCGAGTACGGCTCGGTGATTTTCATCGCCGGCAATATGCCGATGGTGTCGGAAATCACGCCGCTGTTCATCATCACCAAGCTGGAGCAGTACGACTACGCCGGCGCCACCGCGATCGCGGTGGTGATGCTGGTGGTGTCTTTCATCATGCTGTTGACCATCAACCTGTTGCAAGCCTGGGCTCGCGGAAAGTCTGGTAAATAATGAGCGCCGTTCCAACAACCATACCGCGCCGTCGTGGCGAGCTGCCGTCGGCCCCGCAAACGCTGGAGCCGCGCTGGGTGCGCATCGCGCTGATCGCCATCGCGCTGACCTTCCTCACGCTGTTCCTGTTCGTGCCGCTGGTGGCTGTATTTGTCGAGGCCTTCCGCAAGGGCTGGCAAGCCTACCTGGCCGCCATCATCGAAGACGATGCGATCTCGGCCATCAAGCTGACCCTGATCACGGCGGTGATCGCCGTGCCGCTGAACCTGGTGTTCGGCGTGACCGCTTCGTGGTGCATCGCCAAGTTCGAGTTCCGTGGCAAGAGCATCCTGCTGACCCTGATCGACCTGCCGTTCTCGGTGTCGCCGGTGATCTCAGGCCTGATCTACGTGCTGCTGTTCGGCGCGCAGGGTTGGTTCGGTCCGTGGTTGCAGGAGCACGACATCAAGATTTTGTTCGCGGTGCCGGGCATCGTGCTGGCCACCATCTTCGTCACCTTCCCGTTCGTGGCGCGCGAGCTGATCCCGCTGATGCAGGCGCAGGGCAACGAGGAAGAGGAGGCCGCCATCGTGCTGGGCGCGTCCGGCTGGGACACTTTCCGCCGCGTCACGCTGCCCAACATCAAGTGGGGCCTGCTGTACGGCGTGATCCTGTGCAACGCCCGGGCGATGGGCGAGTTCGGCGCGGTGTCGGTGGTGTCCGGCCACATCCGCGGCGAGACCAACACCGTGCCCTTGCAGGTCGAGATCCTCTACAACGAATACAACTTTGCCGCCGCCTTTGCCGTGGCCTCGCTGCTGGCCTTGCTGGCGCTGGTGACGCTGGCCCTGAAATCTTTCATCTCTTGGCGCCTGAACGAATCGATCGCCGACGACCTGCGCACAACGGAGTAATGCCATGACCATCGAAGTTAAAAACATCAACAAGCGTTTCGGCGATTTCGTCGCTCTCAACAATGTGTCGCTGGATTTTCCGCAGGGCGAACTGACCGCGCTGCTTGGGCCTTCCGGCTGCGGTAAGACCACGCTGCTGCGCATCATCGCCGGCCTCGAACATCCTGACTCGGGCCAGGTGCTGCTGGACGCCAACGACGCCTCGCACCGCCACGTGCGCGAACGCCAGGTCGGCTTCGTGTTCCAGCACTACGCGCTGTTCAAGCACATGACGGTGTTCGAGAACGTCGCCTTCGGCCTGCGCGTCAAGCCGCGCGCCGAGCGGCCGTCGGAAGACCAGATCCGCCGCAAGGTCAAGGAACTGCTGGAGCTGGTGCAGCTGGACTGGCTGGCCGACCGTTATCCGCCGCAGTTGTCGGGTGGCCAGCGTCAGCGCATTGCGTTGGCGCGCGCATTGGCGGTCGAGCCGCGCGTGCTGTTGCTGGACGAACCGTTCGGCGCGCTCGACGCCAAGGTGCGCAAGGAACTGCGCCGCTGGCTGCGCCGCCTGCACGACGACCTGCACGTGACCTCGATCTTCGTCACCCACGACCAGGAAGAGGCGCTGGAAGTGGCCGACCAGGTGGTGCTGATGAACAAGGGTAACGTCGAGCAGATCGGCGCGCCGGACGAGGTCTACAACCATCCGGCCTCGCCGTTTGTGTACGGCTTCCTCGGCAATGTGAACATGTTCCACGGCCGCGTGCAGGACGGCATCCTGGCCAGCGGCGACGCATCCTTCACCGTGCCGGGCCAGCCGTCGGCCGACGGCAAGGGCACCGCCTATGTGCGGCCGCATGACCTGGAGATCGACCGCTACACGCCGGGCGCGGAAGGCATCGTCGTCAAGCTGCGCCGCGCGCATGCGATCGGCCCGCTGGCCCAGCTGGACCTGGAGCGCAGCGATACCGCCGAGTTGATCGAGGCGGTGATGTCGAATGAACGTTATAGCCAACTGCAATTGAAAGAAGGCGAAACCCTGGTAGTGCGTCCCAAGCGCCTGCGTGTATTTGTTGATGGCGGAGTCTCCTTATGAATTTCCAACAACTGCGGTCGATCCGCGAAGCCGCGCGACGCGGCTACAACCTGACCGAAGTGGCGAACGCGCTGTTCACCTCGCAGCCCGGCGTCAGCC
Source organism: Duganella sp. S19_KUP01_CR8 (assembly GCF_036688705.1). Taxonomy (NCBI): domain Bacteria; kingdom Pseudomonadati; phylum Pseudomonadota; class Betaproteobacteria; order Burkholderiales; family Oxalobacteraceae; genus Duganella; species Duganella sp. S19_KUP01_CR8. The sequence goes on along the minus strand of NZ_JAQQPR010000008.1, from coordinate 99,565 downwards.
GCCAGATCCGCGAGCTGGAGGACGAGCTGGGCGTGGTGATTTTCGAACGCAACGGCAAGCGCCTGACCGGCATGACCGAACCCGGCAAGGGCATCCTGAAGATCATCGAACGCTTGCTGATCGAGGCGGAAAACCTGCAGCAGGCCAGCCTGGAATACACCGGCCAGCAAAGCGGCACCTTGAGCGTGGCGGCCACCCACACGCAGGCGCGCTACGCGCTGCCCAAAGTGGTGCAGAGCTTCCGCACGGCTTACCCCGACGTGCGCATCGCCTTGCAGCAGAGCGCGCCCGAGCACATCGCCGAATGGATTTTGTCCGGCAAGACCGACATCGGCATCGCCACCGAGGGCCTGTCGCAATTCCCGGACCTGGTGTCCTTCCCTTGCTACCGCTGGAGCCATTTGATCGTGGTGCCGGACGGCCACCCGCTGCTGGCGCGCTCGCCGATCCGGCTGGAAGACCTGGCCGAGTTTCCTCTGATCACCTACGACGTCGGCTTCACCGGCCGTGGCCATATCGACGCGGCGTTCGAACGCGCCGGCGTCAAGCCCGACATCGTGTTGACGGCGATGGATTCGGACGTCATCAAGCAGTACGTGGCGCTGGGGCTGGGCGTGGGCATCGTCGCTTCGATGGCCTTCGACCACGGCCGCGACAAGGGCATGCGCGCGGTGGAGGCGTCGCACCTGTTTGCGCAAAACACCACGCGGCTGGCGGTGCGGCGCGGCGCCTATTTGCGCTCCTACGCCTACCACTTCATCCAGGAGTTCGCGCCCGACCTGACCCGCGCCGATATCGACGCGGCCTTGAACGGCGGGGATTTGACCTGATGTGGCGGCCAGCAAACAGTCTGCTAATTTTTTCCGTCAGGCATGGCTGATTGACTCTATACTCAAACTCATAACTAGCTTGCAGCAACCAAGAATTTAAGTCCGTTGGTCTTACTCTGGGGAGCACATGATGGGTATCGGGAACTGGAAGATAGGAGTCCGGCTCGCTGCCGGACTGGGCGTGTCGATGGTGTTCATGATCGGCATTTCGGCCATCGGCATAGGCAATCTTGGCAAGTTGAATAACAACACCCAGGATCTCCAGGCCGACAAGATACCCAAGGTCATACTGGCGTACGAAACGATAGGCGGTCTCAACGACGTGGCGCGCGCCATGCGCAACGCCATGCTGTCCAAGGACCCCGAAGTCGTCAAGGCGGAACTGGCGCGGGTGGAGCAGCGCAAGGCCGACAACGCCACCCGTCTCGACAAGCTCGGCGTGCTGATCGCCGACGATGAGGATCCGCAGAGCAAGGCCAAGCTGCAAGCCGTGCTGGAAGCGCGCGACAAATACACGGTGGTGCAGACCGCCTTCCTCAAGATGTCGGCCGACGACAGCAAGCGCGAAGAGTCGGTCAGCTATCTGCTGACCACGGTACGCAAGGAACAAACGGCCTACCTGAATGCGCTGACCGAGCTGGTCAAATTCCAGAACGGCGCGATCGAAGAGGCCAGCACAGTGGCTGAACACTCCTACGCCAGCTCACGCAACATGATGGTCTTGCTGACGGTGATCGCCACCGCGCTGGCATCGTGGGTGCTGTACTGGATCACGCGCAGCATCACCCAGCCGCTGAACCGCGCCGTCGGCATGGCGCAGGCGGTGGCGGGCGGCGATCTCACCATGCAGATGGAGTGCGACACCACCGATGAAACCGGGCTGCTGCTGCGCGCGCTGATCGACATGAACGACAGCCTGGCGCGCACCGTCGGCCAGGTGCGCTCGGGCACGGATACCATCGCCACCGCCTCCAATCAGATCGCCAGCGGCAACCTGGATCTGTCCAGCCGCACCGAGCAGCAGGCGTCCAGCCTGGAAGAGACCGCGTCGTCGATGGAGGAACTGACGTCCACCGTGACGCAGAACGCCGAGAACGCGCGCCAGGCCACCAAGCTGGTGGTGGCGGCGTCGGACTTCGCCACCAAGGGCGGGCAGGTGGTCGGCCAGGTGGTGACGACGATGGGCGCGATCAAGGAAAGCTCCGGCAAGATTGTCGATATCATCAGCGTGATCGACGGCATCGCCTTCCAGACCAATATCCTGGCGCTGAATGCTGCGGTGGAAGCGGCGCGCGCCGGCGAGCAGGGGCGCGGCTTCGCGGTGGTGGCCTCGGAGGTGCGCACGCTGGCCCAGCGTTCTGCCAGCGCCGCCAAGGAAATCAAGGAATTGATCGCGCGTTCGGTGCAGACGGTGGACGCCGGATCGCTGCTGGTCGACGAGGCCGGCGCGACGATGGATGGCATCGTCAAGGCGGTCAAGCAGGTGGCCGACATCATGACGGAAATCAGCGCCGCCAGCAGTGAGCAAAGCACGGGGATAGAACAGGTCAACCAGGCCATCGTCTCGATCGACGATGTGACGCAGCAGAACGCCGCGCTGGTGGAAGAAGCCGCCGCAGCCGCGCAAAGCATGCGCGACCAGGCGGACTTGCTGGCGCAGGCGGTCAGCGTGTTCAAGCTGGCGGGACAGCCGTCGTATTCGACGCCGTCCCGCAAGCGGACCTTGCTGGCCGCCCCGGCCTAGCGCCGGGTCTGAATTACCAGCTGTATCACCAGCTGTAACCCGCCTTGGCGTAGTAGTAGCGGCCGTTGAAGCCGTTCGGCGCGAAGCCGCTGTAGGGATTGATGCCGTTGTTGTTGAGGTTGCCCGCCGACGTGACCTGGTCGGGATAACGATTGGTCACGTTGTCGATGCCCGCGCTCAGGCGCCAGTTCTTGTTCAGCTTGACACTGCCGGACAAATCCAGCACCCACTGCGGATCGTAGACCTGGTCCAGCGTGGCGTTATTCTGCGGCACGGTGAAGCTGCCGTAGCGCGTCACCACGCCGCGCGCGCCCCAGGCGCCAAGCGACCAGTCGGTTGCCAGGCTGAGCTTGTCCTTTGGCGAACCGACGGTCAGGCGGTTGATGGTCTGGCGATCGATCAAGGTCAGGCCGTTGGCGGTCAGGATGGCCGGGTTGGCGTTCACGTGCTCCAGCGAGTTCTTGTTGTGGTTGTAGGCCGCGGTGAAGTCGTAGCGGCCCGCGCCCGTCGTTTCCCAACGGTAGGTGCTGACCACGTCGACGCCGGTGGTGCGCGTATCGATGGCGTTGGTGAAGTAGCGGCCGGCGCCCACCAGGATGCCCTGCTTGGCCAGCGCCGCCTGCAAGGCCGGCGACAAGGTCATGTTGGCCGACAGCGCCACGCGGTCGTCGATGTCGATGCGGTAGGCGTCGACCGAGGTGTTCCAGTTGCGGGTCGGCGCCCATTGCACGCCGAGGCTGTAGTTGCGGGCTTTCTCGGCCTTCAGCGGGGTCGCGCCCAGCGCCGACGCGGCGGCGCTGCCGACCGCGAAGGTGCCGGTCTCGATCGGCGTGTTGACATTGTTCACCACCGAGAAGTTGGTGGTGGTGATGGTGTAGAACTGCTGCGCCAGCGACGGTGCGCGGAAGCCGGACGAGGCCGTGCCGCGCAGCGACAGCGCCGGCGTAAACGCATAGCGCGCCGAACCCTTGGCCGAGGTGGTGCTGCCGAAATCGCTGTAGCGCTCATGGCGCAGCGCGCCCGAGGCCGAGAACTGCTTGGTGATTTCCGCTTCCAGGTTGGCGTAGATCGATTCGTTGTGGCGGCTGTTGCTGCCGGCGTTGACCGGGCGGAAGCCGGAGAAGCCCTGCGCGCCGGTGCCGATGTAGGACGCTTCGTCGCCGGCGCCGATCTCGTATTTCTCGTGCCGTGCCTCGACGCCCAGCGCCACCGTCAGCGGGCCGCTGAAGGCCGCCACCGGATATTCCTTGGCGACGTCGAAGTTGAACAGCTGCTGTGTGTTCTTCAGCTTGCCGGCGTAGAAATGGGTCGGGCTGGTTGCGCTCAGCGTCTGGTTGACGGTGTGGTCCAGGTCCAGCTGGAATTCATTGCTGCCGTAGTTCAGGCTGGCGTCCCAGCGCCATCCGCCCGCTTCGCCGCGCAGGCCGGTGACCAGCGAGGTATCGGTCGATTCGCTATTCTCCAACGGCAGGAAGCCTTCCGGGTACAGCGGCGTGCGCTGCGCCGTGCCGTTCAGCGCGGTGCGCCAGGTGGCGGCGGCCGAGGTGTTGCGCTGGCCATAGTTGGCGAAGGCGTACCAGTCGATATCGTCGTTGATGCGGTACTGGCCGTTGACGAACACGGTGCGCGGACGGGTTTCCGGATCGCCGAAGCGCTGGTTGACCTTGCCGTAGCGCGGCTCGGCCGGGTTGCGCAGGTCGGGGCCGGCGCGGTTGGTCGGGTCGCGGTCGGACGCTTCCAGCGCCACCCGCACCCAGCCCTGGTCGCCCAGGTTGAAGCCGGTGGAGCCGCGCAGCGTGATGGCCTTGCCGTCGCGCTTCTGGTATTCGCCGAAACCCACTTCGGCCTCGCCGCCGGCCGCGCCTTTTTTCAGGATGATGTTGATCACGCCGGCAATCGCGTCCGAGCCGTACTGGGCTGCCGCGCCATCGCGCAGCACCTCGATGTGGTCGATGGCCGCCAGCGGAATCGCGTTCAGGTCGACCGGCGCCGAGCCGCGGCCCTGGGTGCCGTTGACGTTGACCACCGCCGTGGTGTGGCGGCGCTTGCCGTTGACCAGCACCAGCGTCTGGTCCGGCGACAGGCCGCGCAGCTGCGCGGGGCGCACGGCGTCGCTGGCGTCGGCGCCGGACGGGCGCGGGAAGTTCATCGACGGCAGCAGACGGCCCAGCACGGTGGCCAGTTCGCTCGATCCGCTGGCCTGCAATTCCTTGGCGCCGATGACATCGACCGGCGATTCGGAATCGATGGTGCGGCGGTTCTTGGCATAGGTGCCGGTGACGACCACGGACTGCAATTCACCGTCGGCCACGGCTTGCTGGGCAAAGGCGGGGATGACGACGGTGGCGATCAGGCTGCTGAGCAGGAGGGGACGGACGAGATGGCGTGTGCTCATGTGACGGTCTTTCTACGTTGGTGATGAGGAAAGCTTACCAGTGCGCAAAGTTGCTGCACACGAATGGTTACGTCTAATGATATTCAAGATTTGGATAACGTGCAGGCGCGCCAACCTTTTCGCGCATTAGCGGCGGGGGAGTGTTGTTTAAAAGCGCGGGCAGCCGCAAGTCATTCCCGCGTACGCGGGAATCCATGCTGAAGTGATGTCGGCCGGCGTTCTATGGATTCCCGCCTGCGCGGGAATGACGCTATTGGCCGGGATTGGGAATCGCGGCGTGGATGGCGTCCACTTGCGCCAGTACTTCGTCCGGCAGTTGCAGGCCGTAGGCGTCGATGTTTTCCTTCAGCTGCGCCAGGTTGGTGGCGCCGATGATGGTCGAGGCGACGAACCAGCGCGAGTAGCACCACGCCAACGCCAGCTGGGTCGGCGTGATGCCGTTGGCGCGCGCCAGCGCGGCGTATTGCGCCACGGCCGACAGCACCGCCGGCCGCAGGTAGCGCGGGCTCCAGCTCACCGGGAACATGGTCAGGCGCCCCTTGGCTTTCGGGTCGTCGTGGTACTTGGCCGTCAGCTGCCCGAAGGCCAGCGGGCTGTAGGCCAGCAGGCTGACGTTCTCGCGGAAGCAGGTCTCGTCCAGCAGGCTGGTCTCGAAATGGCGCGCGGTCAGGTTGTACAGGTTCTGGATGGTGGCGATGCGCGCCAGGCCCTGCATCTCGGACTGCTTGATGAACTCGTTCACGCCCCAGCACGATTCATTGGACACGCCGATCGCGCCGATCTTGCCTTCCTTGATCAGCGCGCCCAGCGCGGCCAGCGTTTCCTCGATCGCCACGCATTCGCGCTCCAGCTTGGGATTGAAGGCGTTGGAGCCGAACACCGGCACGTTGCGGCTGGGCCAGTGCAATTGGTATAAATCGATATGGTCGGTTTGCAGCCGCTGCAAGCTGGTCTCGACCGCCGCGCGCAGATTGGCGGCGTCGAAGTTCTGCGTGCCGCCGCGCACCCAAGTGATGTGCGGGCTGGGCCCGGCGGCCTTGGTGGCCAGCACCACCTTGCTGCGCGCGCCGCTCTTCTTCAGCCAGCTGCCGATGTAGCGCTCGGTCGAACCCTGCGTTTCCGCGCGCGGCATCACCGGATACATTTCCGCCGTGTCGATGAAGTTGACGCCGCGTTCCAATGCGTAGTCCAGCTGGCTGTGCGCGTCGGCTTCGGTGTTCTGCTCGCCGAAGGTCATCGTGCCCAGGCAGATCTTGCTGACGTTGAGATCGCTGGTTCCAAGTTGTGTCTGCTGCATGCCGCCTCCTTTTATTTGCCGCGTACGGCGTCCGCGCAATCGCGCACCAGCGCCGGGCCCGCGTAGATCAGGCCACTGTACAGCTGCACCAGTTGCGCGCCGCAATCCATTTTGACCTTGGCATCGGCGCCGCGCATGATGCCGCCCACGCCGATGATGGGCAGCGCATCGCCCAGCTCGGCCTTGAGCAGGCGGATCACCGTGTTGGAAAACTCGAACACCGGCGCGCCCGACAGGCCGCCCGCCTCGGCGCCGTGCAGCATGCCGGTGACGGCGTCGCGGCTCAGCGTGGTGTTGGTGGCGATCACGCCGTCGATCTTGTGGCGCAGCAGCGCGTCGGCGATGTTCTTGACCTGGTCGCCATCCATGTCCGGCGCGATCTTCAGCGCCAGCGGCACGTAGCGCTTGTGCTGGTCAGCCAGGCGCAGCTGCGCCTGCTTCAAGGTGCCGAGCAGGCCGTCCAGTTCCGAGCCGCCTTGCAGCTGGCGCAGGTTCTTGGTGTTGGGCGACGAGATGTTGACCGTCACGTAGCTGGCGTAAGGGTAGACTTTTTCCAGGCAGTGCAGGTAGTCGTCGGTGGCGCGTTCGATCGGGGTGTCGGCGTTCTTGCCGATGTTCAGGCCCAGCACGCCGGCCTTGTCCTGGTAGAAACGCGACGACTGCACATTGGCGACGAAGGCGTCGACGCCGCCGTTGTTGAAGCCCATGCGGTTGATGATGGCGTTCGCCTCCGGCAGGCGGAACATGCGCGGCTTGGGATTGCCCGCTTGCGCGCGCGGCGTCACGGTGCCCACTTCGATCGAGCCGAAGCCCAGGTCGGCCAGCGCGTCGATGTAGGCGCCGTCCTTGTCGAGGCCGGCGGCCAGGCCGACCGGGTTCTTGAAGGTAATGCCCATCACGGTGCGCGGATCGGCCTTGGGCTGCTTGACCAGCTTGGTCAGGCCCAGGGCGGAGGCGCGCTTGAGTGCGGGAAGGGTGAAATGGTGGGCGGCTTCGGCGTCCATCGAAAACAGCATCGGACGGGCCAGCGAGTACAGGAATTTTTCGGACATGGGGGAGCTCTTGTTGTAGTTCCCCGTATTTTATCAGGCGTCCAGCACGCTCCACACGCCCTTGATGCGCGCCTCGAGCGGCTTGAAGTTGGTTTTGTAGGACATTTTCGGACTTTCCTTGATCCAGTAGCCCAGGTAGACATAGGGCAGCTTCAGTTCGCGCGCCTGGGCGATCTGCCATAAAACGTTGAAGGTGCCGTAGGAAGCGCCTTCGACATCGGGATCGAAGAAGGTGTAGACCGACGACAGGCCGTCCGACAGCACGTCGATGATGCTGACCATGCGCAGCGTGCCGTCCGGCTCGCGAAATTCCACCAGCCGCGTGTTGACCCGGCTTTGCAGCAGGAATTGCGCGTACTGGTCGCGGCTGTCCTGGTCCATGCCGCCGCCGGCGTGGCGCTTGCTCTGGTAGCGCAGGTAGAGGTCGTAGTGCTCGTCCGAGAACGACAGCGTGGCGACGCCCGCCGTCAGGTCGCCATGCCTGGCCCAGGCGCGCCGCTGGCCGCGGCTGGGGCCGAACTGGTCGGCCACCACCCGCACCGGGATGCAGGCCTGGCAGCCGTCGCAATACGGACGGTAGGTGAAGATGCCGCTGCGGCGGAAGCCGTTTTTCACCAGTTCGGAGTAGACGTCTGCGTTGATCAGGTGCGAAGGAGTAGCCACCTGCGAACGCGCCTGGCGCGCGTCCAGATAGCTGCAAGGGTAGGGCGCCGTGGTGTAAAACTGCAGCGTCGCGAAAGGCAGATCGTTCAGGTGCGTCATGCACGTCCTATCGAGGGCGGGTGGTTTAAACCTATGATAGCGCCAAGTTTCGCAAGGCGCTTGTCACCTTTAGCTTAACTGTCCGCAGCCAGTGGTGCAATGGGTTCCCACACGGTGATCTGAGGCAATTCAATATTGTTGCGCAGATGCGCCAGGAATTGCGCACGGGGAATCGGCGCCGCGCCCAGCGAAGCCAGGTGGCCGGTCTCCTGTTGGCAATCGATCATCTTTACACCGTGCTGGCGCAGGAAGCGCACCAGGTAGGCCAGCGCGATCTTGGAACCGTCGGTGACGCGGGCGAACATCGATTCGCCGTAGAACATGCGGCCTATCGACACGCCGTAGGCGCCGCCGACCAGCTGGCCGTCCAGCCACAGCTCGGACGAGTGCGCGTATCCCAGCTGATGCAGACCGGTGTAGCCGGCGATGATGTCTTCCGAGATCCAGGTGCCGGGGCCGTCCCGGCGCGGCGCGGCGCAGGCCCGCATCACCTGCTCGAAGGCGCTGTCGAAGCGCACTTGCCAGCGGCCGCCGGCGGCCATCTCGCGCTCGACCTTGCGCAGGGTTTTCTTCAGGCTGTCCGAGATGCGGAACTGCTCGGTCATCAACACCATGCGCGGATCGGTGCTCCACCACAGGATGGGCTGGCCTTCGGAAAACCAGGGGAAGATGCCGTTGCGGTAGGCCAGCAGCAGCCGCTGCGGCGACAGGTCGGCGCCGGCCGCCAGCAGGCCGGGCGCGTCGGTGGTCAGCGCCTGGGCGACGTCGGGGAAGGGGCTATCGGTTTCCAGCCACGGGATCATAGGGACAGCGTCACGTAATCAGAGGTCCGAACGCATGTTGCGGGTGATGTCCTGGGTATGGAAGCCGTAGCCGCCGCCCTCGCGCATTCTGGCGCGGTCGGCGAAGAACAGCTCCAGCGTGGTGCGGATGGTGGGGAAGGCCAGCTCGTCCCATGGGATCTCCGCTTCGCTGAACAGCTGCACTTCCAGGCTTTCCTCGCCTGGGGCGAATTCCAGGTCCAGCAGCGTGGCCAGGTAGAACAAGTGCACCTGGTGCACGCGCGCCACGTTCAGCAGCGAGAACAGCTGACCCAGCTCAATGTTGGCGCCGGCTTCTTCCTGGGTTTCGCGGATGGCGCCTTCGGCGGTGGTTTCATTGTTTTCCATGAAGCCGGCCGGCAGCGTCCAGAAGCCGTGGCGCGGCTCGATCGCGCGTTTGCACAGCAATACCTTCAGTTCGCCGTCGCGTTCCCACACGGGGATGGAGCCCAGCACCATTTTCGGGTTCTGGTAATGGATGGTGGCGCAGTTGCCGCATACATAGCGAGGACGGTTGTCGCCGGCCGGGACGGCCAGGCTGACGGGGGAGGCGCATTCGGAACAGAATTTCATAGGGGATAGCTCAGTCGGTAAGGATGTTCACTTTGGCTACTTTACACCGATTGAAGCCTGCGCGGCATGGCCTATGTCTATAGGTAACTGCATATATTCGGACTATCGCAGCCGATTTCAGGATTAATATTGCCTAAACCTACGATCTGCCCTATAATAACTACATACAGACGCGGGGTGGAGCAGTCTGGCAGCTCGTCGGGCTCATAACCCGAAGGTCACAGGTTCAAATCCTGTCCCCGCAACCAAATTTAAAGCCGTTGATACCGTCAGGTATCAGCGGCTTTTTCGTTTCCGCGACTACAAAACTTCCCTTTCCCTATAATCGATGTTCTTGCGGGGGAGTGTTTTCATGCGAAAAATCAGACTGAGCTCCATTGTCACCTTCTTATCCATGCTGGCGCTGGTATTGCTGCTTGCATTGCTGAGCGCTTACTGCGGCGTGGGCGCCATTCCCGGCCTGGGCGATTTCAGGGGCGTGGCCGTCAGCGCGGCGGCGGTGCTGCTGGTCTACCTGTACGGCTTGCTCATATTTCGTATTTTCTTGTGGGCGCAGCCCCTGCACGACGGCAATATCGAATTCGGCTCCAGGCAGGAGTTCATCTACCAGGTGTATGTCTTGTTCTACCTGATACTGTTCAATTCCTTGATACGCGGCGGAATTATTCCGATCCCCATCATGCGGATGATCTATCTTGCGCTGGGCGCCCGCCTGGGCGCCAATACCTACAGCTCCGGCATTATCTACGACCCGTCGTTTGTGACGATAGGCGCCAACAGCGTGGTCGGCGAAACGGCCTTGCTGGTGCCGCATGTGATCGAGGGCGATACCTTGGGCCATTATTTCATCACGATAGGCGACCACGTGACGATAGGCGCGCATGCGGTGGTGTTGTCCGGCGTGACGATAGGCGATAACGCCATCGTGGCAGCCAATTCGCTGGTGGCCAAGGGCACGCGCATCGGCAGCGGCGAAGTGTGGGGCGGCAGCCCGGCACGCCGCTTGAAATAAAAATGGACCGATAAAAAAGGCCGGCGCCCTGAAGCGCCGGCCTGTATCGATTGCTAGCCCTGACGACGGACTATTTCTTCTGCTCGCGGCGACGGCCGAGCGAACCCATGCCGAAGATGCCTGCTGCAACCAGCGCCAGGGTGGCTGGCTCAGGTACGGCCGTGAACTGCTGGGCTCCATCGATATTCAATACGAATTGCGAGTCCGTGTTGGGACCGGTGGCGATGCCATTGACCAGCAGCGGGCGCGTGAAGTCAGGCGCGGCGGGGCCGGGGAAGTTGAGCGTGGTGTCGAACCGGGTACCGGCCAGGGCCGGCGAAACGTAGGCCCCGTTGGTGAACAGGACCGTGCCGATCAACGTCGCCGAACCTACGCCGGTGGCGCCGGGCGTACCGGAGGTGCCGGTTGCCAGGAAGGTCGACAGCTCGCTATCCCAGGTACCGGAAAGCATCAGCGCGCCATCGGTAAAGCCGGTTCCGGCCCCTTGATTGGCATCTGGCGTGTTGTCGAAATAAATCGACCAGTTGCTGCTGGTGGCGGGGGTGAAGGTGATCGCCACAGCGGTGCAGCCTGCGGTGAGGCAAGTTGCCCGTTCGTGCAGGGTGGCGACCGTCGTCAGCTCATAGGTGCCGACTGCGGGGCCGGGTGGAGCGACACGCAGGTCCGGCGTTGGCGACGTGGTGTTGATGACGCCGGCGAAGGCTTGATACGTCAGGGTGAAATCGACGAAATCGCCGGTGTTGTTGGCGGGGGTGAGGGTAAAGCCCTGAATCAGTCCCGCGCCGTTTTGGTGCCAGTCTATGCCCGTGAAGTTCTGGAGGACGCCGTCGCCGCCCAAAGGCGAAGGGGCGCCGGGTTCGCCTGGATTGCCGGCGATGAGCACATTGGCGGCGCTGGTGGTGTTCAGCGTGGTCGCCTGCGCTGCGCTGGCAGCAAATAGCGCTCCCAGCAGAGCGCCTAGTATGCTTAATTTTTTCATTTTGTTTCCTTCCTTGATGATTGGAGTATCGCTACGCTAGGGGTGGGGTTTCAATACCTTGCCGACCAGTTGGAATCAGTCGGCTACCCACTACTAAGCAAATGCCAAGCCATGATCGAAGGGTGTTCTAAGTGACTGTTTTTAAGGTGGTTTTTAAAATTTTTTCGGCGCGATGAGAAAGTATGTAAAGAAAACCGACAGTCCTGCGGCCCGGCAGCGCCTACAAGGACTCCAGCATCGCCTTCACCTCGGCGCGTTGCGGGAATTCTTTGTTGGCGGCCAGCAGTTGTTCGAACTGGCGCCGCGCGGCGGGTTTGTCGCCGGACTTCATCAGCGCCACGCCGAGGTGGTAGCCGATGTCAGGCACGTCGGGTGTCAGGGTCTTGGCTTGTTTCAGCAAAGGCAGGGCGCGGCCCGTTTCGCCTTTCTCCAGCAGGATCCAGCCCAGCGTATCGAGGATGCTGGGATTGGCGCCGGCCAACTGGTAAGCTCGTTCGGCGGTCGCCAGCGCGCGTTGGTCCTTCTCCTGCTGGTAGGCCCAGGCCAGGTTGTTGAGCGCCACGGCATTTTTCGGGTCTTGCCGGACGATGGCCTCGAATGAGCTGATCGCCGGCTTGTAGCGCCCTGCCGTCAGATCGGCACTGGCCTGGTAGAACCGGAAGCTGGGCTCGGTTGGGTGTTGCTGCAACCACTGGGCGGCATGCAGGCTCGCTTCCCTGGTCTTGCCCGCCAAGAGCAGGGCCTGGTGGATCTTGATCGCCAGCGGCGGCAGCTGGCTCATCTTGAATGCCCGCTCGTAGGCGCGCAGCGCATCTTGCGGCTTGTGCCGGGCCATCCAGATATCGCCCTCCAGCGTCAGCCCCGCTGGCAGCTCGGGACGCTGGCGCTGTACGGTTTGGGCGATGGCCAGCGCTTCCGCGTAGTTTTTTCCGTCCACCAGCAAGGTCGTCGCCAGGACTTGGGCTTCGAACCAGTCTTCCTTCAAGCGCAAGGCTTTCTTCACCGAATCGAGGGCGCCGTCGTTGTCCTTGAGCGCGACCTGGGCATAGGCGATGCGCAGCTGCACCGCGGGCGACGCCGGTTGCAATGCCGCCAGCTTGGTATAGGTTTCCAGCCCGGCTTCGTAGTTGCCGTTCGCAGTCTGGACTTGTGCCAGCACAGCCAGCGCCTCGGGATCGGCCGGGTGGGCGGTCTGCAGGGTCTGTGCCAGCTTCAGCGATTTTTCCTTGGCGCCGGTACGCAGGTAAAGCGCCGCCAACTGCAAGGCCGGGGTCAAGGCTTCGGGATGTTCGGCGGTGGCGCGTTCCAGCCAGCGCACCGCTTCCGCGCTGTTGTTCTGTTTCAGGGCCAGTTTGGCCAGGCCCGTCATCAGGCCGACGTTTTTCTTGTCCTTGGCGAGCGCCGCTTCATAACGCTGGCGGGCACGTTCGGGTTTTTTCTCCATCAGGTCCATTTGCGCCAGGTTATCGAGGGCCGACAGGTAGCTCGGATCCAGCACCAGCGCCTGCTCGAAGCCGGCGCGCGCGCCAGCCAGGTCGTGCTTGGACAACAGGATGCCGCCTTTCAGGTTTTGCACCAGCGGATTTTTGCCATCGTGTTTTTCCATGGCCGCCACCGCCAGCAGCGCCTTGTCGTATTCCTTGTTGCGCAAGTAGGTCATAGCCAGCAGGATGCCGGCCTTGCCGCCCTTGTCATCCAGGGTGGTGGCCTGTTCCAGTTCGGCCACCGCGCGCGCCGATTCGCCGGCGCCCAGGCGGCTCAATCCCAGCGAGGTGTGCAAGCTGGCCGTCTGCGGCGCCAGGTCGCTGGCGGCCTGGAAATAGTCGGCCGCCTTGGCGTAGTGCCTGCCCTGCATCTGCGCCTGTCCCGCCAGGGCCAGCAGTTCTACATCCTTCTGATTCGCCTCCAGTACCGGTCCCAGCAGGGCGATGGCGTCGTCGGTCTTGCCGCTCTTCAAAAGGATGCCGGCCAGGCGCTTGCTGGCGTAAACATGATGGGGATTCGAGTCGAGAAATTTGCGCAGCGTTAGCTCGGCCTCCAGATACGAGCCCATGGCCAATTGCACGGAACCCATCAGGAGCAAGCTGGGCATGTGATCCGGCATCACCCTCAAGATCAGCTGCAGGGAATCGCGCGCGGCCGGATATTTCGCCTCCTGAAAGTCGAGCAAGGCCTGGGTGTAGATCACCTGCAGGCTGTTGGACGAGATCTTGCGGGCGGCATCGATTTCGGCTCGGGCCTCGGCCAGCTTTTTGTCCTGGATCAGCAGGGTGGCGCTATCGATATGGGCTTGGGAGTTGTTGGGTTGAAGGGTCAGGATTTGCTTGGTGATCTGCAGGGCCGCCGCAGTCTTTCCCTGCTGGCGCAGCAGGTCGGCCTTGAAGCGCAGGCACTCGATATTGCCGGGATGCTTGGCCAGCGCGCGTTCGATATGTTGCGACGCAAGGTCCAGGCGTTGCGACATGGCGGCTATCCTTGCCTGGCCCAGCATCGCTTCGGCCAGGTCCGGTTTTTTCACCAGCAAATCGTCGAACAGTTGTTGGGCTTGCGCCGTGTCGCCCAGGCCCAGGTAGGCGTTGGCGCGCAATACGAGCAGCTCCGTCTGGTGCGGGCTGGACGGGTCGGGTTTGATTTCGTCGAGCAGTTTCTTGAATTGCCCCTGCATCAACATCACCTTGCCCAGGCGGGGCATGACTTCCACCGCGCCTATGCCCAGCGCCTGGGCCTTGCGTACTTCTTTCTCGGCCGATGCGATATCGCCCGCTTCGATATAGACCTCGCCCAGCAGCAGGCGGGCGGGCGCGTTGTCGGGGGCTTTCTGCAGCGCGTTTTTCAGCTCGATGATGGCGGCCTTGGTCTCGCCCTTGGCGCGGTATTGCCGGGCCTGGGCCATCAAGCTGTCGGTGTCGCGCGCGGTGTTGCAGGCGCCTAGCGTCAGCGTCAGCAGCACAGCGGCCAGGCGCGGTACGCGATGGCGCCGGCTGGTTGAATTTTTGCTGAATCGTATCATCGAGGTCTCCTGGACGTGGGGGCACCTCCGCGATCTTAGGTCGCAATATGGACTTCGGCCTTACGCTTGATCAAGCCAGCGTGGCGTAGGCGGTCCTGATGTAGTCGAGCATGGCGGGGGTGATCCAGGTGCCGCTCAGCAGCGCGGGTTCCTGGTCGTGCGCGGCGCGGATCTTGGCCAGCGTGGCCGGGTCGCCGCCGATCTGCGACAGGTAGAGCGCCATCCACCGGCGCGCCAGCGCCTGCGCCGACGGCGCGTCGTGGGCGATGCCGTCTTCCAGGTGCTGATGCACGCCCGCGATCAGCGTCATCCACTCGTACTGGTTCTTGCCGCTGTTTTCGCGCATGGCGCGCATTTCGTCGGGATCCAGATAGCGCGCGTAGATGCCCAGCTTGCGCGCGCCCAGCGCCGTCGAAACATAGGCCTTCATCGCCGGCGTGATGCGGGTTTGCCGCTGCACCGTGACCTCCTGGTCCAGCATGTCGGTGATGCGCAGCGCGAGCCCGGGATGGGCGTTGGTATCGTGTTGCAGCGTCTGCATCCAGCGCTCCGCCAGTTCGCCCGCACGCGCGTCGTCCGGCGGCGCGCCTTGCGCCATCAGCGCTTCCACCTCGCCAACCAGCGCGGCCCAGGCGGCGTGGTTGCGCGCGTCTTGCTGCCAGAAGGGCAGGCGCTTTAACTCTTCGCGGGTGAAATATTTGTCGTACAGGTCCATCTTCTCCAGCGTTTCCAGCCAGTCGGACAACCCGGGACTGCGGCCGCTACCCAGGACGTGCTGTAGTTGCACGAGTTGTTCGCGCAGCGCCGCCGCCTGTTCGATCTGCTTGCCCAGCGCGGCGATCTGCTGCGCGACGATGTCGGCGAACGGCGCGTCCGGGCTGGCCAGGAAGGTGGCGATATCGCCCAGCGACATGCCGAAGCGCCGCAGCGTCTGGATCTGATGCAGGCGCGCGACGTCGTCACGGTCGTACAGGCGGTAGCCGGAATCGGCGCGGGCCGACGGCGTCAACAGGCCGATGCTGTCGTAGTGGTGCAGCGCGCGCACCGTCAGGCCGGAGCGCGCGGCCAGTTCGCCGATTTTCAGTACCGTGCTGTCGCGATGTTCTTTCATGCGCAACAGTGTACGACAGGCGCGCCGTCTCAGGCCAGCGCATCCTTCGGCAGCTTCAGCAGCAAGGCCAGCAGCGAGGCCAGCTCGGCGCGCATCTCGCGGCGATCGACGATCATGTCGATGGCGCCGCGTTCGAGCAGGAACTCCGGCCGTTGATAGCCCTCCGGCAGCGTCACGCCCAGCGTGCTCTTGATGACGCGGGCGCCGGTGAAGGCGATCAGCGCCTTCGGTTCGGCGAGCACCAGGTCGCCCAGGAAGCAGAACGAGGCCGAGATGCCGCCCGAGGTGGGATCGGTCAGCACCGACACGAAGGGCAGCTTCTTCTCCGCCAGTTTGGCCAGCATGGCGGTGGTCTTCGCCATCTGCATCAGCGACAGCAGGCCTTCCTGCATGCGCGCGCCGCCGCTGGCGGTGATGCAGATGAAGGGCACATGCTGGTCTATCGCCGCCTGCACGCCGCGCACAAAGCGTTCGCCCACCACCGATCCCATCGAACCGCCCATGAAATCGAACTCGAAGCAGGCCACCACCACCGGCACCGACAGGATGGCGCCGCTGACGACGATCATGGCGTCGGTTTCGCCGGTGGCTTCCATCGCTGCCTTCAGGCGTTCGGTATAGCTCTTGCTGCCCTTGAACTTGAGCGTGTCGACCGGCAGCACTTCCTGGCCGATTTCATGCCGGCCGCCGGCATCGAGCAGCGCGTCCAGGCGGGTACGGGCGCGGATGCGCATGTGGTGGCTGCACTTGGGACAGACATGCAGGTTGGCTTCCAGGTCGGCGCGGTACAGCACCGCGTCGCAGGCGGCGCATTTGATCCACAGGCCCGCAGGAATCGACTGGCGCTGTTCGGCGCCGCGCTTGATGCGCGGCGGGAGGAGTTTTTCGATCCAGCTCATTGCATACTCCTTCATGGTAATGCCTGAAGGGTAAAGCCTGACGCAGCGTCAGGCTCAAGCAAAATCTTAATCGCGGTTTTACTCGGAATTGCGCGGGTGCAGGCTGGCCCACAGGTGGGCGGCGGCCATGGTGCGGTGGGGGCTGTATTGGGCCAGGATTTTTTCGGTGCGCGGCATGTCCGGCTTGGTCTCTTCGCCCAGCAGGTGCTGCAGCGCGGCGCGGATGGCGACGTCGCCGTGCAGCGAACAGTCGGCGTAGCCGTAGCCGCGCAACAGGCCGTAGTTGACGGTCCACGGGCCGATGCCTTTGACCGCCAGCAGCGCCGCCGACACCTGTTCGATGCTGTTCGACGGCGACAGCTCCAGCGGCAGTTCGCCGCCGGCGACCAGGCCGGCCAGGCGCAGCAGCGTCTCCGCCTTCGCGCGCGAGAATTTGCGGCTGGTCAGGTCGTCGATCTGCAGCCTGGCCGCATCGGCGGCGGCGGGGTAGCACCACAAGCCGCTGCTGTGCTGGCGGCCGGCCTGCAGGATGAAGGTGCGGCGCAGCGCAATCGCGAACGACAGGTTGATCTGCTGGCCGATGATGGCCCACGTCAGCGCCTCGAACACGGTGGCCGATTGGACGATGCGCAGGCCCGGCTGCGCGCGCGTCAGCGGCCCGAACATCTTGTCGCTGGCGGCGAAGGCGATGAACGGCTCGGGATCGATGCGCAGGCCGAGGATGCTGAGCGCCGCCTCGCGCACCTGTTCCTGCGCGGCCTTGGACAGCTTGCCGTCGGCATGCACGGTGCAGCTGGCGCTGGTGGGCGCGGCGGCGTGGTCGGGCACGATCTCCAGCACCACCGGCACGCCGGCGATCAGCATGCCTTTGCGCAGGCGCTCGGGGCTGACTTCCTCGGCCACGCTTTCGGCGTCGCGGCTGTGGAAGGCCAGCACGTCGTGCAGACGGTAGTTGGCCGGCAGCGGCAGGGTGAAGGGCTTCACGCCGTCTTGGCCTTGTTCAGGAAGCCGAAGCTAGGACGGAAGCCCGTCACCAGCGCGGTGCCGGTGATGACGATGGCGGCGCCGACGAAGGTGTACCAGCCGACGCTCTCGCCGAGGAACAGCATGCCCCACAGGATGCCGAACAGGGGACTGAGGAAGGTCACCGTCAGCGCCGACGACGGGCCGACGTCCTGGATCAGGCGGAAGTAGATCAGGTAGGCCACGCCGCTGCACAACACGCCCAGAGCCAGCACCGCGCCCATGATGCCAATGGTCGGCTCGCCGGGGGCGGGGAAGAACGGCAGCGCCGGCAGCACCAGCAGCGTCGACGCCCACATCGAGCCGTGCGCGTTGGAGAACGGCTCGACCGCTTTGGCTTGCTTGGCGTAGTTGCTGGCGATGCCGTAGTTGAAGGAGGCGAACAGCACCGCCGCGATGGCGATGCCGGCGCCCGGCTTGGTGGTGACATGGTCGAAGCCGACCAGCAGCGCGACGCCGCAGGCGCCCAGCAGCAAGCCTAGCATCACCTTGGCGCTGACCATCTGGCGGGTCCAGACGGCGGCGATCAGCGTGCCCCACAGCGGCGTGGTGGCGTTCAGCACCGCCAGCAGGGAGGCCGACAGCGTGCGCGCGGCGAAGGCGAACATCAGGAACGGCAGCGCGGAATTGAACAGGCCGAGGATCAGGTAGTGCTTCCAGTGCTGGCGCAGGTTCAGCGGCTTTTTCAGCGCCAGCGCGATGACCGCCAGGAACAGCGACGCAAACAGCACGCGGTACTCGATCAGCACGGCGGCGCCCAGCACCGGCGCGGCGATGCGCATGAACAGGAAGGAGCCGCCCCAGATGGCGGCGAGGAAGATCAGTCGGAACAGGTTGGCGGTGCTCATGCGGATTCCAATGGTAGGGTTGTTGCGCTATTGTCCGGTGCTTCCCGGCAGCCGGCTAGCCGGTTCTTGCTTTTGAAACCCGCACCGCAAAAGCCGGGGTCGGACCCCGTACGGGGTCCGACCCCTTCGGGTGTGGGGTTACGTCGCGCCGATGTCCACCGCGCAGGCGTTCTCGCCGGGCGCGGTCGGCGTGGCCGCGTGCGGGATCAGCATCGCGGTCGGCACGCCGTTTTTAATCGCGGTCATCTCGGCCAGGATGGAGATCGCGATCTCGGACGGCGTCTTGCTGCCGATGTAAAGGCCGATCGGCCCGTGCAGGCGCGCCAGCTGTTCCGGCGTCAGGTCGAATTCCACAAGCCGCTCGCGGCGCTTGCTGTTGTTCAGCCGCGAGCCGATGGCGCCGACGTAGAACGCGTCCGACTTCAACGCCTCCATCAGCGCCAGGTCGTCCAGCTTGGGATCGTGGGTCAGCGCGACAACGGCGCTGCGGCGGTCCAGCTGCATGGCGATCACGATATCGTCCGGCATGTCGTGCACCAGCTGTACGCCGTCGACCTGCCAGCCGGCGCGGTACTCCTCGCGCGGGTCGCAGACGATGACGTGGTAGTCCATGGCGGTGGCGATCTGCGCCAGGAAGCGCGACAGCTGGCCGGCGCCGATGATCAGCAGCCGCCAGCGCGGGCCGTGCAGGCTGACCATGGCGCGTTCGCTGACCTGCATCTGCGCGCCCGGCGCGGCCTTGGACAGTTCCACTTCGCCGGTATGCAGGTCCAGCCGGCGCTGCACCAGTTCATGCCGCTCCAGCCGTTCCAGCAGCTCGGCCACGCGGCTGCGCGTCGACAGCGGCTCGATCG
Organism: Duganella sp. S19_KUP01_CR8; assembly: GCF_036688705.1. Taxonomy (NCBI): domain Bacteria; kingdom Pseudomonadati; phylum Pseudomonadota; class Betaproteobacteria; order Burkholderiales; family Oxalobacteraceae; genus Duganella; species Duganella sp. S19_KUP01_CR8. The sequence continues at coordinate 80,355 of NZ_JAQQPR010000008.1, read as the reverse complement.
CCAGCTCGATGGTGCCGCCGCAGGGCAGGCCGAAACGGTGGGCCTCGTCGGCGGTGATGCCGTAGCTGACGATTTCCGGCACGGTGCGGCGTATGCCTTCGTCGCGCACGCGGGCGATCAGGTCGTCCTCGATGCAGCCGCCGGAGACGGAGCCGATCACCGTGCCGTCGTCGCAGATGGCCAGCGTGGCGCCGATCGGACGCGGACTGGAGCCCCAGGTCTTGATGACGGTGATCAGTTCGCAGCGGCGCCCGGCGGCGATCCAGGCGGCGCTGGTTTTGAGTACTTCGAGGTCGATGCTGTCCATGGATGGAATATACTACGGCTCTCTAAAGCTTGCAGGAACTGCCATGACCACTCCCAAGGAAGACGACGGCTCGCCCAAATTCGGCCGCCTGCTGATCGTGCTGATACTCGCCGTGCTGCTGTGCGCGGGCCTGACATGGCTTATGGGGAACGTGTTCCCCAATTTCCCCAACTAGTCTATTTGCAGACCACGGCCAGCGCGTTATCGAACGGGCTGTCCGGCACGATGTCTTCCGGGTTGAACTTCTCGTATTTGTAGTTTTCGACCGGTTCTCCCTTGCCCATGGCCTCGGGGTAGAACACCTGCGACAGCAGCACGGTGGTGCGGTCTTCGCAGGAATACAGGTGCAGCGCCTTGACCGAACGGTAAGGCTTGCCCTCGGGCGTGGTTTGCGCTTTGCCGAAGCTGCGCATCGACCAGACCTTGCGCGTCTTGTCGGCCTTGATGATGCTGGCCTTGTCGATGTAGAAGACGCCGGCGCCGGCGCCGTCGCCCTTGACCTTGGCCCATTGCGCCGCATGGGCCCAGCTACACATCAGTATCAAGATGATTGCTAACAGGCCCGGCTTGTTCATGGCGGTCTCTCCGTGTTACGGCACCAGTGGCTTCTTGGCCGCCTGCTTGCCCTTGATCTCGGCGATGGTCTTGTCGATCACCGACAGGCGATAGTTTACGGCGGGGTGGATGGCAGTATACCCGTTTAGCACCGTGGCCGGATATTGGCCCGCCATGCGCTGCCAGAAGGCGTGCGCGTGGTCCAGGCTGTAGCCGGCGCGGGCCACCATGTACAGCGACAGGTAGTCGGCGGCCGCATCGAGTTCCTGCGGCATCGGCTTGACGCCGGCGGTGCCGATCAACATCGACAGGTCGGGGCGCACCGCGACCAGGTTGTCGATGATGCTGCCGACCGTGTAGGCCGAACGGGTGGTGGCGGCATGGCCCAGCACATTGTGGGCGATGTCCTTGGCCAGCACGTAGGCGATGGCCTCGTCGCTCTGCGCGAAGTTGACCATGCCGCGCGTGATCATCACGCGCTGGCCGTCCGAGTAGGAATTGATATTGTCGGCGTTGCCGATGTCGATCTTGAAGGCGCAGGCGCGCGTGACCGGCACGTTGATCGCCTGGTTGCGGCCATCGCGGGCCACGATCAGGTTGAGCGACTGGTGGCCGGAAACCAGCGGGCCGAGGATGCCGGCGGCTTGGGTTTCGGCATTCAGGCCGGTCGGCAGGGTCTTGCCCTCGGCGGCGACCAGGCCGTCGCCCTTGCGCAGGCCGGCGCGCGCGCCGCCGCTGCCGGCCAGCACGCTGGCCACTTCCAGGCGGTCGCCGTAGTTCAGCACCGCCTGCGCGGCGTCGACGAATTCGCCGGTATAGGAGTATTTGTTCTTGGCGGTGAAGCCGAGCAGGTTGCGCGCCTGCGTGCGGCACAGGTCCGCGTTGTTGATCAACAGCGGGCCGGCGATGCGGTACAGGCGGTCCTGCAGGGCCACCATCTGGCTCAGGGAATCGCGCGCGGCGGCCATCTTGGCGGTGACCACCGGCGCTTGCTCGGTGATGACGCGGGCCACCACCGGTTCGGCCGGCGCGGGCGCCGGCTTGGATTGGAAGGTCGAGCAGGCCGACAGCAGCGATGCCGCCGCCATCAGGGACAATGAGGCGAATTGATTGATCTTGTTTGTCTGCTGGACCATCCAGGGTCTCCGTCTGTTTTTGTTAGTGTTTGCCGGTGCTGCCAAAGCCGCCTTCACCGCGTTCGCTGTCGCCGAATTCCTCGACCACGTTGAAGCCCACCTGCAGGACCGGTACGATGATCAGCTGCGCCAGGCGTTCCATCGGGTTCAGCGTGAAGGCGCTGTGGCCGCGGTTCCAGGTCGAGATCATCAGCTGGCCCTGGTAGTCGGAGTCGATCAAGCCTACCAGATTACCCAGCACGATGCCGTTTTTGTGGCCCATGCCGCTGCGCGGCAGGATCATGGCGGCGTAGCCAGGATCGGCGACGTGGATCGCCAGGCCGGTTGGAATCAGCACGGTCTGGCCGGCTTCGATGACCATCGGCGCGGCTATGCAGGCGCGCAGATCGAGACCGGCGGAACCCGGGGTGGCGTAGGCCGGCATCTGGTCTTTCATGCGCGGGTCGAGGATTTTAACGTCGATATTTTTCATAATTATTTGGCGAAAAGCGAATGCTGGGAGATCCGTTTCGAGATCTCCGAAATCAGTTGGCGCGCCAGCGTCAGTTTGTCGGCGCGCGGCAGTATGGTGTGGCCGTTTTCATCGAACAGGATGATGGTGTTGTCGTCCTGGCCGAAGGTGTGGTGGCCGATATTCCCTACTAGCAGGGGGATGCCTTTTTTCTCGCGCTTGTCGGCGCCGAACTGCACCAGGTTTTCCGATTCGGCGGCGAAGCCCACGCAGTAGGGATGGCCGGCCAGCGTGGTGCGCGCGGCGACGGTGGCGAGAATATCAGGGTTCTGTTCGAACTTCAGGTCCGGCACCGAGCCGTCCGGGTTCTTCTTCAGTTTCTGCTCGCTGGAGTTGGACACGCGCCAGTCGGCCACCGCCGCCACCGCGATGAAGATGTGCTGGTGGTCGACATTGGCCATCACCGCGTCGTGCATTTGCAGCGCGCTCTGGACGTTGATGCGCTGGACGCCGAACGGCGCCGGCAGCGCCGTCGGGCCGGACACCAGGATCACTTCGGCGCCGGCTTCGCGCGCGGCGCGCGCCACGGCGTAACCCATCTTGCCCGAGGACAGATTGGTGATGCCGCGCACCGGGTCGATCGGTTCGAAGGTCGGGCCGGCGGTGATCAGGATGCGTTTGCCCGCCAAAACCTTGGGCTGGAACGAGGCCACCAGCTCTTCGAGCAGCTGCGCCGGTTCCAGCATGCGGCCCATGCCGACTTCACCGCAGGCCTGGTCGCCGGAGGCGGGGCCGAAGATGACGATGCCGTCGTCGCGCAGCTGCTGCGCGTTGCGCTGGGTGGCGGGGTTCTGCCACATCTCGACGTTCATGGCCGGCGCCACCAGCAGCGGCACCAGGCGCGGACGCGCCAGGCACATGGTCGACAGCAGGTCGTCGCAGACGCCGTGCGCCAGCTTGTACATGAAGTCCGCCGAGCAGGGAGCGACCAGGATGGCGTCGGCGTCGCGGGTGACGTCGATGTGGGCCATATTGTTCTCGACGCGCGGATCCCACTGGCTGCTGAACACCTTGTTGCCGGACAGCGCCTGCATGGTGACGGCGGTAATGAAGTGGGTGGCGGCGTCGGTCATCACGACCTGCACCGAGGCGCCGGCCTTGGTCAGCGCGCGGCACAGTTCCGCCGCCTTGTAGCAGGCCACGCCGCCGGACAGGCCGAGGACGATTTTCTTGCCGGTCAATTCCATCATGCTCTACTCCAGTTAGTGCGAGTTTACTTGTTCACCCGGCGCAGCTCATCGAGGATGAACAGCGCCGCGCCGATGCAGATGGCCGAATCGGCGATGTTAAACGCCGGGAAGTGGCCGAATCCGCTCCAGTGGAAATCGAGGAAGTCGACCACGTGGCCGTACAGGATGCGGTCGATGACGTTGCCGATGGCGCCGCCCAGGATCAGCGACAGCGCCCACGAGAACATGCGCTGGCTGCCGTGCTTTTTCAGCAGCACGATGATCCACGCTGCCGCGCCCAGCGCGATGGCGGTGAAGAAGTAACGCTGCCAGCCGCCGCTGTTTTGCAGGAAGCTGAACGCCGCGCCCTTGTTATAGGCCAGCACCAGGTTGAAGAAGGAGGTGATGATTTTCTCTTCACCGAGATAGAAGGTCTTGGTGATGGTGATCTTGGACAGCTGGTCGAACAGGACGACGATGGCGGCAATGCCCAGCCATGGCGTCAGGCTGGCCGAGGATTTGGTCGGGAAGATTTTTTTGGTGGCCATAAAATTTCAGGTTGGTTCGTGGCGATGGCGCCGCCGCTCCCGGTGGGAACGGCGGCCCTCATATTAAGCGAACTTGCGTTTTTCGCCCGCACCGAACAGATTGCTGTGGCAACGGCCGCACAGGGTAGGGTGGTCCGCATGCGAACCGACGTCGGCGCGATAATGCCAGCAACGCTCGCACTTTTCCGCCGTGGAGGCGCTCACTTCGACCGCTTCTTCCGCTTCGCTCGCCACCTGCACCGCCTTGGCGGCCGAGGTGATGAAGACGAATTTCAGGTCGTCGTCCAGGCTGGCCAGCAGCTGGAACTTGTCGCCGGCGGCCTTGATGGTCAGTTCCGCCTGCAGCGAGGAGCCGATCGCGCCCGAGGTGCGCACGTCTTCCAGCTGCTTGGTGACGTCGGTGCGGACCGCGCGCAGGGCCGTGTACTTGGCCAGCAGCGCCGCCGCGTCGGCGGCTTCCGGCAGCTTCCACCAGGTTTGCGTGAAGATGGTTTCGTCGCTGGCCTTGTAAGCCTCTTCGCCGGCGAAGATCGCCCACGCTTCTTCCGCCGTGAACGACAGCGCCGGCGCCATCACGCGCAGCAGGCTTTGCGTGATGTGCCACAGCGCGGTCTGCGCCGAGCGGCGCGCGTGCGAGGTGACGGCCGTGGTGTACAAACGGTCTTTCAGCACGTCCAGGTAGAAGCCGCCCAGGTCTTCCGAGCAGAAGTTCTGCAGCTTGGAGTAGATCGGCTGGAATTCATACTGCAGGTAGTGCTCGGCGATTTCCGCTTGCAGGGCCGCCATGTTGGCGACGGCGTAGCGGTCGATCTCCAGCATGTCGTCGATCGCCACCGCGTCCTTGGCGGCGTCGAAGTCCGACAGGTTGGCCAGCAGGAAGCGCAGCGTGTTGCGGATGCGGCGATAGGCTTCGGTGACGCGCTTGAGGATCTCGTCGGAGATCGACAGTTCGCCGGTGTAGTCGGTGGTGGCGACCCACAGGCGCAGCATGTCGGCGCCCAGCTTGTTCCAGACGTCCTGCGGGGCGACGGTGTTGCCGACCGACTTGGACATCTTCTTGCCTTCGCCGTCGACCACGAAGCCGTGGGTCAGCAGTGCCTTGTATGGCGGCGCGCCGTTCAGCATCGAGGAGGTCAGCAACGACGAGTGGAACCAGCCGCGGTGCTGGTCCGAGCCTTCCAGGTACAGGTCGGCCGGGAAGGCCGACTGCTCCTGGTGCGAGCCGCGCAGCACGGTCTGGTGGGTCGAGCCGGAATCGAACCAGACGTCCAGCGTGTCCTTGTTCTTTTCGTAGACGGCCGCTTCGTCGCCGATCAGGTCCTTCAGGTCCAGCGCCAGCCAGGCGTCGATGCCGCTCTTTTCGATCAGCTTGGCCACTTGTTCGAGCAGTTCCGGGGTGCGCGGATGCAGCGCGCCGGTTTCCTTGTGGACGATGAAGGCCATCGGCACGCCCCATTGGCGTTGGCGCGACAGGGTCCAGTCGGGACGGTTGGCGATCATGCCGTGCAGGCGCGCCTTGCCCCAGTCCGGGAAGAACTTGGTTTCGTCGATGCCTTTGAGCGCGGTTTCGCGCAGCGTGTGGCCGCCGTCCTTGGGCTTCACATCCATGCCGGCGAACCATTGCGAGGTGGCGCGGTAGATGATCGGCGTCTTGTGGCGCCAGCAGTGCATGTAGCTGTGGTCGAACATCTTCACTTCGAACAGCGCGCCCACTTCCTTCAGCGCGTTGCAGATCGGCTTGGAGGACTCCCAGATCGTCATGCCGCCGAACAGCGGCAGCGTCGACGCGTATTTGCCGTCGCCCATGACCGGGGTCAGGATGTTCTCGTCCTTCATGCCATGCGCGCGGCAGGAGATAAAGTCGTCCAGGCCGTAGGCTGGCGCCGAGTGGACCACGCCGGTACCGCTTTCGGTGGTCACGTATTCGGCCAGGTACATCGGCGACAGGCGGTCGAAGAAGGCATCGGACGCGTGCAGCGGGTGGCGGAAGCTGATGCCGCCCAGCGCCGCGCCATGGCAGGTGGCGATGGTGGTGCCTTCGAGCTTGTAGCGCGCCAGGCAGGCTTCGACCAGGTCCTGCGCCAGGATCAGCAGCAAAGGCTGGCCGTCACGCTCGGTCTGCACCAGCGAGTAGATCACTTCGGCGTTGACGTTCAGCGCCTGGTTGGACGGGATGGTCCACGGGGTGGTGGTCCAGATGACGATGAAGCCGTTCTCGGTCGGCAGCTTATCCAGGCTGAAGGCCGTGGCCAGCTTGTCGAATTCGGCGAACTTGAAGCCGACGTCGATGGCCGGATCGCGCTTGTCCTGGTATTCCACTTCCGCTTCCGCCAGCGCGGACTGGCAGTCGAAGCACCAGTTGACCGGCTTCAGGCCGCGGTAGACGTAGCCTTTTTCCAGCAACTGGCCGAGGGCGCGCAGTTCGTCGGCCTCGTTCGAGTAGTTCATGGTCAGGTAAGGGTTCTGCCATTCGCCCAGCACGCCCAGGCGGATGAAGTCCTTGCGCTGGCGGTCGACCTGCTCCAGCGCGTAGGCGCGGGCCTTGGTCAGCACTTCGGTGGTCGGCAGGTTCTTGCCGTATTGTTTTTCGATCTGGATCTCGATCGGCATGCCGTGGCAATCCCAGCCCGGCACGTAGGGCGCGTCGTAGCCGGCCATGCCGCGGGCCTTGACCACCATGTCTTTCAGGATTTTGTTGACGGCGTGGCCGATGTGGATGTCGCCGTTGGCGTACGGAGGGCCGTCGTGCAGGATGAATTTCGGACGGCCGGCGGCGGCTTTGCGCACGCGCTCGTAGATCTTCTTGTCCTGCCATTCCTTGACCCAGTTCGGCTCGCGCTTGGCCATATCGCCGCGCATCGGGAACGGGGTTTCGGTCATGTTGACCGGGTATTTACTTTCAGGCTTCTTTGCAGATTTGTTATCGGACATGGTTATCTTCAGTGATTTTTTATTCGGGGAATTCTGTGTAGCCGGCGCGCGTAGCTGGTCGCGCGGTTAAATTCGGTCGGTGGCGGTGGTGGCGCCGTCGCGCTCTTGTATGCGCTGGGCGAAGTATTCGCGGGCGATGACGGCGTCGCGGTCGATGGCGGCGGTCAGCGTCGGCAGGTCGACGTATTTTTCCTCGTCGCGTATCTTGTGCAGGAACTCGACGCGCACCTGCTTGCCGTAGCAGTTTTGGGCGAAGTCGAACACGTGCACTTCCAGCAGCACGCGGCCGCTGTCGTCGACGGTCGGGCGCACGCCCAGGCTGGCGACGGCCGGCAGCGGCTGTTCGGCCAGGCCGTGCACCTGCACGATGAAGATGCCGGACAGCGCGGGGCGGTGCGGCACGCGCAGGTTCAGCGTCGGGAAGCCCAGCGTGCGGCCCAGCTTCTGGCCGTGGATCACATGACCGGAGATGGCGTACGGGTGGCCCAGCAGCGCCTCGGCGTGCACGAAGTCGCCCTCGGCCAGCGCGGCGCGCACGGCGGAGGAGGAGACGCGGTTGCTGCCGTTCATCACGGTCGGCAGGGTCTCGACGTGGAAGCCGTAGTGCCGGCCCGCTTCCAGCAGCATCTGGACGTTGCCGGCGCGGCGGGCGCCGTAGCAGAAGTCGTCTCCGACCATCAGCCATTTGACGTGCAGGCCCTCGACCAGTACTTTTTCGGTGAATTCCTGCGGGCTCAACGCGGCGAACGGCGCCGAGAAGTGCTCGACGATGACGCGGTCGATGCCGTTGTCGGACAGCGATTGCAGCTTGTCGCGCAGGTTGGCGATGCGCGGCGGCGCCTTCGACAGGTCGCCTGCCTTTTGCGCGAAGAATTCGCGCGGATGCGGTTCGAAGGTCATCACGGCAGCTTCCAGCCCAAGGCCGGTGGCGGCGGCGCGCACGCGGCCCAGCAATGCCTGGTGGCCGAGGTGGACACCGTCAAAGTTGCCTATCGTGAGCGCGCAGGGCGCGCGCGCCGCTGCATTGGGTAGACCTCGAAATACCTTCATGGGAATCTGGGGGGAAACTGTCGCTAAATGGAGGATTATACGGTTTGTTTGCGGTAGCCGACAGTTAACCCGCAAAGCGGCCGGCGCTGGGGTCTGACCCCGTACGGGGTCAGACCCCGCCTCACCGGGTTTCGGCATAAAAAAAGCGCTGCCGGCGGGGCCGGGCAGCGCTTTTTCGCAGCAACTCCCGAATTACATCGGGTGGTTGATGTTCAGCGTCCAGTAGCGGGCCAGTTCGGCGGTGCCGTCCTTGCCTTTGACACCTTTCAGGGTCGCCAGTGCGGCAGGCTTCTTGCCGGCGTTGAACTGGGCGATACCCTGGTGCAGCTTGACGGCGTCAGGATTCTTCGCGGTGCCCAGCTTCACAGCCTGGTCCAGCAGCGCCAGGCCCTTGTCGGCCTTGCCTTGGGAAACCAGCGCAAAGCCCATATTGGCCAGCGTGTCCGCATCTTTGTTCTTGACGGCTTCCGCTTCCAGCGCGGCTTGCTTGGTGTCGAACTCGGTCTGGGTCTTGGTGGCCAGGTCTTTCAGGCGCTGGTGGCGGGCGGCGTCGGTGCCGGTGCCCAGCGCGCCTTTTTTGTAGCCCTGGTCGATGATCTTGGTCGCTTCGGCAGGGTTGCCCGCTTGCAGTGCCAGCTGGGACATTTCCATGTACTCGCCCGGCTTGCTCAGCAGGTTGTTGGCCAGACGCAGACGCAGCACGTCCAGCGACAGCGACGAGGCGAAGCCAGGCTTGCCCGACACGCGGTTCAGCAGGTCGGCCCAGTAGCTGGTCTTAGGATAGGAACCGGCCAGTTTTTCCAGGGTCTGGACATAGCCTTCCTTGTCGTTCTGCTTCAACTGGATATTGGCCAGCATTTGCAGCGACGCTTCCGAACCGGCTTTCGACGATTGCAGTTCCTTGGCCGCTTCCGAGTATTTGCCGCTGATGTAGTAGGTCTGGATCAGCAGTTCATGCATCTGGCCGTCGCTAGGATTGTCTTTCAGCGCGCGCTGGATCCAGGTGATGGCTTTTGGATAGTCCTTGGCGCGGTAGTAGATGCCGGCCAGGGCTTGGGTGAATTTCGGTTGTTCGGCAGGCGACAGCTTGCCGGAGTTGATCACGGCTTCGAAGGCCTTGGCGGCGGCGTCGTTATCGCCAGCGGCAGCTGCGGCCGAAGCGCGGGTGCGTTCGATCAGATAGGATTCGTGGGGCGATTTGCCACCGACAGCATCGGCTTCCTTCAGTTTAGCCAGTGCTTCTTTGTTCTTGCCTGCCGCAGCCAGTTTCTGTGCTTCTTGCAATGGTTTGCCGATTTCAGCGCGCACCGCGTCGGCTGCGTAGGCAACCGAGGAAAGACCTGCCAGAGGAGCTGCTGCTGTGAAACCAATAGCGGCCATTACCAGGCCGAGATGAGCGAGACGAAACTTGGTCATGGGTAAGTTTTCTTTCTTCAAAATGCGAAATAGGCAGGAACGGTCCTGCCTATCGTTGAACATAGAACTGATTATTGGAACTGCTCGTTGCCGACCAGGCCAATCTTGGTCACGCCCAGACGTTGGGCCGCAGCCATCACGCCTGCCACGACTTTGTACGATACCAGCTTGTTCGGACGCAGATGCACTTCCGGCTGGTCAGCTTGCGCTGCGACATCGGTCAGTTTCGCTTCCAGGGTGCCGCGGTCAGCAACGACAGCGTTATCCCACAGAATCGTACCGTCGAAGTCGACGTCAATCGTGATCACCACAGGTTCCCTGACAGGCGGAGGCGGGGTGCCGACCGGCATGTTCAGGTTGACCGAGTGGTTGGCCTTCGGAATCGTAATGATCATCATGATAATCAGCACCAGCATCACGTCGATGAGGGGCGTCATGTTCATTTCCATCATTGGTTCCGGATCCGCGCCACCGCTTGGGGAGCCGACATTCATACTCATGGTGTTTCCTTTTAAGAAGGGCAGGCCCGGATTCCAGGCCTGCGATGCACTATTCGGGGATTAACCCTTATCAGGCGGTTCGGTGATGAAGCCGACCTTCTGAATACCAGCGCGCTGGGTAGTGTAAATAACCTTGCCGATTGCTTCGTAGCGAGTTTCTTGGTCGCCACGAACATGCACTTCCGGCTGAGGCAACTTAACAGCTTCCACCTTCAGAAAATCGAACAACTCATTCGCGTCGCGCATTTTCTTCTGATTCCAGTAGATGTCGCCATCCTTGCTTACAACGATGTTGACATCTTCCGGCTTGGTCTGAATAACCTGGTTGGCTTCTTCTGGCAGCTTGATCTTGATCAGCTTCAGAACAACCGGGCTCGTGATCAGGAAGATAATCAGCAGAACCAACATGATGTCCACCAGGGGCGTCGTGTTGATTTCTGACATGACTTGATCTTCGTCTCCGCTATCGGAGCCTACGGACATCGACATGATTAATTATCCAATCTTTTTAGCGCCGGCGGCACGGCCAGCTTCGCTGGTGGACATGGCGCCCGAGATCAGTACCGAGTGCACGTCAGCGGAGAACGAACGGACGTCTTCCATTGCGGCTTTGTTACGACGCACCAGCCAGTTGTAACCCAGAACGGCAGGAACCGCGACGAACAGACCGAAAGCGGTCATGATCAGCGCTTCACCCACTGGACCTGCAACTTTGTCGATCGATGCGTTACCCGACATGCCGATGGCGATCAGTGCATTGTAAATACCCCAAACGGTACCGAACAGACCGATGAACGGTGCGGTCGAACCAACGGTTGCCAGGAACGACAGGCCGTCTTGCAGACGCGATTGAACTTTGTCAACAGCGCGCTGGATCGACATGGTCACCCAGGTCGACAGGTCGATTTGTTCCAGCAGGGCGCCGTCGTGGTGCACGGTAGCCTTGGTGCCGGTTTCAGCGATGAAGCGGAATGGCGAGCCGTCTTTCAGGGCTGCCGAACCAGCAGCGATCGACGATGCTTTCCAGAACTTGGCCGAGGTTTCTTTCGACTGCTTGAAGATCTTCATCTGGTCGATCAGTTTGGTGATGATGATGTACCACGAACCCATGGACATCAGCGACAGGATGATCAGGGTGCCGCGCGATACGAAACCACCGTTCCATACAGCTTCGAAGCCGTAAGGATTGTCCACTTCTTCTTTGCCGCCTTTGGCAGCTGGAGCTTCTGCTGCTGCTGGAGCGGCTGCCGCATCCGCTGCTGGAGCGGCTGCTGGTGCCGAAGCGGCGGCCGAGGCTGGCGCGTCAGCGAAAGCTGGGGCGCTTACCAGGGCGGTGGCTGCGGTCACGGAAAACAGCACAGCGGCCAGTACAGCGGACAAACGGGTATTCTTAAACATGCTTCCTCCAAATTGATAAAATAATCAGATCGCTGAACGTAATGACAACGAAAATTACTAAGTGAGACTAAACTGCCGCCTCGGTTTTACTCCAGCGTCCAGACGTATTGCATCTGCATCCACGCTTCCGTCGGTTTCCCGTCGGTCAGACCCGGTTTGAATCGGCATTTGCCAATCCCGTTAACCGCAGCCTTGTCCAAGTCCCTAAAACCACTGGATTTGACGATCTTGGAATCGGCAACGTGACCGTCGACCCCAATCAAGAACGATAACGTGACCGTACCGGTTTCTTCGTTACGCAGGGAGGATTTTGGCCACTCCGGTTTTGCGCAAGTGCTGAAGTCGGCTACAGCAGCTACGTTGACCGATTTGGCTGGTCCTGGTGTCGCTGCCGGTGGTGCCGGTGGCGCTTTTTGCAGTTCGTTCGACGCAGGCTTGACGTTGGTCGCATTCGCGATCGTGTTTTGCGGCGGCGGCGGCTGCTGCACGTTCACCTCAACTGGCGGGATGAATGGCGGTGGTGGCGCTTTCATCTCTGGCGGTGGTGGCGGCGGTGGGAGCTCTTTCGGTGGAGGAGGTTTTACTTCCTCAATGATCTTGGTCTCCACTGGTGCGATCATCTTGCTCACCAGACGTTTACCCAAGCCCGTCACGATCCCATAAGCAACCAGGAGGTGCAACAAAACGACAATGGTAATGCCTGTAAAGTTCTTCCCGGTGCTTTTCTCGTTGTGCGTGAAATTCATGCCTGCTTTCTCCAATACCAACTCTTTTTGTTGCTACTAAACCCCAAAATGGCGACACAAAACAACAGCCGCATCCGGGACGTCGGCGAATTATACATACGAATTCTTGATTTTACATAGAATTTTCATCCCTAAAACCGGTTAAATTTCATAGGGTTTTCCTATGTGATAGCGCTCTCTTTGCACCGTTCTAGCTCAATTTGCAAGCTTCTCCGGCGCAATTTTGGGGCGGAACGCACCACGACATTACTTAGTTTTCCCTTAAGCCCAAAAACGGAATTTTATGCACGTAATTTTACTACGAACAATTGATAATTTGGCCGCAAAAGTTTCTTTTACGAAATTCTTGCGGGAAACACCTGGCTGGCCGGTGACGAAAGCTGTTGACTTCTGCCCTGCGGCATGCCTTTTCTAAAAAAACCGGGGCCAGAGCGGCTTCTCTGACCCCGATTCATCCCTTGCAAGAGCTATGCCCGAGTTCGGCAAAAGCCCTATATATATGTCAGTCAGCTTCCGCGCGCCCGTTTCTCCCGTTTCACCTCCAGCGAACTGACGATTTCGCCATTCGGGCCCACGGTTTCCAGATGCACGTCGAAGCCCCACAGCCGCGCCACATGCTTGAGCACCTCGCCGGCCTGCTGGTTCAGCGGCCGCCGCTGGAACTGCGTATGCCGCAGGGTCAGCGCGCGGTCGTCGCGGGTGTTGACCGACCACACCTGGATGTTCGGCTCGCGGTTGCCCAGGTTGTACTGCTCGGCCAACTGCTGGCGGACGTAGCGGTAGCCCAGGTCGTCGTGTATGGCGGAGATTGCCAGCTTTTCGTTATTGTCGTCGTCCAGTACAGCAAAGAAATGAAATTCGCGGATCAGCTTGGGCGAAAGATACTGGGCGATGAAGCTTTCGTCCTTGAAATTGCGCATCGCGAAGTCCAAGGTCTTGCGCCAGTCGCTGCCGGCGATGTCCGGGAACCATTCGCGGTCCTCGTCGGTCGGGTGCTCGCAGATGCGGCGGATGTCGGTCATCATCGCGAAGCCCAGCGCGTACGGATTGATGCCGCTGTAGTAGGGGCTGTTGACCGGCGGCTGGTACACCACGTTGGTATGGCTCTTCAAGAACTCCATCATGAAGCCGTCGCCCACCACGCCCTCGTCGTACAACTGGTTGAGGATGGTGTAGTGCCAGAAGGTGGCCCAGCCCTCGTTCATCACCTGGGTCTGGCGTTGCGGGTAGAAGTACTGCGAAATCTTGCGCACGATGCGCACCATCTCGCGCTGCCACGGCTCCAGCAGCGGCGCGTACTTCTCGATGAAGTACAGCAGGTTCTCTTCCGGCTCGGGCGGGAAGCGCGGCGCGGCTTTTTCCTCTTCCTCTTCCTCGCGCCGGGGCAGGGTGCGCCACAGGTCGTTGATCTGCGACTGCACATAGGCCTCGCGCTCCTTCTGCCGCGCGCGCTCTTCCATCATCGACAGCTTGGCCGGCCGCTTGTAGCGGTCGACGCCGTAGTTCTGGATCGCGTGGCAGGAATCGAGCAGCAGCTCGACCGCGTCGATGCCGTGGCGCTGCTCGCATTCGGCGATGTAGTTCTTGGCGAACACCATGTAGTCGACGATGGCGTCGGCGTCGGTCCAGGTGCGGAACAGGTAGTTCCCTTTGAAGAAGGAGTTGTGGCCGTAGGCCGCGTGCGCGATCACCAGCGCCTGCATGGTCAGGCTGTTCTCCTCCATCAGGTAGGCGATGCAGGGATTGGAGTTGATGACGATCTCGTAGGCCAATCCCATCTGGCCGCGCTTGTAGCCTTTTTCAGTCGACAGGAAATGCTTGCCGAACGACCAGTGGTTGTACGACACCGGCATGCCGACCGAGGTGTAGGCGTCCATCATCTGTTCGGCGGTGATGATCTCCAGTTGATTCGGATACGTATCGAGGCCGAAGGCTTCGGCGACGCGGCGGATTTCCTGGTGGGCCTGCTCGATCAGTTCAAACGTCCACTCGGACTGTTCGGGCAGGGCGCGCGGATGGCGCGGCTTTTTGGGCGTGGGGGCATGCGTCATATCGTTCATGATGGCGGCCGCCTATTTGGGTTGTTTCTTGAACAGTTCGCGGAACACCGGATAGATATCGGCCGGCGTGACTATTTTCTGCATGGCGAAATGCGGGTGGTGGTCGGGGATCTGCGAGTATTGCTCCCACAGGTTTTGCGGCGGCCCGTCGGTGATCTCGACGTAGGTGTAGTACTGCACCTTGGGCATGATGGTGTTGACCAGCAACTGCCGGCACAGCACCGAATCGTTGTCCCAGTTGTCGCCGTCGGAAGCCTGGGCGACGTAGCTGTTCCAGCTGCCGGCGCCGTAGCGCTCGTCGATGATCTTGTCCAGCATATGCAGCGCCGACGACACCACGGTGCCGCCCGATTCGCGCGAGTGGAAGAATTCCTCCTCGGTGACCTCGGCCGCGGCCGTGTGGTGGCGGATGAACACCACCTCGATCTTGTCGTACACCCGCTTGAGGAACAGGTACAACAGGATGAAGAAGCGCTTGGCGGTGTCCTTGCGGGTTTCGTCCATCGAGCCGGAGACGTCCATGATGCAGAACATTACCGCCTGCGTCATCGGCTTGGGCACCTTGACGCGGTTGCTGTAGCGCAGGTCGAACGGGTCGATGAAGGGGATGGCCAGCAGCCGCGTGTGCAGATGGTGGATCAGCTTTTTGAGCTCCACCACGCGCGGCGCGTCCAGCGGTGCGCCCTCCAGCAGCAGTTCCTCCAGCTCGCGCTCGGCTTCGATGACGCGCTTGCGCGAGTTGCCGCCGACCGCGATGCGCCGTCCCAATGCGCCGCGCAGCGAACGCAGCACATGGATGTTGGACGGCGTGCCCGACATATTGTAGCCGGCGCGCTGGTTCTTGAATTCGGTGGTGGCGGTGAGCTGGGTCTTGACCAGGTTGGGCAGCTCCAGGTCTTCGAAGAAGTAGTTCATGAATTCTTCGCGCGACAGCTCGAAGATGAAGTCGTCCTCGGTCATCTGGTCGCTATTGCCGGCCTTGCCGCGGCCGGCCCCGCCGCCGCCCTTGGGACGATTGATCAGGTCGCCCTTGAGGTATTCCTGGTTGCCCGGGTTGATGGTTTCCCACACGCCGCCATGGGCGTGGCCGAACGAGGGCTCGCCCACGTCCTTGACCGGGATGGAAACTTTTTCGCCGTTCTCAATGTCGGTGATGGAACGGCCCTTGATGGCCCGTCCCACCGCGTCCTTGATCTGGGACTTGTAGCGCCGCAAGAAGCGCTCGCGGTTGACCGCAGACTTGTTCTTGCCCTGCAAACGTCGGTCGATGAGGTAAGTCAAAAGATGCCTCCTGCTGCTATTATTTGAAGCAAGGTCGTTCCGCAGCGGCGGACCGCCGCGAAAGCGGGAACCCATGCACAGCGTCCTGGCCAGCTCAGCATGGATTCCCGCCTGCGCGGGAATGACGCCGCTTTACGACGACTTCCTCACACGCAAATACCATTCGCACAGCAAGCGGACCTGCTTGGCCGTATAGCCTTTCTCCACCATGCGGGCGACGAAGTCGGCGTGCTTGTTGGCGTCTTCGGCGCTGGCCTTGGCGTTGAAGGAAATGACCGGCAGCAGTTCCTCGGTGTTGGAGAACATCTTCTTCTCGATCACGGTGCGGAACTTCTCGTAGCTGGTCCAGGCCGGATTCTTGCCGCCGTTGTTGGCGCGGGCACGCAGACCGAAGTTGACGATCTCGTTGCGGAAATCCTTGGGATTGGAAATCCCGGCCGGCTTCTCGATCTTCTCCAGCTCGTTGTTCAGCGACTCGCGGTCGAAGCTTTCGCCGGTGTCCGGATCGCGGTATTCCTGGTCCTGGATCCAGAAGTCGGCAAAGGTCACGTAGCGGTCGAAGATGTTCTGGCCGTATTCCGAATACGATTCCAGGTAGGCGGTCTGGATTTCCTTGCCGATGAACTCCACGTATTTCTGCGCCAGGTGTTCCTTGATATACGAGAAGTACTTCTGTTCGGTTTCAGGCGGGAACTGCTCGCGCTCGACCTGCTGCTCCAGCACATACAACAGGTGCACCGGATTGGCCGCCACTTCGGTGTTGTCGAAGTTGAAGACCTTGGACAGGATCTTGAAGGCGAAGCGCGTCGACAAGCCGTTCATGCCCTCGTCGACGCCCGCATAGTCGACGTACTCGTGCATGGACTTGGCTTTCGGATCGGTGTCCTTGAGGTTCTCGCCATCGTAGACCAGCATCTTGCTGAAGATGCTGGAGTTCTCCGGATCCTTCAGCCGCGACAGGATCGCGAACTGCGCCATCATCTTCAGCGTTCCGGGCGCGCATGGGGCCTGGTACAGCGAGGAGTTGGCCACCAGCTTGTCGTAGATCTTGATCTCGTCGGTCACGCGCAGGCAGTACGGTACCTTGACGATGTAGATACGATCGAGGAAAGCCTCGTTGTTGCGGTTGTTCTTGAAGGTCTTCCACTCCGATTCGTTCGAGTGCGCCAGGATGATGCCGTCGAACGGGATCGCGCCGAAGCCCTCGGTGCCTTTATAGTTGCCTTCCTGGGTGGCGGTCAGCAGCGGGTGCAGCACCTTGATCGGCGCCTTGAACATCTCGACGAATTCCATCAAGCCCTGGTTGGCCAGGCACAGGCCGCCAGAGTAGCTGTACGCATCGGGATCGTCCTGCGAATAATCTTCCAGCTTGCGGATATCGACCTTGCCGACCAGCGAGGAAATATCCTGGTTGTTCTCGTCGCCCGGCTCGGTCTTGGAAATGGCGACCTGCTTCAGCACCGATGGGTAGCGCTTGACCACGCGGAACTGGTTGATGTCGCCGTTGAACTCGTGCAGGCGCTTGACCGCCCATGGGCTGGGGATGTTGCGCAGATAGCGGCGCGGAATGCCGTAATCCTCTTCCAGGATCACGCCGTCCTCTTCCTCGTTGAACAGGCCGAGCGGCGATTCGTTGACCGGCGAGCCTTTCAGGCAATAGAAGGGCACGTGCTCCATCAGCGACTTCAGCTTCTCGGCGATCGACGACTTGCCGCCGCCCACAGGGCCCAGCAGATACAGGATCTGCTTGCGTTCCTCCAGCCCCTGCGCGGCGTGGCGGAAGTACGAGACCACTTGCTCGATCACTTCCTCGGTGCCGTAAAACTCGCGGAATGCCGGATAAATCTTGATGACCTTGTTCGCGAAGATGCGTGACAGCCGGGTGTCGTTGCGGGTATCGACCAACGTCGGTTCGCCGATGGCGGCCAACATGCGCTCGGGAGCGCTGGCGTAGGTGAGTCGATCTTTTTTGCAAAGTTCGAGATATTCCTTCATGGACATCTCTTCTTCTTTGGTCCGTTCGTACCGTGCGGCGTAGTTGTCAAAAATGGTCATTTGGATGTCCTTTAATGTAAACCTGCTTGTCACGGGTCACCGGCAGTTCGCCTGCCCTGGCCCTGGTCCGTGCATACCCCTTTTCGATATTATTTTTCTTATCTCCAGCTTCTTTTGGTGGCACGGATTGCCCGTGCCGGTGAGCTGGCTTTATGGCCGGTTGGCGGCTTTTATGTGTTGGTCGTAACGCTTCTTACGTCTATGAAATTGATTATTGCGCTATTGGTGCCGGAAGTCAAAAGATATGTCGTAATATCGTTAATACTCTTTCGTAACTTGTTGATTTATAAGATTATTTTTGAGAAATTTTGTGTATTTTTCGTGGGTTTTCGGGTGTTTTTTCGCGCTGCTTTATGCCACAGTATCACGCCTGTCAGCGCTGTGCTGATCGTGTCTCAAACAGATAAATTTTGCCGCAACTTGGCCGCCGCTGTCGCACTCTCGCAGCATGCGCTAAGATGCGATGATCCAGCTCACTGTCACAGGAAAAAATAATAATGTTGAACGAACAATTGCGCACGGTCGTGCAGCAGATGCCCAAAGCCGAACTGCACATCCACATCGAAGGCTCGCTGGAGCCTGAGCTGATCTTCGCGCTGGCCCAGCGCAACCAGGTCAAGCTGGCTTACGGTTCGGTGGAAGAGCTGCGCGCCGCCTACGCCTTCACCGATCTGCAATCCTTCCTCGACATCTACTACGCCGGCGCCAGCGTGCTGTTGCAGGAGCAGGACTTCTACGACATGACCGCCGCCTATCTGAAGCGCGCCGAGCAAGACAATGTGCGCCACACCGAGATCTTCTTCGATCCGCAGACGCACACCGCGCGCGGCGTGCCGATCAAGACCGTGATCGACGGCATCCACCGCGCCTGCCAGGACAGCCCGGTCAGCGCCACGCTGATTCTGAGCTTCCTGCGCCACCTGTCGGAGGAAGACGCCTTCGCCACGCTGGAAGAGGCGCTGCCTTACCGCGACAAGTACATGGGCATCGGGCTCGATTCGTCGGAGGTCGGCAATCCGCCGGAGAAGTTCGCGCGCGTGTTCGCCAAGTGCCGCGAGCTGGGCTTCCACCTGGTCGCGCACGCGGGCGAGGAAGGCCCGCCGGCGTATATCGAAACCGCGCTCGATGTGCTGAAGGTCGAGCGCATCGACCACGGCGTGCGCTGCCTGGAAGACGCGGCGCTGACGCAGCGCCTGGCGCGCGAGCAGATCGCGTTGACGGTGTGCCCGCTGTCCAACGTCAAGCTGTGCGTGTTCGAGCGCATGGAGCAGCACAACCTGCTGGAGCTGCTGGACGCCGGCATCGTCGCCACCGTGAACTCGGACGATCCGGCCTACTTCGGCGGCTACATGAACGCCAACTTCGTCGCCACCTTCGAGGCCTTGCCACTGGGCCTGTCCCACGCGCAGCGCCTGGCGCGCAACAGCTTCTCGGCGGCCTTCCTGCCGGCGCAGCAAAAGCAGAAGTTCCTCGATGAAGTCGACGCGTATTTCGCCGCGCTGTAACGTCATTCCCGCGCACGCGGGAATCCATAGACAGTGTCCGCAGCCGGCTCAGCATGGATTCCCGCGTGCGCGGGAATGACGTGCGGCGGCCGTCGCCACAAGGATAGACTCCGATGCTCAAACTTGCTCTGAAAATGACGGCGCGCGACTGGCGCGCCGGCCAGTTGCGCTTTCTGCTGATCGCGCTGACGGTGGCGGTGGCCGCCTTGTCCGCCACCGGCTTCTTCATCGACCGCCTGCGCAGCGGGCTCGATCGGGATGCCCACCAGCTGCTGGGCGCCGACGTCGTCATCAGCGCCGACCTGCCGGTCAATCCGGCCTGGCGCGCGGAGGCGGCCAAACGCGGCCTGCTGATGACCGATACCATCAGCTTCCCAAGCATGGCGCAGGCGGGCGAGGGTGAGCAATCGACGTCGTTGCTGGCGTCGTTGAAGGCGGTCGGTCCCGGCTACCCGCTGCGCGGCCAGCTGAAGATCACCACCAATCCTGAGCAGGCCGAGCAAAGCTACGGCACGGCCGCCAACAGCGTGCCCGCACCCGGCACCGTGTGGCTGGACGCCGGCCTGCTGGGCAGTTTGAAAACATCCATCGGCGGCCAGATTAAGTTGGGCGACAAGCGCTTCACGGTGGCGCAGCTGATCGCCTCCGAGCCCGATCGTGGCGCCAACTTCCTGGCCTTCGCGCCGCGCGTGATGTTCGCGCTCGGCGACTTGGACGCCACCAATCTGATCCAGCCCGGCTCGCGCGTGTCCTACCGTTTGCTGGTGGCGGCGCCGTCGTCGCTGGCGAACGGCGCGGCCGTCGCCACGGCCTACGAACAATGGCTGCAAGCGCAGATCAAGCAAAACAATATCAAGGGCGTGCGCGTCGAGTCGCTGGAAAACGGCCGTCCCGAAATGCGCGCCACGCTGGACCGCGCCGACCGCTTCCTGTCGCTGGTCGGCCTGCTGTCGGCGATGCTGGCGGCGGTGGCCGTGGCGATGGCGGCGCGCCGCTTCATGCAGCGCCACCTGGACGCCTGCGCCATGCTGCGCTGCCTGGGCCTGACGCAGAACGAAGTCACGCTGATGTACCTGATCGAATTCCTGATGGTCGGCCTGGCCGGCAGCCTGATGGGCGTGGCGGTCGGCTTCGGCGGCCATTACGTGCTGCTGGAAGTGCTGGGCAAGCTGGTCTCGGCCAGCCTGCCGGCGCCGACCATCTACCCGGCGCTGCAAGGCGTGGCCACCGGCATGCTGCTGCTGGCCGCCTTCGCGCTGCCGCCGATCCTGCAACTGCGCAAAGTGCCGCACAACCGCGTGATCCGCCGTGAACAGGATCCGCCGCAGGTGACCGCGCTGGCCACCTACGGCCTGGGGCTGGCCGGCTTTGTCGCGCTGCTGCTGTGGCAAGCGGGCGACGTGCAGCTGGCGCTGTACACGGCGCTCGGCTTCCTCGGCGCGTTCGCGCTGTTTGGCCTGGTGGGCTGGGGCGCGCTGGCCGCGCTCAAGCCGATGCGGCGCGCGATCAACCATCAAAGCTGGCGCTTCGCCATCACGTCGCTGCAGCGCCGGCCCGGCGCGACGGTGGTGCAGATCGTCTCGCTGGCGCTGGGCATGATGGCGCTGCTGGTGCTGACCGTGGTGCGCGGCGACCTGATGACGGCCTGGCGCAACGCCACACCGCCGGACGCGCCGAACCGCTTCATCATCAACATCCAGCCGGAGCAGGCGGCCGATATCGGCAAGCGCCTGCAAGCGGCGGGCGTGAGCTACGCGCCGCAGTATCCGATGATACGCGGCCGCCTGACCGCCGTGAACGGCAAGCCCGTCACCGCCGAGACCTATACCGACGACCGCGCCAAAGGCCTGGCCGACCGCGAATTCAACCTGTCGACGATGGCGCGGATGCAGGCCGAGAACAAGATCAGCGCCGGCCAGTGGTTCGCCGACCAGCCGGGCGCGCCCGAAGCCTCGGTGGAAGAGGGCATCGCCAAGACGCTCAAGTGGAAGCTGGGCGACAAGCTGCGCTTCGACATCGCCGGCACGCCGGTGGACGCCACCATCACCAGCCTGCGCAAGCTGGAATGGGGCTCGATGCGGGTCAACTTCTTCGTCATCATCAACCCGGCGGCGATGACGGAAGTGTCGCAAAGCTGGATCACCGCCTTCCACCTGCCGCAAGGGCAGGGCGCGGTGATGAACGCCCTGACGCGCGACTATCCCAACCTGACCATCGTCGATGTCGGCGGCCTGCTGCGCCAGGTGCAGTCGGTGCTGGACCAGGTGGTGACGGCGGTGGAATTCCTGTTCGTGTTCACGCTGGCCTCGGGCGTGCTGGTGCTGTATGCGGCGCTGATGGGATCGCAGGACGAGCGCACCCGCGAATCGGGCCTGCTGCGCGCGCTCGGTGCGACGCGCAAGCAGCTGTCGCAGGCACAGCTGATCGAGTTCTCGTTGGTGGGCGCCTTGTCCGGCGTGCTGGCGGCGACCGGTGCGGCCGGCATGGGCTGGGCGCTGGCCACCTACCAGTTCAAGTTCGCCTGGAGTTTCAGCCCTGTCGTGTGGCTGGTCGGTTTGGTGGCGGGGGCGCTGTGCGCCATCGCCGGCGGCTGGCTGGGCCTGCGCAACGTGTTGCGCCAGCCACCCTTGCAAACCCTGCGCGAGGCCTGATCTTTAGGCCGCGATGCTTTCCTGCGCCGCCCGCTCCTTGAGGAAATCGGCGTAGGAATAGGGCTGTTGGTCGAAGTAGTGCGGCGGCAGGTCGAACAGCGCCCAGTAGTAGGTCTCGCGGCCCTGGCACACGCGCGGCGCCGCGCAGTAGCGGTGCCAGTTGTCGCCGACCCGGCGCGAGTACATGCCGTCGCCGTCCGGATCGGAGAAGAACGGCAGCACGCGCCGCTCCAGCAGCGCATCCATCAATGACGGCGGCGCATCGCTGTCGCGCGCGATTTCGTACTGCGCATACATTCCCTGTTCGGTTTCTATCATCATCAGGCTGGCCTTGCCGTGCTTGTCGAGGAACAGGATGCCGGTCGGATTCGGGAAGATGTAGTGCTCGACGAAGCCCATGCTGGCGCTCAGTTCCTGCACCAGCCGCGCCAGCGCCGGATCGCCCAGGAAGTTGTAGTTATGCAGCAGCACCAGCTCGCGCAGCGTTTCCGACTGGGTCTCGAAGTAATCCTGCTGCAGCGCCGCGATTTCCAGCTCCAGGATGTCGAGCGCGTGGTCGTCGCTCTTCTTGATGTAGCGGTCGATCAGGCCGCGGTTGAAGGCGCTGACGGCGATCTTCTCGTCGGCCGCGCCGGTGAACAGGATCTTCTTGCAGGGCAGGTGCGCCACCGCTTCACAGAATTCCAGCCCGTTCATTTGCGGCATCGAGTAATCGACCACCAGCACCGACGGCGTGGCGAAGCGATGGCGCTGTTCGCCGATGCGGTAGATGCGCTCCAGATCCAGCGCCACGTTGCACTGGTCGGCCGGCAGGTTGTGCATGTCGAAGTTGACGTGCAGCGGCACGCAGCCCGAATGCGGCTCCTTGCGCAGCCATTGCAGCGCGGTGGTGGTGTCGTGGAAGGTCTGGCTGGCCAGCCTGGGGTCGAGCTGGAACGACAGGCTGCGCAGGAAGGAGTCGCTGTCGTCGACCAGCACGGTCAGTGTGGGATGGGAATAGACTGGCAAATGCATGGGGTCACCTCTGGATGGGCTGCTGCTGGGGAAATTCAAGGATAAAGATGGCGTAGGCGCCCTCGCGCGATACGCAATGGATGCTGGCGTTCCAGGCCAGCATGATCTCCTCGCACAAGGCCAGGCCGATGCCGGCGCCGTTGTGCGGCGGATGGGAATAAAAGCGGCGGAAGATCAGCGGCATCTGCTGCGCCGGGATGCCGCAGGCGGTGTCGATGAACAGCAGGCGCGGCGGCCGGTGCGCGCCGTCGACCACGATGCGCACGCGGCCCTTGCCGGCGCGCTGCACCGCCTTGAGCGCGTTGCGCAGCAGGTTCAGCAGGATCACCACCGACAACTCGGTCTGGCCGGCGAAGCTGAAGTCGCGCCGCATTTCCAGCGTCACCAGTTTTTGCTGGGTGGCGTTGGAGAAGGGGTAGCGCTTGAGCACCGCCTCCACCACGGACTCCATCGTCACTTCCTCCACCGGCCGCAGGTTCTGCCGCACCGCCGTGGCGCTGAGCAGGAACAGGTCGATCATGTGGTTCATATGGCGCACCTCGAACTGGATGCGCGCCAGCGCGTCGATGGCGCTCAGGCGATCCTCCTTGGTGCGGTTGCTGGTGTCGGTGTACATGCGCAGCAGGCCGCGCACATTGGCGTCGACGCTGGTGAGCGGCGTGCGCAGCTCGTGCGCCACGGTGGCCAGGCCGGCGCCCAGGCCGGCCAGTTTTTCCTGCGCCAGCACGTGGCGGCTGATCTTGGCGGCCGACAGCGCGGCGATGGTGAACAGGTGGATCGGCAACTGCTGCAGCACCGGCCTGCTCAGCATGGCCGCTCCCTCGCCCAGCACGGCGGCGGACACGCAGGCCACCGTGGTGCCGATCAGGTAAGCCTTGACGGCTAGCCCGGTGTCGAAGTGGAACAACACCACCAGCCCGATCAGCAGCGACTCGCTCCACACGCCCGAACCGTGGTTCATCAGGAACATGAAGGTGAAGAAGAACGGGAAGATGTAGCTGAGCGTGATCAGCAGGTACACATGCAGCATGCGGCGGCTGAACTGGCGGGCGAACAGGCCCAGCGCGCACAGCAGGATGCCCAGCAGGCGCAGCGGCAGGCTCTCGTACTCTTGCGGAAAGAAGTTCTGCCAGATCACGTAGTACAGCGGCATGCCCACCGTCCCTATGCTGGCAAGCAACAACACGCGCACCGTCGCATGGTCCTCGCGACCATGGTAGAGCAACAGCGACTGGAGCATGCCGTGCTGCCAGTGTTTCCAGCGTTCTTGCAGTGGTGGCGTCATGGGCAAATTGACTTTTATCAAGGTGCCATGATCGCCTTAAATTGCAACGCGCTCACGCATATCAATTCATTAATTGATCGGCATCAATCACCCCTTGTTTTTTTGGCCTCAAGGTTGGCATCGTATTCATAAAAAAACAACCTTATTCAAATAATTCAAGGAGCCAGAAAATGCCCAACGCGATTGCTCAGAATCATGTCCAGGCCCCGATGTTTGCTTTGCCAGCCGAACAGCACATGCCCGATTTTGTCACCCGCCGCATGGATGAACACTACGTCACCCGCATCGAGCTACTGTTGGGCGGCGAACACCCGCACGCCTGGCAACCGACGCCGGCCGGGGCGGTGTTTCTGGCCGGTAATGACTACCTGTGCCTGGCCGGCGAGCCTTCGCTGATGCAGGCGCAGATGGCGGCGCTGGCCAACAGCCGGGGCGAGCTGCTGATGTCGGCCGTGTACTTGCAGGAGGGCAGCGCGCAGCATCGGCTGGAGCGCAAATTCGCCCACTTCATGGGGGCGCAGGACGGCATCCTGGCGCAGTCCGGCTGGGCCGCGAATGTCGGCCTGGTGCAGACGCTGGCGGCGCCCGGCATCCCGGTCTACCTGGACATGCAGGCCCACGCCTCGCTGTGGGAAGGCGTGCAGTCGGCCGGCGCGCTGCCGGTGCCTTTCCTGCACAACGACCTGGAGCATCTGCAAAAGCAGCTGGCGCGCCACGGGCGCGGCCTGATCGTGGTCGATGCGCTGTACAGCACCAACGGCAGCGTGGCGCCGTTGCGCGAGCTGGTGGAGATCGCCGAGCGCAGCGGCTGCCTGCTGATCGTCGATGAATCGCATTCGCTGGGCACGCACGGCCCGCGCGGCGCCGGGCTGGTGGCGGACCTGGGGCTGAGCGAACGGGTGCACTTCCGCACGGCGTCGCTGGCCAAGGCGTTTGCCGGGCGCGCCGGTTTCATCACCTGCTCCAGCAAGTTCAAGGGCTACTTCCTGTCGGAGTCGCGCCCGGCCATCTTCAGTTCCTGCCTGCTGGGCCATGAGCTGGCGTGGTTCGACGCCGCCATCGATTTCGTCGCCGCCGCCGATGACCGCCGCGCCGCGCTGCACGCGCATGCGGTCGAGGTGCGCGAGGAGTTGAGCGCGCTGGGCTACAACGTCAGCGACGGCAGCGAGCAGATCATCGCGCTGGAGCCGGGCCCGGAGCCAAAGACGCTGGCGCTGCGCAAGCTGCTGGAGCGGCACGGCGTCTACGGCGCCATGTTCTGCGCGCCGGCCACGCCGAAGAACCGCTCGCTGGTGCGGCTGACGCTGAACTCGGGCCTGGACCGGATGCAGTTGTCGCGCATTATCCAGGCCTGCGACGACATCCGCGGCGAGGCCGACCTGGAAAACTGGTCGTCGACCCGGCGCATGCGCCGGCTTGCGCTGGTGTGACGCCCTCCGATCGTCGCCCGGTACGCTATCATGGAGGTTATGACTGAATCCCGAACTCTCTACGAAGTTATCGGCGGCGAATCGCGCGTGCGCGACATGGTCGACCGTTTTTATGACCTGATGGAACTGGAGCCGGAGTTTGCGCTGCTGCGCGCCGCCCACCCGCCCACGCTGGACAATGCGCGCGAGCGCCTGTTCATGTTCCTGAGCGGCTGGATGGGCGGGCCGGACCTGTACATCGAAGCGCACGGCCATCCGCGCCTGCGCATGCGGCACATGCCGTTCGCCATCGGCACCCAGGAGCGCGACCAGTGGCTGCGCGCGATGGCGTGGGCGATGGAGGATGTCGGCATCGACGAGGCGCTGCGTCTGCGGTTGATGGAGTCCTTCTATCAAACCGCCGACTGGATGCGCAACAAGCCGGATTGAGCCCATGAGCCAGATCGAATTCTATGTGATGCTGGCCGCGCTTGCGGCCGTGCTGGTGCTGCAGGCGCTGTCGCTGCTGCGCGCGCGCGGGCAGGCGGGCAATGGCAATGCCGGCGACCTGGCCGAACGCATCGAACGCGTCGAGCGCGAAGTGCGCATGCAGTTGCAGACCACGGCGCAAGCCACGCACGCGGCCAGCGTGCAGCAGTTCGAGGCGATGCGCCGCCAGCTGGAGGCGCAAGGGCTGGTCGGCCGCGATGAGCAGGGCCGCGGCCTGAAGCAGTTCGCCGACAGCATGAATCAAACGCTGGCGCGGCTGACCGAATCGAATGCCGCGCGCATGCAGGAGGTGCGCGCCACGCTGGAAGCCAAGATCAAGGATCTGCAGGCGGACAACGGCGCCCGGCTGGAAGAGATGCGCAAGACCGTCGACGAGAAGCTGCATGCGACGCTGGAGGCGCGCCTGAGCGCCTCGTTCCAGCAGGTGTCCGAGCGGCTGGAACGGGTGCACCAGGGGCTGGGCGAGATGCAGCAGCTGGCGCTCGGCGTGGGTGACCTGAAACGGGTGCTGACCAATGTGAAGACGCGCGGCACCTGGGGCGAGGTGCAGCTGGAGATGCTGCTGGAGCAGGTGCTGACGCCGGAGCAGTACGCCAAGAACGTCGAGACCATCGCCGGCAGCGGCGCGCGGGTGGAGTTCGCGCTCAAGCTGCCGGGCCAGGTCGAGGGCGGGGCGCCGGTGTGGATGCCGATCGACGCCAAGTTCCCCAAGGAGCAGTACGAGCGCCTGCTGGAAGCCGCCGACCGCGCCGACGCGGAAGGCGTGGCGCTGGCCGGCCGCGAGCTGGAACGCGCGGTGCGTGGCGAGGCCAAGACCATCTCGGAGAAATACGTGTCGCCGCCGCACACCACCGATTTCGCTATCCTGTTCCTGCCGACCGAAGGCCTGTATGCGGAAGTGATGCGCCGTCCCGGCCTGGCCGACGAGCTGCAACGCCTGCACCGCATCAGCATCGCCGGGCCGTCGACCTTGTCGGCGCTGCTCAACAGTTTGCAGATGGGCTTCCGCACGCTGGCGCTGGAGAAGCGCTCGTCGGAAGTGTGGCAGGTGCTGGGCGCTGTGAAGACGGAGTTCGGCAAGTTCGGCGACGTGCTGTCGGCCACCAAGCTGGCGCTGGAACGGGCCGCCAAGAACATCGAATCGGCCGAGACCCGCAGCCGCCAGATGGCGCGCAAGCTGAAGTCGGTGGAGGCGCTGCCGAGCGAGGCGGCGCAGCTGCTGCTGGGACCTGAAATCGACAAGAATGATCTGGATGTAGAGTGAGCCATACAGCCACCCCTGCTGAGCGCAGTGCGGGGTAAAAACAGGAGCCAACCATGCCTAGCCGTACTCTCGATTTTTCCACGGTCGGCACGCCAGCCGTCCAGCGCAACAAGATCGTCAGCGCGGCCGATGCGGTCGGCCTGATACGCGACGGCGACACCATCGCCACCGGCGGCTTTGTCGGCGTCGGCTTCGCGGAGAATATCGCGGTGGCGCTGGAGCGGCGCTTCCTGTCGGCCGACAGCGGCGGCCATCCGCGCGACCTGACCTTGCTCTACGCCGCAGGCCAGGGCGACGGCAAGGAGCGCGGCCTGAATCACTTCGGCCACGAGGGCCTGCTCAAGCGCGTCATCGGCGGCCACTGGAGCCTGGTGCCCAAGCTGCAGCAGCTGGCCATGAGCGGCAAGATCGAAGCCTATAACCTGCCGCAGGGCGTGATCAGCCAGCTGTTCCGCGACACCGCCGCCGGCAAGCCCGGATTGCTGACGCACGTCGGCCTGGGCACCTTTGTCGATCCGCGCCACGGCGGCGGCAAGATCAACGCCCGCACCACCGAGGAGCTGGTCGAGCTGCTGACGCTGGGCGGCAAGGAATACCTGTTCTACAAATCGCAGCCGGTGCACGTGGGGATCATCCGCGGCACCACGGCCGACGCGCTGGGCAACATCACCATGGAGCGCGAGGCGCTGACGCTGGAGGCGCTGGCGATCGCGATGGCCGCGCACAATTCGGGCGGCATCGTCATCGTGCAGGTCGAGCGCATCGCCGAGCGCGGCACGCTCAATCCGCGCCAGGTCAAGATCCCCGGCATCCTGGTCGATTGCGTGGTGGTGGCGGAAAAGCCCGAATACCATATGCAGACTTTCGCCGAGCCATACAACCCGGCCTACTCGGGCGAGCTGCGCGTGCCCTTGTCGGCGGTGGCGCCGATGGCCATGTCGGAGCGGAAGATCATCGCTCGCCGCTCGCTGATGGAGCTGCGGCCGAACAACGTCGTCAACCTCGGCATCGGCATGCCGGAAGGCGTGGCGGCGGTGGCGGCGGAAGAGAAGCTGCTGGACCTGGTAACGCTGACGGCGGAGCCGGGCGTGATCGGCGGCATGCCGGCCGGCGGCTTGAACTTCGGCGCGGCCACCAATGCCGACGCGGTCATCGACCAGCCTTACCAGTTCGACTTCTACGACGGCGGCGGGCTGGATGTGGCGGTGCTCGGGCTGGCGCAGGCGGACCGCCACGGCAATCTGAACGTCAGCAAATTCGGCAGCAAGCTGGCCGGCGCCGGAGGCTTCATCAACATCAGCCAGAATGCGCGCAAGGTGGTGTTTGTCGGCACCTTCATGGCGGACAAGGGCGCGACCCGCAAGTTCATCAACGAAGTGGAGCACCGCACCTACAGCGGCGAGTATGCGGCGCGGCGTGGACAGGAAGCCCTGTTCATCACCGAGCGCTGCGTGTTGCGGCTGGTGCTGGACGGCGGCATGTCCGGGCTGGAGCTGATCGAGATCGCGCCGGGCGTGGACGTCGAGCGCGACATCCTGGCGCACATGGATTTCAAGCCGGCGATCAGCGCGCAGCTGAAGGTGATGGACGCGCGCATCTTCGGGCCGCTGGCGATGAACTGGCGCGCCGACTTCCTGGCGCTGCCGCTGGACCAGCGGCTGGTGTACGATGCGCAGCAGGAGCTTTTCTTCGTCAACTTCGAGGGCTTCGAGATCAGCGACGCCGAGACCATCGCCACGATTTGTTCGATGGTGGCGGAGCGCCTGGCGCCGCTGGGCCGCAAGGTGCCGGCGGTGATCAACTACGACAACTTCTCGATCGCGCCGGATTTGATGGACCAATACGTGGCGGCGGTGAACCAGCTGGCGGAGCGCTACTACAGCAAGGTCACGCGCTACGCGCACAGCACCTTCATGCGCGCCAGCCTGGGACGCGCCTTCCGCCGCATCGAGAAGGACGCGGCGCTGTTCGCCAACTCGGCCGAGGCGCTGCTGCGCTTGCAGGAATCCTGAATGCGGTCGAGCAGCTTACAACAGCGAATTTCAACCCGGCTGGCCTTCCTGGCGGCGGGCATGGCGATGTCGGCCTGGGCGCCGCTGGTGCCGTTTGCGCAGGCACGCACCGGCGTGGAACCAGGCCAGCTTGGCTTGCTGCTGCTTTGCCTGGGCATAGGTTCGCTGCTGGCGATGCCGGTGACCGGCGTGCTGGCAGCGCGCTTCGGCTGCCGACGCATCATCCTGCTGTCCGGCCTTGGATGCTGCCTGGTGTTCCCCTTCCTGGCGATGGCGCCGACGGCGTGGTCGCTTGCGTTGGTGCTGTTCCTGTTCGGCGCCACGATAGGCACGCTGGATGTGGCGATGAACATCCAGGCCGTGATCGTCGAGAAGGAATACGACGGCGCGTTGATGTCGGGGTTTCATGGCTTGTTCAGCGTGGGCGGCATCGTCGGCGCAGGCGGCATGACGCTGATGCTGTGGGCGGGACTGGAACTGGTCACATCATCGTTGGTGCTGGCGGTCGCCGTTGCGCTGGTGCTGGTCTACGCCGGCCCGCATCTGTTGCGCGACCCGGCGCCGTCGGAGCGTGATGCGCCTTTGTTTGCCATGCCACGCGGCGCGGTGATATTGATCGGCGCCTTATGCTCGCTGGTGTTCCTGGCCGAAGGCGCGGTGTTGGACTGGAGCGCAGTGTTCTTGACCAGCGGCGGCGGCTTCACGGCCGGGCAGGGCGGACTTGGTTATGCGGCCTTCGCCGTTGCGATGACGGTTGGCCGGCTCAATGGCGACAAGCTGGTGCAGCGCTGGGGCGGCGCGCGGCTGCTGCTGTTGGGCGGATTGTGCGCGGCGTTGGGATTCCTGAGCGTGGTGCTGGCGCCGTCGCCGTGGATTGCGCTGGCCGGTTTCGCCTTGATCGGCACCGGCGCGTCCAACATCGTGCCGGTGCTGTTCAGCGCTGCGGGCAGCCAGCAGGACATGCCCGCCAGCCTGGCCATCAGCGCCATCACCACCATCGGCTATGCGGGTATTCTGGCCGGGCCGGGATTGATAGGATTTGTGGCGCATGCGTTTGGATTGCAGCTGGCGTTCGCCGGTCTCGCCTGCGGCATGTTGCTGGTGGCGGCCAGCGCCCGCATGGGCGTGGCCCCGCTGCGTAGCGCCAGCTAGTGTCCTGCTAACGGCTGGCCAGGCGCTCCAGCCGCAGGCGGTGGCGCTCGTCGGTGACGCTGCGCGCCGCCAGGTAGACCGCCAGCGTGACCGACAGCCCGCTGCCGCCGGCCAGCAGGAACATCAACAGGATCTGGTAGCGCACCGCGTCCATCGGGTCCATGCCGGCGAGGATCTGGCCGGTCATGATGCCGGGCAGGGTGATGATGCCGGCGGCCGACATCTGGTTGATCAGCGGGATCAGTCCCTTGCGCACCGATTCGCGGATCAGCGGCGCCAGCGCCTCGTTGCGGGTGGCGCCCAGCACCAGCTGCGCTTCGATGGCGTTGCGCGAGTTGATCACGCCGCCGTAGAAAGTGTCCAATCCCAGGCTGGCCGAATTGAGCACGTTGCCCAGCACGATGCCGATCAGCGGGATCGCGTATTGCGGCTCGTACCATGGCGTCGGATGCAGCACCGTCAGCAGCGCCAGCATCGCGGTGGCGACGCTGGACAGGCCGACGCTGGCGGTGGCCAGCCACACGCCGGGCCAGCCGCGCAAGCCGTGCGCGGGCCGCATCGCCACCTCGCGCGCGGCGGCGACGATCATCAGCACTGCCACGGCTAGCGTGGCGGCCGGCGACGCCAGCGCGAACACCCAGCGCAGCACTAGCCCGACCAGCAGCAATTGCACCACCATGCGGGTGGCGGACCACAGTATCTTGCGCTGCATGCGCAAGCCCAGGTACGCGGAGATGCCGGCATTGAGCAGCACCAGCGAGGAGGCGATGGCCAGGTCGATCGAGCCTGGCTGGATAGGCGTCATGCCGGCGCTCATGGCGCGGCCTCGTTTTCGGTGAGGCGGCGTTCGCACATCGTCATGCTGCGGTGGCCCAGTGTTTGCGCCTGCGCTTCGGAGTGGGTGACCAGGATGATGGCGAGGCCCGCGTCCAGCTCCTTTTGCAGCAGCTGTTCGGTGGCGGCGACGGCGGCCGGGTCCAGCGCGGCGGTGGGTTCGTCGAGCAGCAGCACCTGCGGCTTGCAGGCCAGTGACCGCACCAGTGCCATGCGCTGGCGCTCGCCGGTGGAGAGGCGGCTGATGTCGGCCTCCAGCAGCGCCGGCGACAGGTTCAGTTGCGGCAGCAGCTCGCGCACACGCGCCATTTGCGAGGGCTTGAAATGGTCGCCGGCGGTCGGCAGCCACCATGCGGCTTCGGCGGGTTGGTAGACCACGCCCGCGCGCCACGCGGGCGCGCTCATGCCGGAGCGCGGCAGGCCGTCCAGCAGCGCCTCTCCGGTGTTGGGATCAAGATCGCACAGCATGCGCAGCAGCAGGCTTTTACCCGCGCCCGATGGGCCGGAGATGGTCAGGCATTGGCCCGCTTGCAGGTCGAAGGAAAACGGGCCGGCCAGCGGCGACTGCAGGTTGCGGATGCGCAGGCGCGGGCAGGCGGCTCCGTTGGGCTGGATCATCTGCTCAGATCAAGCCATCGAACAGCAGCACCTCGACCATCCCGCCGGCGGCGATGTCCGCCTGCGCCTCGTGCAGCACGACGATGCAATTCGCCTCGGTCATGGAGCTCAGGATGCCAGAGCCCTGCGCGCCGGTCAGGCGCACTTGCGGTGCGCCGTCGGCGCCGGTGCTGACGATGCCGCGCTGGTATTCGGTGCGGCCGGGGCGTTTGCGGATAGCTTCCGTGGCGCGGGCCTGCATCGCCTGTTGCGTCGCCTGCGTGCCCATCATGCGCAGCAGCGCGGGACGGGCGAACATGTAGAACGACACCATCACCGCCACCGGATTGCCGGGCAGGCCAAACAGCCAGGCGCTGTCTGCCTCGCTGCGGATCTGGCCGAAGGCGAGCGGGCGGCCGGGACGCATCGCCAGCTTCCAGAAGGCGACGTCGCCGATGCGGCCGAGGATGTCGCGCGTGTAGTCGGCTGCCCCTTCGGAGACGCCGCCGGAGGTGATGATGGCGTCGGCGTTGGCGCAGGCATCCAGCAGCGCCGCTTCCAGCGCGGCTGGATCGTCGCGCACGATGCCCATGTCGATGACGTCGCAGCCCAGCCGCGTCAGCATGCCGAACAGCGTGTAGCGGTTGCTGTCGTAGACGCAGCCGTCGTCGAGGGGCTCGCCCAGCGAGCGCAGTTCGTCGCCGGTGGAGAAGAAGGCCACGCGCAGCTTGCGCCGTACGGCGACTTGGCCGATGCCGAGCGAGGCCACCAGGCCCAGGTCGGCGGGGCGCATGATATTGCCCCGGGCCAGGGCGATGCCGCCGGCCTTCAAATCTTCGCCGGCGAAGCGGCGGTTGGCGCCGGTGCGGATGGCGCCATGACGGATGGTGACCGTGCCGTCGCCGATGTGCGCAGCCAGTTCCTGTGGCAGCACGCTATCGCAACCGGGCGGGATGGCGGCGCCGGTCATGATGCGGATGCACTCGCCGGCTTGCGGCGCCTGTGCGCACGGCCGGCCGGCGTAGGCGATGCCGATCACTTTGAAGGTGGCGTCGGGAGCGCCGGCCGGGGGCAGGTCGGCGCCGCGCAGCGCGTAGCCGTCCATCGCCGAGTTGTCGTAGGCCGGCACGTTGATCGGCGAGATGATGTCTTCGGCCAGCACGCGATCGAGGGCGTCGCGCAAGGCCAGCCGCTCGGTGGCCGCGACCGGCGTCACGCGCTCGCAGATGATGCGCTGCGCTTCGGCCACGGGCAGCGCGCCGGGATCGCCGGCGGCGGGAGTGGACGGCGCAGCAATTGCGGCTTCGGCGGATGGTGCGCTGGCGCTGGCCTGCTCGTGCATCTGCAACTCGGCCAGCGTGTTGATGTTGCGGAAGGCGTCGGCGTCGTCGAACATCACTTCGGCCACGCGCAGCGATTTGATCCAGCTTTCCATGCGGCGCGCGCCGGTGTCCAGGTAGGCGTCCAGCTGCGGTAGCAGGCTGGCTTTCATCAGCGCGAATACAGGATGCGGCTGGCGATACGGTTCCGCGCCTTCCTCGGCTTCCATTGTGACGGCCAGCGCCACGTCGGCATTCTGCTCCAGCATCGCCGCGTACAGGCGTTCGGCCAGGTCTTCAGGCAGGAAGGGCGAGTCGCAGGGAGCGGTCAGCAGCAGTTCGGTGGGGCAGTACTGGAGGCCGATCTGCAAGCCGGCCAGCGGGCCTTCAAAGCCGTCCAGGTAGTCCGGCAGCACCGGCGCTTCGCCTGCTACGGCCTGGTATTGCGGCAGGTTGCGGTTGGCGTTGATGACGACGCTGGCCGCTTGCGGCGCCAGGCGGCGCATCACATGTTCCACCAGCGTGGCGCCGCGGAACGGTTGCAAGCCCTTGTCGACGCGGCCCATGCGCGTGCCGCGCCCGCCCGCCAGTATCAGTCCGGTGACCTTGCTCTTCAAAGACAAACTACCCTCCGATGTAAGACATTTCCACTTTGTTGGCGCTGCGTTGCAGGCCGTCGGTGTTATTGGTGCGCAGCTCCGAGTAACGGTCGCCGCGCGCGCGCCACAGCTGCGCCAGCACGGTGCTGATTTCCTCATCGCTGCGGCCGTCGCGCAGCAGGGCGCGCAGATCGTGGCCGCTGGTGGCGAACAGGCAGGTGTACAGCTTACCCTCGGTCGACAGGCGCGCACGGGTACAGTCGCCGCAGAATGCGTGGGATACACTCGAGATCAGGCCGATCTCGCCGCGACCGTCGCCGTTGTTGTCGATATAGCGCCAGCGGGCGGCGGTTTCGCCGGTGTAGTTGGCGGACAGCGGTTCGAGCGGCATCTCGGCGTGGATGCGGCGCACCACCTCGGCCGAAGGGATCACCTCGTCCATCTTCCAGCCGTTGGAGGCGCCGACGTCCATGTATTCGATGAAGCGCAGGATGTAGGGCGTGTTCCTGAAATGGCGGGCCATCGGCAGGATCTCCTGATCGTTCATGCCGGCCTTGACCACCATGTTGATCTTGACCGGGCCCAGTCCGACTTGATGTGCGACATCTATTCCGTGCAGCACGTCGTCGACCGAAAAGTCGACATCGTTCATTTTCTGGAAGGTGGCGTTGTCGAGCGCGTCGAGCGAGACGGTGATGCGTTGCAGGCCGGCGTCCTTGAGCGACTGCGCCTTGCGGGCCAGTAGCGAGGCGTTGGTGGTCAGCGTCAGGTCCAGCGGCTTGCCGTGGACGGTTTTCAGTTCGGCCAGCATGCCGACCAGTTTTTCGATGTTCTTGCGCAGCAGCGGTTCGCCGCCGGTCAGGCGGATCTTCTCGACGCCGTGGGCGATGAAGGTTTGCGCCAGGCGGGTGATCTCTTCGAACGACAGCAGCGAGGTGTGCGGCAGGTATTGATAATCGGTATCGAACACTGCCTTGGGCATGCAGTAGACGCAGCGGAAATTGCAGCGGTCGGTGACGGAGATGCGCAGGTCGTGCAGCGGACGGGCGAGCTGATCGCTCAACAGGCCGGTTGGCGCTTCCAGGATAGCGGGGACGGCTGGCGGCGCGGGGCGCTGGCTGGCCATCATGATAATTTTCTCTGCCATGACTCTACAATCTTGCTGTTTTTGAAATGCGGGACAACGGTTGGACAACTACAAGAAGCTACGATAGCACGCCGCCGCCAAATCCGGTGTCAGGTCCCCCATTTGAGCATGAGGTCGGTTGCACCAGCCGAGCTCATGCTCAAATGGGGGACCTGACCCCGGATTATAAAAAAGCCCCGCCGGCACCGAGCGCGCTCTTGAGCGCGTTCAGGCCGGCGGGGCTTTTTGGTTTGCAGCCCGGAGCGGTTAGCGGCGGGTGTCCACCTGGACCAGCGGCTCGTCATTTTGCGGTGGCAGCGGCTTGCGTTCGCGTGGAACGCGGGCCGGTGCTACTGCGTTGGCGGCTGCTTCCTGCGCGGCGCGCAGCTTGGCTGGATCGGTGGCTGCCAGCGTCAGGCCGGCGGAGCCGAGCACTGCTTGCAGGTCGATCGGGGCCGATGGTGCGACCGGCGCTGGTGCTGGTACCGGTGCTGCGACTGGTGCAGGCGCTGCGGCGACCAGCTCGGCAACCACTGGCGCTGCCACTGGAGCAGGAGCTGGCGTTGGCGCAGGAGCCGGAGCAACTGCAGCGACAACCGGCGCCGCTTCCACCACGACTGGTGCGGCAACTTCCACCACCACGGCCGGCGCTTCCGCGACGACTGGCGCTGCAGGTGCTTCCACCACGACAGCTACTGGCTCGGCGACGACTGGCGCAGCTTCAACCACAGGCGCTGCAACTTCAGCGACGACGGCTGGCGCGTCAACGACTGGCGCTGCGACTGGCGCTGGCTCCGGCGTCACGACTGCTGCGACGACTGGCTCGGCGGCCGGTGCTTCGGCAACCACTGGCGCGACGGCGACTGGCGCAACCACGGCCGGTGCTTCCACTGCCGGTGCCTCCACCGCGGCGGCTGCCGGAGCAACTGCTGCCTCGGCGGCTGGTGCGCTGAAGCTCAGGGCGATCTGCTCGCCTTGCTCACCAGCTTCACCGGCGGCCGATTCCTGGCCTTCCGCGCCTTCGACACCCTCGCTACCGTCACGGTCGCGACGATTGCGGTTGCGGCCACCACGACGACGACGACGACGCGGCTCTTCACCGTCCACCGCTGCTTCGTTTTCATCACCTTCCGGGCCGGTGCTCGGCGCAGTTTTCAGGATGCTGGTGGCTGCTTCGGTCACCGGGCCGGTCGACGGCACGCCGACGTTCAGCGCCAATTCTTCAACCTTGGCTTCGACTGGAGCTTTCTCGCCGCGTGGTTCACGCGGAGGACGTGGCGTGCGTTCTGCACGTTCCGCGCGCTCCGGACGTTCTGCGCGTTCGCGTGGCGCCTGGCCGTCTGCTGCCTGGTTTTCACGCGGTTCACGCGGCTCGCGCGGTGGACGCGGTGGGCGTGCCGGACGGCCATTGGCGTCGACTGCCTTCGCTTCGTCCGTCGGACGGGCTGCGCCTGGTTCGCGCTCTTCGCGCTCGCCACGGCCTGCGCCCTTGCCGTTACGGTTGCGGCCACGTGGGCCACGCGCGTTGCGGTCGCCACGGTCGCCGGACGGCGCCTTGACCACGATGGTCGGCTGCTGCGGCAGGGCCGTCGGCGCCGGTTTCGGGCTCAGGAAGCTGAACAGCTTGGCGAAGAAACCTTGCTCGGCCGGCGCTGGCACTGGGGCCGGCGCTGGCTTGATGACGGTTTCGGTCGGCTTGCGCTCGACCAGCGGTGCAGGCTGGTCAGGGGTGATGGTCTTGACCATGGCTTCCTGGCGCGGCTTGGCTTCTTCCTTCTGGCGCTTGCTGTAGGCCATGTCGGTTTCGGCTTGCTCGGCCAGCGAGTAGCTGGCCTGGCTTTCTTCCAGACGCGGATCGTCGTGCTTGATGCGCTCCAGCTTGTAGTGCGGGGTTTCCAGGTGCTTGTTCGGCACCAGGATGATGCTGATGCGGTGGCGGGTCTCGATCTTCAGCACTTCGCCGCGCTTTTCGTTCAGCAGGAAGGCTGCCACGTCCACCGGAACTTGCACGTGGATGGTGGCCGAGTTTTCCTTCATCGCCTCTTCCTGGATGATGCGCAGGACTTGCAGGGCCGACGATTCGGTGTCGCGGATATGGCCGGTGCCGGAGCAGCGCGGGCAAGTCACGTGCGAACCTTCGGACAGCGACGGACGCAGGCGCTGGCGCGACAGTTCCATCAGGCCGAAGCGGGAGATCTTGCCCATCTGGACGCGGGCGCGGTCGTGGTGCAGCGCGTCTTTCAGGCGCTGTTCGACTTCGCGCTGGTTCTTGGCCACTTCCATGTCGATGAAGTCGATCACGATCAGGCCGCCCAAGTCGCGCAGGCGCAGCTGGCGGGCCACTTCTTCAGCGGCTTCGCAGTTGGTGTTGAAGGCGGTGGTCTCGATGTCCGAACCACGGGTGGCGCGGGCCGAGTTGACGTCGACCGAAACCAGGGCTTCGGTGTGGTCGATCACGATGGCGCCGCCCGATGGCAGCGGCACGGTGCGGCTGTAGGCGGTTTCGATCTGGTGTTCGATCTGGAAGCGGGAGAACAGCGGCACGTCGTCGCTGTAGCGCTTCACGCGGTGCACCATGTCCGGCATCACGTGGCTCATGAACTGGTGAGCTTGTTCGTAGATGTCGTCGGTGTCGATCAGGATTTCGCCGATGTCAGGCTGGAAGTAATCGCGGATGGCGCGGATCACCAGCGACGATTCCTGGTAGATCAGGAATGCGCCTGAGGCCGACTTGCCGGCGCCTTCGATCGCGCGCCACAGTTGCATCAGGTAGTTCAAGTCCCACTGCAGTTCGTCGACGTTGCGGCCGATGCCTGCGGTGCGGGCAATCACAGACATGCCTGGCGGCAAGTCCAGCTTGTCCATGGTTTCGCGCAGTTCCTGGCGCTCTTCACCTTCGACACGGCGGGATACACCACCACCGCGCGGGTTGTTCGGCATCAGGACCAGATAGCGGCCGGCCAGCGAGACGAAGGAGGTCAGGGCCGCGCCTTTGTTGCCGCGCTCTTCCTTTTCCACCTGGACCATGATTTCCTGGCCCTCGCGCAGCGCTTCCTTGACGGAGGCGTTACGGACATCCACACCTTCGCGGAAGTAAGTGCGTGCTACTTCCTTGAATGGCAGGAAACCGTGGCGATCTTCGCCGTAGCTGACGAAGCAAGCTTCCAGCGACGGCTCGATGCGGGTGATCACGCCTTTGTAGATATTGGATTTGCGCTGTTCGCGGCCGGCGGTTTCGATGTCGATATCGATCAGTTTCTGACCGTCGACGATCGCTACGCGCAATTCTTCTTGCTGCGTAGCATTAAACAACATGCGTTTCATTTTTATTAACTCCGCGACCCGTAGGTCATCTCTGTGCCGCTCGGTTTCTTAGGACCGAGGCAGCGTGGTACAGGGATATACGCGAGAATTAATGTGATTGCGGTGGGTATGCCCATCCTGTGCGGCGCAGCAACGCGGACGAAACCGTTCGCGTTGCGGCCGCAACTGGGCGCATGATGTCGATCGACATGCCGAGTGCTCGCATCACCTGCAACTCATCCATGCGGCCCCTAACGGACGGCAGAGAAATGCAGGCGGTGAGCAACGTCGTTGAGAGCCAAATCCTGACCAGGCTTACATACTACAAGTATTGCAACTTCGGTAACCAGGCTTGTTTCAGCCTTCCGTCGAGCTTGCAGCAAAGCATGGGGTCCGGCGAAAACGGCAAGCGTTATCAACTTCATCAACCGGCCAGCTCGACACAAGACCGAGCTGGCCGGACTTTATCCTTACAATCCAACCATATTAATTCAGCATCCCTGCTGACATCCGATTACAACAACGGTGCAACCTTGATTCCGGCAGGGGTGGTGCGTATACATTTTTTCCTCTGAATTTGCAATTTGGCGAGGCCAGTGGAGACGCCCCTGTGTAAAATGTGCTTTTATTCTTACACTTGCAGCAGATGGAACCGCAGCGAAACAATTATATATTCAAAATGAAGGACTTAGAGAGATTTCTGGGAAGACAGAGCAAATGAAGCAACAAAAAGATGTTATCCCACCTTCAACACCCCAGGACGTTCCGCTCCAAGCGCAATTCGTCACCATTACTGAAGAAGAAGCCGGCCAGCGTATTGATAACTACCTATTGCGTATTTGCAAGGGTGTGCCGAAGAGTCACGTCTACCGCATTCTGCGCTCGGGCGAGGTGCGGGTTAACAAGGGACGCATCGATCAGATGTACCGTCTGGTACAGGATGACGTCGTCCGCATTCCACCGATTCGCATTGCCGAGAAGGCCGATACCACCCATGTGCCGGCCGCTGAATTCAAGGTGATT
Organism: Duganella sp. S19_KUP01_CR8; assembly: GCF_036688705.1. Lineage (NCBI taxonomy): Bacteria > Pseudomonadati > Pseudomonadota > Betaproteobacteria > Burkholderiales > Oxalobacteraceae > Duganella > Duganella sp. S19_KUP01_CR8. The sequence continues at coordinate 41,089 of NZ_JAQQPR010000008.1, read as the reverse complement.
TTCGAGGATGCCCACCTGCTGGTGATCGACAAGCCGGCCGGCGTGGCCGTGCACGGCGGTTCCGGCGTGTCCTTCGGCGTGATCGAGCAGTTGCGCGCATCCCGGCCGGACGCCAAGTTCCTGGAACTGGTGCACCGCCTGGACCGCGACACCTCCGGTTTGCTGTTGCTGGCGAAGAAACGTTCGGCGCTGACCAACCTGCACGAACAGATGCGCGACGGCCATACCGACAAGCGTTACCTGGCCATGGTGGCGGGCGACTGGAAAAATGCGCGCCAGCATGTCAAGCTGCCGCTGCACAAATACACCACGGCCGACGGCGAACGCCGCGTGGCCGTGCAGGCCGAAGGCATGCCTTCGCACACGGTGTTTTCGCTGCTGAAGAAATTCAAGGACTTCGCCCTGCTGGAAGCCGAACTGAAGACGGGACGCACCCACCAGATCCGTGTCCACCTGTCATCTTCCGGCTTCGCCATCCTGGGTGACGATAAATACGGCGATTTCGCCTTGAACCGCGTTTTGCTGAAAGCCGACGCCACGCGTGGCGCGCTCAAACGCATGTTCCTGCACGCCCATCAGATTACCTTTACCCATCCAGATTCCGGCAAAATCATGACGCTGAACGCGCCATTGGCTGCCGAATGTGAGCGATTCTTGGTAAGCTTGGGGAAACCTCTTAACTAATCGCAAATATTATTGAAGGAGCCGGCCCGCGGTAGCAGGCCGGAACACATGGCAAGAAAGCAATTTGATTTAATCGTCTTCGATTGGGATGGAACGTTGATGGATTCAACGTCAACGATCGTGAAATGCATACAGGCGGCGGCCCGGGACTTGTCCCTGCCGATACCCCGCGACGACGTTGCCGCCCATGTGATCGGCCTCGGCCTGCATGAAGCCATGCAGGCGGTGTTGCCGGAGATCGATCCGTCCTACTATCCGCGCATGGTGGAGCGTTACCGCTATCACTTCCTGTCGCGCGACCACGAGCTGACCCTGTTCCCCGGCGTGCAGGACATGCTGACGGAGCTGTCGCAAAACGGCTACTTCCTGGCGGTGGCCACCGGCAAGAGCCGGGTCGGCCTGAATCGCGCCATGAACGACGTCAAACTGTTGTCCATGTTTGACGCCACCCGTTGCGCGGACGAAACCTTCTCCAAGCCACATCCCGCGATGTTGCAGGAGTTGACGCGGGAGTTGGGCCAGGATATGCGCCGTACCGTGATGATCGGCGATACCTCGCACGATTTGCTGATGGCGAACAATGCCGGCGCGTCCGCCATCGCGGTGCAGTACGGCGCCCATCCGGTCGACCAGCTGGCGGCCTGCAACCCGCTGTACTCGGCCGCCACGGTGGCCGAGCTGCATCAATGGTTGAGCGAGCATGCGTAATGGCTGACGAAGATATCCTGATCTGCGCCGCCGACGCCGTGCTGGAAGGCGGCAAGGGCGTGCGCTTCCTGGTGACCGCTGGCGGCGACGATGGCACCGGCTTCGTGGTGCGCTACGGCGGCAAGGCGTATGCCTACCTGAATCGCTGCGCCCACGTGCCGATCGAACTGGACTGGGCCGAAGGCGAGTTCTTCGAATCCAGCGGCCTGTACCTGATGTGCTCCACCCACGGCGCGATCTATGCGCCGGAAAGCGGTTTCTGCGCCGGCGGACCATGCAAAGGCGGACGTTTGCGCCCGATCAGCGTGGTGGAGCGCGATCAGCAGATTTTCTGGCAACCGGATGACTACGTGCGCCCCGCGCGCGCCTGACTGACACTAGACGAGAACTATGAGCGATAACACTAGCGAAAATGGCGGTAACAGCGCCGAAAAACCAGCATCGGCGCCTCCTGCGCCGGTCAAGGCGACGGTCGCCGCGTCCAATTGGGAGCGCGAGGTGCTGGAAAAGCTGGTGTTTGCCACGCTCAAGGAGCAAAAAGCGGCGCGCCGCTGGGGCATCTTCTTCAAGGCCGTGACCTTGCTGGTGATCGTGGTCGGGCTGAGCGCCTACCTGGACATCAGCTGGACCGGTTCGGAGGAGACCCTGGGCCGCCACACGGCGCTGATCGAGATCGAAGGCGCGATCGAGTCCGAAGGCAGCGGCGCCGCCTCGGTGGTGATACCCGCGCTGAACAAGGCGTTTTCCGACAGCGGCTCGGTGGCGGTGGTGATGCATATCAATAGCCCGGGCGGCAGTCCGGTCCAGGCCGGCATGATCGTCGACGAGATGGTGCGCCTGCGCAAGGGCTATCCGGCCAAGCCGCTGTACGTGGTGGTGGATGAAATCTGTGCCTCCGGTTGCTACTACATCGCCGCCGGCGCCGACCGCATCTACGTCAACAAGGCCAGCATCATCGGCTCGATCGGCGTGCTGATGGACGGCTTCGGCTTCACCGGCATCATGGAAAAAGTCGGCGTCGAGCGCCGCCTGCTGACCGCCGGCGACAACAAGGGCTTTATGGACCCGTTCAGCCCGCTGACCGAAAAGCACAAGCAATACGCGCAAACCATGCTCAACGAGATCCACCAGCAGTTCATCCAGGTGGTGCGGAGCGGCCGCGGCAAGCGCCTGAAGGAAACCCCGGAGATGTTCTCCGGCCTGTTCTGGACCGGCGCCAAGTCCATCGACATGGGCCTGGCCGATGCCTTCGGCACGGTCGACAGCGTGGCGCGCGACGTGGTCAAGGCCGAAGACATCATTGACTACACCCAGCATGAAGGCTTGCCGGAACGCGTGCTGAAGAAATTCGGCGCGGCGATGGGCGCCGGCGCGGTCAAATCGGCGATGGATAACGTCAAGCCCAGCCTGCGCTGAGCGGGCGGCGAGGCAGGCTGGCCGTTAGTCATAGTGATAGCATCACTGGACTACCGATTAACATTATCAATCCAGCCTTATTCATGCTTGCATATCCGACCCGGTGGACTATAGTGGTGTTGTAGTTCTTTCCAAGGGGGGCCGATATAAACAGTTTATCTTGTTGTCAGCACGATCTTGTTCAATTTGATGGAACTACTCAACTGCATCATTGATGCGGAGTAGAGAGAATTTCGATTCCTCGTAAAGAGTCCTGTAATGGGGCTGAAAACAGCGGCGCAATGCCGCTGTTTTCAATTGCGGCGTCGGTTTGCGCGAAACCGCCGGCGTCCAGCCAGGCCAGGAAGTGCGCTTGCTGGTCGGCATGCCACCGCTCCAGCGGCCCCCCGGGGGTGTCGGTGGGTGGCGTGCAGCTGTTGCAACGCGCCAGCAGCAGTTCGGTTCTGTGCATGGCGGCCTGTTCTTGCGCCGCTGTTGTAACGGAGAGTAAGGTAGACATGGTAAGTCCTGCTGAGCTTTCCTAATGCAGTAGGCGGATTCCTATTGCAATTTCAGTTTATCAACGGAGTTGGCGCGGGACTTGATATGTATCAAGGTTGATGACTATCTAGAATGAATGCTGCACTGCAATAAGTTGCGCCTTCCCGCTGCCACCGGCATCCTGTAAAATCCGGCCATGAGTAAACTATCCCTAGACCGCATCCTGCAATCGCAGGGTTATGGCACCCGCAAGTACTGCCGCTCTCTCATCGAAGACGGCGAAGTCAGCATCGGCGGCGTCGTGCACGACAACTACAAAGCCAGCATCGAGACCGATGGCCTGGTGCTGACCATCTTCGACGAAGAATGGGTCTACCGCGAGCACCTGTACATCGCGCTCAACAAGCCTGCCAATTTCGAATGCTCGCGCAAGCCCAGCCACCACCCCGGCGTGCTGACCCTGCTGCCCGAGCAGTTCAGCTGGCGCGAGGTGCAGCCGGTCGGCCGCCTCGACCACGACACCACCGGCATGCTGCTGATGTCGGACGACGGCCCCTTCATCCACGCGCAATCGTCGCCCAAGCGCCATGTGCCGAAGATTTACCAGGCCACCACGCAGGAGCCAGTCACCGACGAGCTGGTGGCGCAATTGCTGTCCGGCGTGCAACTGCACGACGAGCCGGCGCCGCTGGCGGCGCAGACCTGCGTCAAGCGCGGCGAGCACCAGCTCGAAATCGTGCTGGAGCAGGGCAAGTACCATCAGGTCAAGCGCATGCTGGCGGCCGCCGGCAACCACTGCAGCGCCTTGCATCGCTCCGCCATCGGCGCGCTGACGCTGGAGTCGCTGGGCATCGCCGAGGGCGAGTGGTGCTACCTGACGGCTGAGCAACTGGCCTTGTTGGCGCCCGCCGCATGAAGCTGGCAACGCTGAAAGACGGCACCCGCGACGGCCAGTTGATGGTGGTGTCGCGCGACCTGAAGACCGCGCAGCTGGCCGACGGCGTGGCGCGCACCTTGCAGCGCGCGCTGGACGACTGGACCTTCATCTCACCGCAACTCGACGCCATCTACCAGGAGCTGAACCAGGGCCGCGCCCGCCGCAGCTTCGAGTTCGAGCCGGAGAACTGCATGGCGCCGCTGCCGCGCGCTTTCCAGTGGGCCGACGGATCGGCCTACGTCAACCACGTCGAACTGGTGCGCAAGGCGCGCGGCGCCGAGCTGCCGCCGTCGTTCTGGGAAGATCCGCTGATGTACCAGGGCGGCAGCGACGATTTCCTCGGGCCGACCGATGATATCGAACTGTTCCACGAGGAGTGGGGCATCGATTTCGAGGCCGAAGTGGCGGTCGTCACCGACGACGTGCCCATGGGCGCGACGCCGGACCAGGCGCACCAGCGCATCCGCCTGCTGATGCTGGTCAACGATGTGTCGCTGCGCAACCTGATCCCGGACGAGCTGGCCAAGGGCTTCGGCTTCGTCCAGGCCAAGCCGGCCACCAGCTTCTCGCCGGTGGCGGTCACGCCGGACGAGCTGGGCGATGCCTGGAAGGGCGGCAAGGTCCACCTGCCGCTGCTGTCGACCTGGAACGGCAAGCTGGTCGGCAAGCCGCAGGCCGGCGTCGACATGGTGTTCAACTTCCCGCAGCTGATCGCCCACCTGGCCAAGTCGCGCAATGTGCGGGCCGGCAGCATCATCGGCTCCGGCACGGTGTCCAACAAGGACGCCAAGCGCGGCTATTCCTGCATCGCCGAGCAGCGCTGCCTGGAGACTATCGCCGGCGGCGCGCCGGTCACGCCCTACATGGCGTTCGGCGACACCATCCGCATCGAAATGCTGGGCGGCGACGGCAAGTCCGTGTTCGGCGCCATCGAACAAGCCGTCAAGCAGGCCGTCGCCGAGCCGACTGGCCGGAAATTGCCGTAAGGAATCTACGAGCAGGGCCGGAAATACCGCCGTATTCCGGCGATGGCCTGGTCCTGCCGCGGCCGATAATGGCACGGTCGAGATAAACCCCGCAGCAGGCAGATTCCATGGCAGAAGACAGCGACGCAGAAAAGACCGAACCCGCGTCAGCGAAGCGCCTCGAGCAGGCGCGCGAGGAAGGCGACGTTCCCCGTTCGCGGGAAGTGGCGACGTTTACCGTGCTGATGGCGGCCGGCGCCGGCCTGTGGATGACCGGCGACGGGCTGGTGCGCCAGCTCAATTCCGCCCTGGTGTCCGGCCTGACCCTGAACCAGGAACAAATCTTCGACGCCGACATCCTGCTCAACCGCATCGGGGTCGACGTGGTGCGGGTGATGCTCGCCTGCCTGCCGCTGGGCATCGCGGTGATGATCGTCGCGCTGGCCTCGCCGCTGCTGGTGGGCGGCTGGCTGTTCAGCGGCAAGGCGATCGCGCCCAACTTCAATAAACTCAATCCCGCCAACGGCCTCGGCAACATGTTCTCGTCCAACTCGCTGGTCGAGCTGTTCAAGGCGGTGGCCAAGGCGCTGGTGGTCGGCATGGTGGCCTGGCTGGTGGTGATGAAGCAGAAGGACGCCGTGATCGGCCTGGCGGTGGAGCCGCTCAAGCTGGGCATGACGCACACGCTCAATATGCTGGGCAGCAGCTTCCTGTTCATCGTCGGCGCGCTGGGCCTGATCGCCGCCATCGACGGTCCCTACCAGATGTGGCACTACGCGAACAAGCTGAAGATGACCCGCCAGGAGCTGATCCAGGAATCCAAGGAATCCGACGGCAATCCACAGATCAAGGCCAAGATCCGCCAGCTGCAACGCGAGATGGCCAAGCGCCGCATGATGGCCGACGTGCCGACCGCCGACGTGGTGGTGACCAACCCGACCCACTACGCGGTGGCGCTGAAGTACAGCGACGGCATGCGCGGCGCGCCGAAGGTGGTGGCCAAGGGCACCGACGAAGTGGCGGCGCGGATCCGCGAAATCGCCAAAGAGAACAAGGTGATCATGCTGGAGGCGCCGGCGCTGGCGCGCGCGCTGCACAAGCACACCGAGATCGGCGACGAGATCCCGGAAGCGCTGTACTCGGCCGTGGCCGAAGTGCTGGCCTATGTGTTCCAGCTGCGCCTGTTCAGCAAGGGCAACGGCAACCGCCCGGATATACCGAAGACACTCGATGTGCCGCCTGAGCTCGATCCGCTCAATCCGGCGTCGCAAAAGAAGAACCCCGACTTGAATAACGGAGCACCCGCATGAACGCCCTGAGCAACCTGAAACTGCCGCCATGGCTGCAAGGCATCGCCAACAGCCGCAACAAGAGCAGCCTGGCCGCGCCTATCCTGATCATCATGCTGCTGGCGATGATGGTGCTGCCGCTGCCGGCCTTCGTGCTCGACATCTTCTTCAGCTTCAATATCGCGCTGGCGGTGATCGTGCTGCTGACCAGCCTGTACACGGTCAAGCCGCTGGACTTCATGGCCTTCCCGACCATCCTGCTGGTGTCGACCATGCTGCGCCTGTCGCTGAACGTGGCCTCGACCCGCGTGGTGCTGACCGAGGGCCACAATGGTCCCGACGCCGCCGGCAAGGTGATCGAGGCCTTCGGCCATTTCCTGATCGGCGGTAACTACACGGTCGGTATCGTGGTCTTCATTATTTTGACGATCATTAACTTCACCGTGGTGACCAAGGGTGCGGGCCGTATCGCCGAGGTGGGCGCGCGTTTCGCCCTGGATGCGATGCCGGGCAAGCAGATGGCGATCGACGCCGACCTCAACGCTGGCCTGATCGGCGAGGCCGACGCCCGCAAGCGCCGCAGCGAAGTGGCGCAGGAAGCGGAATTCTACGGCGCCATGGACGGCGCCAGTAAATACGTGCGCGGCGACGCCGTGGCCGGTATTCTGGTAACGGTGATCAACGTGGTCGGAGGCCTGCTGGTCGGCCTGCTGCAACACGACCTGACTTTTGCCGACGCACTGAAGAACTACACCTTGCTGGCCATCGGTGACGGCCTGGTGGCGCAGATCCCGTCGCTGGTGATTTCCACCGCGGCCGGTATCGTGGTGTCGCGCGTGGCCAGCGAGCAGGACATCGGCACCCAGGTGGTGGGGCAGTTGTTCGCCAAGCCGCAGGTGCTGTACATCACCGCCGCCATCATCGGCGGCATGGGATTGATCCCGGGCATGCCCAATCTGGTGTTCCTGCTGCTGGCCGGCCTGCTGGCCGGCTCGGCCTACATGATGACCCGCAAGGCCGAAGCCGGCAAGACCGCCGAAGTGGCGGCGGCCGAAGCGGCAGCAGCGCCGGCCGCCGCGCCGGAGCAGGAGGAGGCCAGCTGGCAGGACATCATGCCGGTCGATACGCTGGGCCTGGAGGTGGGCTATCGCCTGATCCCGCTGGTGGACAAGACCCAGGGCGGCGAGCTGCTCAAGCGCATCAAGGGGATCCGCAAGAAGTTCGCGCAGGAGGTGGGTTTCCTGGCGCCGCCGGTGCACATCCGCGACAACCTGGAGTTGAAGCCGTCGGCCTACCGCATCACGCTCAAGGGGGTGGAAGTGGGCACGGGCGAGGCCTTCAACGGCCAGTTCCTGGCGATCAATCCGGGCATGGCCAGCGGCACCTTGCCGGGCATGGCGACCACCGATCCGGCCTTCGGCCTGCCCGCCACCTGGATCGACGCCAATCTGCGCGACCAGGCGCAGGGCATGGGCTACACGGTGGTCGACGCCGGCACGGTGGTGGCGACGCATCTGAATCACCTGATCACCACCCACGCTTCCGAGCTGCTGGGCCGGGCCGAGGTGCAGTCGCTGCTGGACCACCTGGGCAAGGATGCGCCCAAGCTGGTGGAAGACCTGGTGCCGAAGATGGTGTCGCTGTCGACCCTGCAGAAGGTGTTGCAGAACCTGCTGATGGAAGGCGTGCACATCCGCGACATGCGCTCCATCATCGAGACGCTGGCCGAGCACGCGGTGCACACGCAGGATCCAAGCGACCTGACCGCGCTGGTGCGTATCTCGCTGGGCCGCGCCATCGTGCAGCAGCTGTTCCCCGGCGCCAGCGAGTTGTCGGTGATGACCCTGGATAATCGGCTGGAACGCTTGCTGATGCAGGCGCTGGCGGCCAGCGGTCCGGACGGCGCCGGCATCGAGCCTGGACTGGCCGACACCATCGCCCAACAGGCGCAGGCGGCGGCGCAGCAGCAGGAGGCGCTGGGCTTGACGCCGGTGCTGCTGGTGCCGGGGCCGCTGCGGGCCTTGCTGTCGCGTTTCCTGCGCCGCGCCTTGCCGCAACTGAAGGTGCTGTCGCATGCCGAGATCCCGGAGACCAAGACCATCCGCGTGACGGCGCTGGTGGGCCAGCAGCCGGCATAAGTTTGAGCGGATCGCGCATGCATCCATGCGGGCGGCCTAGACTGCTCGCATGGATGACGACGATTTCGATACGCCGTGGAAGGAAGTGCTCATGCAGCATTTTCCGGAGTTCATGGCGTTTTACTTCCCCCTTGCGCATGCCGCGATCGACTGGTCGCGGCCACATACTTTTCTCGACCAGGAATTTTCCGCGCTGGCTCGCGATGCCGAACTCGGTAAGCGTTTGCTGGACAAACTGGTCAGCGTGTATCTGCTCGACGGTCCTGAACAGTGGTTGCTGGTGCATCTGGAAGTGCAGGGCTGGCGCGAGGCCAGCTTTGCGGAGCGCATGTTTGTCTACAATTATCGTGTTTATGACCGCTACCGCCGCCCTGTCGCCAGCCTGGCCTTGCTGACCGATAGCGGCAGGCGTTGGCGGCCGTCGTCTTTTGGTTATCGCCTGCTAGGCTGTGCGATGGGGATAGAATTCCCGGTTGCCAAGCTGCTGGACTTTGTTGATCACATCGATGAGCTGCTGCGGCACGAGAATCCGTTTGCGTTGGTGACCGTGGCGCACTTGCTGGCGCGGCAGACCAAGGGCAATGCGCATCGGCGCCGCATCGCCAAATTGAGGCTTACCAAGCTTCTGTACCAGCGCGATTGGGACAGGCAGCGTATTATTAATTTATATCGGGTGATCGACTGGATCATGCGCTTGCCGCAAGCGTTGGAGGTCCGGTTGACCTATGTGGCTTTGCAATTGGAAAGGAGGCGGGCTATGCCTTACGTATCCTCTATGGAGCGCTTTTGCATGGAGCGCGGACACAAGCTAGGACTGGAAATAGGGCTGCACGAAGGACGGAAAGAAGGGCGACAAGAAGGGCGACAAGAAGGACGACAAGAAGGACGACAAGAAGGACGACAAGAAGGACGACAAGAAGGGCGACAAGAAGGACGACAAGAAGGACAGTGCGCCCTGCTGACCGAAATGCTGCAACAGCGCTTCGGCGAACTTGATGTCATTGTCCGCGCCCGGCTCGCCGCAGCCGATGTGTCCCAGCTGCTGGCCTGGGCTAAAAACTTCGTCAGCGCCGCTACACTGGATGAGGTTTTCCGCGATAACTAAGCCGCCTCGGCCGCAATGGCGAAATGCGGCCCATTTGCCCCCCTGTTCGTCGGATCGTTTCCAGAGTGCATCGTCAATAATGGCACTGTCAGAGTAAAGGCGTCTCATCCGGAAGACGCACTGCTCGACTTAGACTCCTGAGAGCCGGCCATGAACGTCAAAAAATTTACCGCACCGACTTCCCGCGAGGCGCTGCGCAAAGTGCGCGAATCGCTCGGCCCAGACGCCGTGATCCTGTCCAACCGCCAGGCCGATGGCGGTGTTGAAATCCTCGCCCTCGCCAACGACGATGCCGCCTCGCTGGCCATGCCGGCGCCGCACTCGCCGATGGCCGAACCGGCGCCGTCGCTCGACCTGGGCACCGCCGTGTCGCAAGGCGGCGCCGATCAGCGTCATGAGCCGCGCCTGGAACAGCGCATGGAGCCGCGCTTCGGATCGCATACCCCAACGCCAACCCCGGCGCCAGCCGCCCTGCCAGCGCAACCGGTGCGCCGCGTAGTGGCGTCCGCCTCGTCGTTCGCCAGCGTCACCAAGGCCGCAGCCGCCGCGCCGGCGCCGGCCCAGGTTCAGGCCAAGGCCGCGCTGGACGTCGACCAGATCGCCGCCATGGTCAGCGCCGCCGTCGCCAGCGCCAAGCAAAACGCCGCCGCCGAAATGCAGGGCATGATGAGCGAAATCCGCGCCATGCGCGGCATGATGGAAACCCAGCTGGCCGAAATCTCCTGGGGCACCACGCAAGCGCGCGAGCCGCAGAAAGCCGCCGTGCTGCGCGAGATGCTGGCGGCCGGTTTCTCGGCCAGCCTGGCGCGCTACCTGATCGAAAAACTGCCGGCCAACCGCGACGCCGCCGACAGCCTGCGCTGGATCAAGAACGTCCTGACCCGCAACCTGCAAACCATGGCCAACGAAGATGCGCTGATCGAGCAGGGCGGCGTGTTCGCGCTGGTCGGCCCGACCGGCGTCGGCAAGACCACCAGCACCGCCAAGCTGGCCGCGCGCTGCGTGATGCGCCACGGCCCGGACAAGCTGGCCCTGATCACCACCGACGCCTACCGTATCGGCGCCCACGAACAGCTGCGCATCTACGGCAAGATCCTCGGCGTGATGGTGCACTCGGTCAAGGACGAAGCCGACCTGCGCATCGCCCTCAAGGAATTGAAGAACAAGCACACGGTGCTGATCGACACGGTCGGCGTCAGCCAGCGCGACCAGATGGTCACCGAACAGGTGTCGATGCTGCAAGGCGCCGGTTCCGACGTCAAGCGCCTGCTGTGTCTGAACGCCACGGCCACCCAGGAAACCCTGAACGAAGTGGTGCGCGCCTATCAGGGCAGCGGCCTGGCCGGCTGCATCATGACCAAGCTGGACGAAGCGGCCGCCATCGGCAACGTGCTGGACGTGGTGATCCGCCAAAAACTCAATCTGTTCTACGTGTCGAACGGCCAACGCGTGCCGGAAGACCTGCACCTGGCCGATCCGGCCTACCTGATCGACCGCGCTTTCAAATTGAAACGCGATGTCGTCAACACCCAATACCTGGACGCCGAACTGCCTCTGCTGATGAGCAACGGCCAGCACGAGCAAGCAATGCGCGAGGTGCACCTTGGCTAATTTCGATTTCGACCAGGCGGAGGGACTGCGCCGCATGCTGGCGGGGCCCAAGCCCCGCATCGTCACCTTCCTGTCGGCCACGCCGCAGGACGACAAGGGCGCCATGCTGGTCAACCTGGGCGCCTCGCTGGCGCGCGCCGGCAACGACGTGCTGCTGGTGGACGCCTGCGCCAGCGCCCACGGCGTGGCCTCGCGCCTGGGCGTGGACGGCGGCGCCAGCCTGCTGGACGTGGCGCGCCAGGAGTGCGCGCTGAATCAGGTGATCCACCAGGTGCCGCAAGGCTTTGCTGTGGCGTCGATGACACGCGGCGTGGCGCGCAGCGGCCCGGACGAGACGCGCCGCCTGGCCAAGGCCTTCGACGTGCTGGCCAAGCAGACCGGCATCGTCATCGTCGACGGCGAATTCGACGGCGTGGCCTTCCCGGTGCCGGTCATGGCCAGCTCGGAAATCGTGGTGCAGGTATCGAATAGCGCTACCTCGATCAAGGCCGCGTACAGTATGATCAAGCGCCTGAACCAGGAGCTGGGTCGCCGGCCGTTTGGAATTCTGGTCACCGGGGCTTCCGAATCGGAAGCAAAGGTGGTATACGATAATATGGCACAGGCAGCTAGCCGATACCTGGCGGTGAATCTCGTTTCGATGGGGTCGGTGCCGGCGGATGAATACCTGCAACGCGCGGCACGCTTGGGGCGTGCGGTGGTCGATGCGTTTCCGCTGGCCGGGGCTTCGGTCGCGTTTCGTCAACTGGCGGGGCGCTTCGCGCTGGCCGGCTCGCCATCTTTCCGTTAAGGGAGCATCACAATTTTAGCGCTTAACCAATAATAAACGGCTATGTACACGGTCAAAGGGAAAGTGGACAAGGATTCTTTACTGACGGAGCACATGCCGTTGGTGAAGCGCTTGGCCCACCACATGAAGGCGAAACTGCCGCCCAGCGTCGAAGTCGACGATCTGGTGCAAGCCGGAATGATCGGCCTGCTCGACGCCATCAGCCGTTACGAGGACACCCATGGCGCCCAGTTCGAAACCTACGCCGTGCTGCGCATCCGCGGCGCCATGCTGGACGAGCTGCGCAACAGCGACTGGCTGCCGCGCTCGATGCGCCAGAACATGCGCAAGATCGAAACCGCGATGAGCACGCTGCAACAGCGCCTCGGCCATCCGCCGACCGAGTCGGAAGTGGCCAAGATGCTCAAGCTGTCGCTGGCCGACTATCAGGAAATGCTGTCCGACGGCGGCGGCCACCAGCTGGTGTACTACGAAGATTTTCACGACGACGACGGCAACGACAGCTTCCTCGACCGTTACTGCTCGGACGAGGAGAGCGATCCGCTGCGCTCGCTGCTGGACGGCGACTTCCGCCAGGCCGTGATCGACGCCATCGACGCGCTGCCGCCGCGCGAAAAGATCCTGATGGGGCTGTACTACGAAGAGGAGCTCAACTTGAAAGAAATCGGCGCCGTGATGGGCGTATCGGAATCGCGCGTATCGCAGCTGCATACGCAGGCCGTGGCGCGTCTGCGCGCCTCACTTCGGGAGCGGTCTTGGACTGGGCCAGCGTAGCCGGGGTGCTGCTGGCGCTGGCCGGCATCGTCATCGGCCAGACGCTCGAGGGTGGAAAATTATCCTCGCTGCTGCAACCGGCCGCGTTTGCGATCGTCGTGGTCGGCACTTTCGGCGCGGTGCTGTTGCAGACCAAGTTCCAGACCTTCGTGCGCGGCCTGCGCATGCTGCGCCTGGTGTTCGCGCCGCCGGCCGACACCCGCGTGCTGCTGGCGCGCGACATCAACGCCTGGAACCTGGCGGCGCGCCGCGACGGCCTGCTGTCGCTGGAGCGCTACATGCTCGCCTCCAAGGACAAGTTCAACACCAAGGGCCTGCGCCTGATCGTCGACGGCATCAACCCCGACAAGCTGCGCCAGATCCTCGACACCGAAATCACCGCCTACGAAACCGAGGAACGCCAGGCGGTGCGCATCTGGGAATCGGCGGCCGGCTATTCGCCCACCATCGGCATCCTGGGCGCGGTGCTGGGCCTGATCCACGTGATGGAAAACCTCACCGATCCCAGCAAGCTCGGTTCCGGCATCGCCGTGGCCTTCGTGTCGACGATCTACGGCGTCGGCCTGGCCAACCTGTTCTTCTACCCGATCGCCAACAAGCTCAAGGCCATCGTCACGCAGGCGGTGCACCAGCAGGAAATCGCCGCCGCCGTGTTCTACGACATCGCCACCGGCGACCACACGCGCGTCATCGACGAACGCATCGCCACGCTGATGCGGGAACACTGACATGCAGAACCGGCGCGCCCGCAGGAAGTTCGACGACGAACCGGAGAACCACGAGCGTTGGCTGATCTCCTACGCCGACTTCATCACGCTGCTGTTCGCCTTCTTCGTGGTGATGTACGCGATCTCGGTGGTCAATATCGGCCGCTACAAGGTGCTGTCGGTGGCGCTGGGCGACGCCTTCGGCGGCGCCGGCTCGGCCAAGCCGGTCAACACCGAAGTGCCCAACCTGCCGATACCCAATCCCAACCTGCGGCGCCACGCCGAATTGCTGCGCAAGGAAAAAACCCAGATGACCAAGCTGGCGCAGGACTTGTTGTCCACGCTGGCGCCCCTGGTCAAGGAGGGCAAGGTGCGGGTCACGCAAAACAGCCGCGGCGTCAGCGTCGAGATCAATGCCTCGGTGCTGTTCGATCCGGGCGAGGCGCGCCTGACCAACGAATCGACCGAAGCGCTGCGCGCCGTCGCCGGCCTGCTGAAAAACGACGATCACAAGGTGCAGGTCGAAGGCCACACCGACAACCAGCCGATCCGCAACACGCTGTTCCCGTCCAACTGGGAATTGTCGGCGGTGCGCGCCAGCAGCGTGGTGCGGCTATTCATCGACGCCGGCGTGACGCCGGAACGCCTGACGGCGGTCGGCTTCAGCTCGAACGTGCCGGTGGCGCCGAACGACAACCCGATCGGCCGCGCGCGCAATCGCCGCGTGGCGGTCACGATCTTGTCCGGTATTCCGGATGCGGTAACGGAAGTGCCGACGCAGGCGCCGAATAATTAAGCAATATGCTTGCTGCGTCGCTTAGGGGGCAGACCCCGGACGGGGTCTGACCCCGCATGGCCGTGCGGGGTAAAAGAGTCAGCCGGCCAGGAAGCCGCGGCTGCGGGGCAGGGAAGTAGACAGGCCGCCAGGGCCGTAGAAGTTGTTCGCGCCCGCCGTTTGCGGACGCAGCGCTTGCAGCGCGCCTTGCGTGTGGTTCATCTGCTTGTTGATCAGCATGCCGTTGATGCGGTTCAGCTCCTTGGCTTCGCGCGCGTGGTGCTGCAGCGCCTGCCACAGGACGGCAGCTTCGGCGGCGTCGGCGCCGCTGGCGGCAACCCAGGCATCCATGCCGGCTTCCTCGGCCGGGTAGCCGGCCTTGCCCAGGGCGCGGTGGCGCTGGGCCGACAACAGGGTCATCTGCGTGACCAGTGCCGATTTCTTCGTGGTGACCGCCGTCAGGCCGTCGATTTCCGCCGCCACCAGATGTTGCTGCTCCTGCTTCAGGACGTCCAGCAGGGTCGTCATGATGTGTTCTTCTTCGCGCAGGCTGTTCAGCGGGGTAGCGGTTGACATGGTAGACCTATCGTTTGCGAGAGTGCAGCAGATCCTTGACTGTATCCAGCAAGCCATCCGCTACTTTTTCCGAGTTGACCTGGAACTGGCCGTCGGCAATTGCCAGCTTGATGCGCTCGACTTTTTTAGTGTCGAACACCGCGCTGGCGCCGCCGGCCGCACTGGCCGCCAATGCCTGGCCTTGCGGCGACAGGCGCACGTTGTCGGACGTTGCGGGCGTCGCCGGGGCTGCCGCCTTGTCTGCGCCGCGCGCAGTCGAGGTGGAAGCCGGGGTCGACGACGGCAAGCCGGTCGTGCTCTTTAATGTATCATTAATTTTCACAGCTCTATCCTTCTCTGGTTGGAGTACGAAACTCCGGGATCTGAGTATGTAACGGCGGCTGACGCCAAAACTTTAGCGTTGCCGTGCCTCAAGACCCGTGGCGTTCGATCAAAACGCCACCTCCACCAGCCCGCCTGCCTTGGCGATTCCCGTGATTTGTTGCCCACCGGAAGTTTTTACCTGGACTACCTGGCCGTCGCCCGCCGTGCTCATGGCGCGCGCCTCGGCCGACACGCTGAAACCGTTGCCGCTGGAAACCAGCCGCACCAGCTGGCCGGATTGCACCACCGGCTTGCTGCGCAGCGTATCGAGGCGCAGCGGCGTGCCCGGCGGCAGTGAAATATTGGTGCTGCGGCCGATCACCTGGCCCATGTCGGTGGCTATCCCGGCCGGCAATGTTGTCAGATCGCCCTTCAGGGTCACCAGCTGGCCGGCCTCGATGGCCTGGCCCTGGGCCAGCGGCGCGGCGCTGGCGATGTAGTCGCCGACCACGCTGACCGTGGCCTGGATATAGATCGTCCAGGCCGCCGGCGCCACGCAGCGCACGCCGACCGTGGTCTTGCCCCAGGCGCGCGCGCCGGGCATGAAGAAGGCTTGCGGATCCGGGCAGGCGGCCAGGTTCATGCGCGGGTCGATGGCGCCGACGGCGACCGTGACCTGGCCGGGCAGGCCGCCGCTTTGTACCTGCAGGAACTGTTCGACGCTGCGCTTGAGCGCGGCCGCGTCCTGGCGCAATGGCGCGGCTTGCTGAGCCTGAGCCTGGGCCGCCGGCAGCAGGGCCAGCAGGGCGGCGGTGATGAGCAGTCGTTTCATGGTGTGAGAGTCCCCTTCAATATTGCCATCATAGTCTGGCGGCCTGGTCTTGAAGCCTTGAATAGAACGGAAAAGCGCTTGCTTATCGCTCGATGGTTACCGCGAGCAACTCCGTATCATCGATCCTGTCATAACAAGTACGTCCATTGGGAGCTGCCATGGTTGGGAAACTCGACGATTATCTGCGCTTTAACGAAGCCGCGCTGGGGCTGCGCTCCCAGCGGCAGAGCGTGCTCGCCTCGAACATCGCCAACGGCGATACGCCCAACTACAAGGCACGCGACATCGATTTCTCCAGCGCCATGCAGGCCGCGCTGGACAAGGCCAGTCCCACCGCCACGCTGAAGACCACCGCCAGCAAGCATTACCCCAACCCTCCGCAAGACGGCAGCACCATGGTGGACGGTACGCCGCTGCTGTACCGCGGCGTGGTGCAGGGCGCGGTCGACGGCAACACGGTCGACATGGACGTCGAGCGCAACCAGTTCGCCGACAACGCCATCCGCTACGAGGCTGGCATCACCGCAATCAACGCCCAGATCAAGAACATGATGGCGGCGATACAGGGAGGTAACTGATCATGTCGCTGTTTAATATTTTCAATGTTTCAGGTTCGGCCATGAGCGCCCAGGCGCAGCGGCTCAACGTGGTGGCCTCCAACCTGGCCAATGCCGACAGCGCCACCAGCGCCAGCGGCGAGGCCTACCGCGCGCGCCAGGTGGTGTTCGAGGCGACCACGCCGACCGGCGGCGGCTCTTCGACCGGGGTGCGGGTCAAGCAGGTGGTGGAAGACCAGTCGCCGATGAAGCAGATGTACGACCCCAAGCATCCGATGGCGGACGACAAGGGCTATGTGACCATGCCCAACGTGAACGTGGTGGACGAGATGGTCAACATGCTGTCGGCCTCGCGGTCCTACCAGACCAACGTCGAGACCATGAACGCGGCCAAGACGCTGCTGCTCAAAACCCTGACCATCGGCCAGTAATCCTTAAGAGGCAATCATGACTATCAGCACAGTGACCGACACGCCCAAGACGGCCGCGCTCAATACCACCAGCAACACCAGCAGCAGCACCAGCGCGTCCAACGACATCGGCGCGGACCAGGACAAGTTCATGAAGCTGCTGGTCACGCAGCTGAAGAACCAGGATCCGCTGAACCCGATGGACAACGCGGCCATGACCAGCCAGCTGGCCCAGCTGTCGACGGTGACCGGCATCAACAAGGTCAACGCCACGCTGGAATCGCTGCGCACCGACCAGGCCGCCTCGCAATCGCTGAACGCCACCAACCTGATCGGCAAGGGCGTGCTGGTGGCGGGCGCCGGCATCCAGCTGTCGACCAGCACCGACGAGGCCGGCAAGAGCACCAGCAGCAGCGTGTTCGGCATCGACCTGGCCTCGCCCGCCGAGAGCGTGACGATCTCGATCCAGGACAAGAGCGGTGCCACGGTGCGCACCATGAGCATGAAGAGCACCGACGTCGGCACCTACCCGATCACCTGGGACGGCACCACCGACGGCAAGACCGCCGCGCCGGCCGGCGCCTACACCTTCACCGTCAAGGCGGTGAGCGCCGGCAAGACGCTGACCGACTCGACCGCGCTGCAACTGGCGGCCGTGGCCAGCGTGTCGACCGGCAGCGGCGGCGTCAAATTGAATACTTCGCTCGGACAGTTCGCGATGTCCGATGTCAAAGAAGTTTTGTAACGCAGTTCACACGTCACACCTAGCATAGGGGAATACCATGTTCCAACAAGGACTTAGCGGCCTGAACGCAGCATCCAAATCGCTGGACGTTATCGGCAACAACATCGCCAACGCCAGCACGGTTGGTTTCAAGGGCTCGCAGGCGCAGTTTGCCGACCTGTACGCCAACTCGCTGAACGGCGTGTCGGGCAACAATCCCGGCATCGGTGTGACGACGGCCAAGTTGGCCCAGCAATTCACCCAGGGGAATATCGAGACCAGCAACAATCCGCTGGACATCTCGATCAACGGCGGCGGCTTCTTCCGCGAAGTGGTCAACGGCGCGGTGCAGTATTCGCGCAACGGCCAGTTCCACGAAGATAACACCCACACACTGGTCAACGCCCAGGGCGCTCAGCTGACCGGCTATCTGTCGAACTCGGCCGGTGTGATCCAGCTGGGCGCGCCAACCCCGCTGACCCTGGACAAGTCCGACCTGACGCCGGTGCAAACCAGCACCGCCAACTTCCAGCTGAACCTGAGCTCGGCCGAGAAAGTGCCGGCCACGATACCGTTCGACGCCGGCGATCCGACCAGCTACAACAAGCAGACCGTGCTGAACGTGTACGACAGCCTGGGCACCTCGCACATCATGACGACCTACTACGTCAAGACCGACGCCAATACCTGGGACGTGTACGCGGCGGCCGACAACAAGGAAATCGTCTCGGGTGGCGTGGCCGCTGCGATCAACAGCGATGCGACCGTGGCCGCTGCCCGCACCGTCTACAACGACGCCGTGCGCTTCACCCCGCCGGACCCGCTCGCCATTGCCCAAGCGGCCGGCGCTTATGCTGGCGTCGCCTACCAGTCCATGTTGGCGGCCGCCAGCGTGCCACCGGCCGCCGCCTCGCAGGCGCAGCTGGATGCATTGACCGCCGCCTACACGGCGCTCGATCCGACCAGCAGCGGTTCGATCACCGGCATGACGCCGGACCAGATCAACGCCAAGCTGGCCGCCGCCATCACCGTGCCAGCCGTCAAGGCCGGTACGCTGCTGTTCACCAAGACCGGTGTGCTGGACCCTGAGGCGATGGCCTTGATGGTGCCGACCCCGCAAACGCTGCCGTTCAGCATCCAGCTGCCGATCTTCCCGGACACCGGCGCCCAGCAGCCGATGACGGTCGCCACCACGTTCGACAAGACCACCCAGTACGGCAGCGTCACCAACGACCTGGGCTCGGTGCAGAACGGTTACTCGGCCGGCTCGTGGCAGCGTTACGCCATTGACGCCAACGGCGTGATCCTGGGCCAGTACAGCAACGGCAAATCGCGCCCGATGGGCCAGATCGCCATGGCCAACTTCTCCAGCGTCGACGGCCTGACCCCGCTGGGCAACAACGCCTGGGCGGAAAGCTCGGCTTCGGGCACGCCGCAGGTCGGGGTGCCGAACGCCGGCTCGATGGGTTCCTTGCGCGCCAGCTCGGTCGAAGTGTCGAACGTCGATTTGACGGCCGAACTGGTCAACATGATCACCGCGCAACGCGTCTACCAGGCCAATGCGCAGACCATCAAGACCGAGGATTCGATCTTGCAAACCCTGGTGAACCTGCGTTAATGCGCTGCGTTAATCGGAGATAGCCATGGACCGCCTGGTTTATACCGCGATGACAGGTGCGCGGCACGTGATGGATCAGCAAGCCACCGTTGCCAACAACCTGTCCAACGCCACCACCACCGGCTTCCGCGCACAGCTCGATACGTTTCGGGCGGTGCCGGTGGTGTCGGAGGGCTTGCAGACCCGCGCCTTCGTGGTCAATTCCACGGTGGGCGCGGACATGCGCGCCGGCCCGATTCAGACCACCGGCCGCGCGCTGGACATCGCGGTGCGCGACCAGGGCTGGATCGCGGTGCAGTCTGCCGACGGTTCGGAAGCCTACACCCGCAACGGCAGCCTGAAGGTCAGCGAGAACGGCCTGCTGCAAACCACCAGCGGCCAGACCTTGGTGGGCGACGGTGGCCCGATCGCCATCCCGCCCGACACCACGGTGATGGTGGCCGGCGACGGCACGGTCAGCACCATCTCCACCGATTTCAAGCCCGGCCCGGCCAATGTGCTGGGGCGGATCAAGCTGGTCAACCCGGACGCCAAGGGACTGGTGCGCGGCGACGACGGCCTGTTCCGCCAGCTCAGCGGCACGCCGGCAGAAAACGACCCGGCGGTGCGCGTGGTCGACGGCGCGCTGGAGGGCAGCAACGTCAATCCGGTCGATTCCATGGTCAACATGATCAGTCTGGCAAGGCAGTTCGAGATGCAAATGAGTTTGCTGAAGAACGCCGAGAATAACGCCGCAAAAGCCACCCAGATCCTCGCTTTGAGTTGATGACCTCTCCCGCATAATGGTTGCGTGGGATGAGTAGCTGTCGCTTTTGACGGCTCCCGTCCGAGCAACGGGAGAAGCATCATGATACGTTCACTGTGGATCGCCAAGACCGGCATGGAAGCGCAACAGACCGCGCTCGATGTCACGTCCAACAACCTGGCCAACGTCAGCACCAACGGCTTCAAGAAATCGCGCGCGGTGTTCGAGGATCTGCTGTACCAGAACATCCGCCAGCCTGGCGGCCAGTCGTCGCAGCAGACCAACCTGCCGTCGGGCATGCAGCTCGGTACCGGCGTGCGGCCGGTGGCGATCGAACGGGTGCACACCCAGGGCAATCCCCAGTCGACCGGCAATGACAAGGACCTGATGGTCAACGGCAACGGCTTCTTCAACGTGCTGCTGCCGGACGGCACCACCGCCTACACCCGCGACGGCTCCTTCCAGCGCGACAACAACGGCCAGATGGTCACCTCCAGCGGCTTCGTGCTGCAGCCGGCCATCACCATCCCGATCACCGCGCAATCGATCACCGTCGGCCGCGACGGCACCGTCTCGGTCACGCTGCCGGGCCAGGTGGCGCCGCAGCAGATCGGCAGCATCCAGCTGTCGACCTTCATCAACCCGACCGGGCTGGAGTCGAAGGGCGAGAACCTGTACGTGGAAACCGGCGCTTCCGGCAACCCGCAAACCAACACCCCCGGCACCAACGGCACCGGCGTCATCCTGCAAGGCTATGTGGAAACCTCGAACGTCAACGTGGTCGAGGAGATGGTCAATATGATCCAGACCCAGCGGGCCTATGAAATCAACTCGAAGGCCATCACGACCTCCGACCAGATGCTGGCCAAGCTGTCGCAGATGTAATGCTTTTGCAAGGACATAGATCATGAAATACGCCATTACCATCGTTGCAGCTGCAACCGCCCTGAGCGGTTGCATGACCACGCCGACCTCCATCGTGCAGATGCCGATGTCGGCCCGTCCGCTGACCAGCGCCCAGCTGCAGGCGGCGCCGACCAACGGTGCGATCTACCAGAACGCCGCCTTCCGTCCGATCTTCGAAGACCGCCGCGCGCGCCAGGTGGGCGATGTGCTGACCCTGGTCATCACCGAGAAAACCTCGGCCGTGAAAGCCGGCGCCAGCTCGGGCAACAAGTCCGGCAGCGTCAGCGCCAGCGTGCCGCATCCGCTGCAATCGACCTTCGGCGCCACGCTGTCGGCCAACAACGCCAGCAAGTACGCCGACGGCGACAACCAGTCGGCCAGCAACACCTTCACCGGCACCATGGGTGTGACCGTGGTCGAGGTGCTGGCCAACGGCAACCTGATCGTGGCCGGCGAGAAGCAGGTGGCGATGAACAAGGGCGTGGAATTCATCCGCTTCTCCGGCATGATCAACCCCGACAATATCGCCACCGGCAACACCGTGCAGTCGACCGCCGTGGCCGACGCCAAGGTCGAGTACCGCACCAACAGCCAGATCGACCGCGCCGAGATGACGTCGATGGCGTCGCGCTTCTTCCAAAGCCTGTTACCTTTCTGATGGCTATCATGGACAGCACCCAACAAATCAACGAAGCCACGCGCCGCGCGGCCGGCCTGTGCAAGCTGGCGGTCATGGTGTTGCTGCTGGTGGCGGCCTCGCTGCTGGTGCAGCCGGCCCATGCCGAGCGCCTGCGCGACCTGGTCAGCATCGCCGGCGTGCGGCAGAATCAGCTGATCGGCTATGGCCTGGTTGTCGGCCTCGACGGCAGCGGCGACCAGACCACGCAAACCCCGTTCACCGTGCAGAGCGTGGTCTCGATGCTGCAGCAGCTGGGCGTGAACCTGCCACAAGGCACCTCGCTGCAATTGAAGAACGTCGCCGCCGTGATGGTGACGGCGTCGCTGCCGCCGTTCGCGCAGCCGGGCCAGACGCTGGACATCACGGTCTCGTCGATGGGCAACGCCAAGAGCCTGCGCGGCGGCACGCTGCTGATGACGCCGCTCAAAGGCGCCGACGGCCAGGTCTACGGCATGGCCCAGGGCAATGTGCTGGTGGGCGGCGTCGGCGTCGCCGCCGGCGGCGCGGGCGGCAGCTCGCTGACCGTCAACCACCTCAGCGTGGGCAAGATCTCGGCCGGCGCCACGGTCGAGCGCGCGGTCGCCTCCAGCCTGGGCGAGGGCAACTTCATCAAGCTGGAATTGAACACCGCCGACTTCGCCACCGCCAGCCGCGTGGTCGAAGCCATCAACGACAAATACGGTTCCGGCATCGCCTACGCGCTGGACAGCCGCGTGATCCGGGTGCAGTCGCCCAGCAGCAGCGACCAGCGCGTCAGCTTCATCGGCACCTTGCAGGACATGCAGGTCAACCCGGCCGAGCAGCCGGCCAAGGTCATCATGAACGCCCGCACCGGCTCGGTGGTGATGAACCGCGCCGTCACGCTCGACACCTGCGCCATCTCGCACGGCAACCTGTCGATCTCGGTGACCGCCGATCCGCAGATCAGCCAGCCCAATCCGCTGTCCGGCGGGCGCACCGTGGTCGCGCCGAACCAGCAGGTGGGCATCAAGGCCGACAGCGGCAAGGTGATGATGGTCAAGGGCGGCGCTTCGCTGGCCGAGGTGGTCAAGGCGCTCAACGCCATCGGCGCCACGCCCCAGGATTTGCTGGCTATTTTGCAGGCGATGAAAGCGGCCGGTTCGCTGCGCGCCGAACTGGAAATCATCTAAGCGAGGCGCGCCATGACCAGTCCAAACACCTCCAACGATCTCAGCAGCAAGTTCGCCCTTGACCTCAAGGACATGGGCAGCCTGCGCCAGTCGGCCAAGGCCGGCAGCCCGGAGGCGTTGAAGACGGCCGCCACGCAGTTCGAAGCCATGTTCGTCAACATGATGATGAAGAGCATGCGCGAGGCGACGCCGCAGGACGGCATGCTGGACAGCCAGCAGACCAAGATGTTCACCACCATGCTGGACCAGCAGACCAGCCAGAATATCGCCAAGAAGGGCATCGGCCTGTCGGACATGCTGATACGCCAGCTGTCCAAGACCGCCGACCAGCAGGCGCTGGCGATCGGCAACGAGGCTGGCGACCGCAGCAGCGGCGCCAACGGCGGCAGCTTCGGCGGCCTGTCCAGCCTGATGGACGCCAAATTGCAGCGCGCCATCGCGGCGGCCGGCGGCCCCGGCGCTGCCGGTTCGGTCGACGACAACAGCGCCGTGCCCGCCACTACCGTCAACAAGGGCAGCCAGGCGCCGCACGTGCGCAGCTTCCAGCAAAAACTCGGCGCCGACGCCGAGGAGGCCAGCCGCGCCACCGGCATCCCCGCCAAGTTCATGCTGGGCCAGGCGGCGCTGGAGAGCGGCTGGGGCAAGCGCGAGATCAAGGGCCGCGACGGCAGCAACAGCCACAACCTGTTCGGCATCAAGGCCGGCGGCGACTGGAAGGGCAAGGTGGTCGAGGCCACCACCACCGAATACGTCAACGGCAAGGCGCAGACCAGGGTCGAGCGCTTCCGCGCCTACGACAGCTACAGCGACAGTTTCAAGGATTACGCCAAGCTCCTGGCCAGCAATCCACGCTACGAAAAAGTGCTGGCCAGCGCAGGCGACGCCAGCAGCTTCGCCCAGGGCTTGCAGAAGGCCGGCTACGCCACCGATCCGAATTACGCGAACAAGCTCACCAGCATCATCAAGCGCTCGCTGGCGGGTTGATCGCGCAGCTTAATCAAGTTTGGCGACGGCCTGCCGTTACCAGCTTACAGATAGAGTAAAAACATCATGTCCAGTCTTCTCAGTATCGGCAAAAGCGGTTTGTTGGCGGCCCAGGTAGGTCTGTCGACCACCGGCAACAACATCACCAACGCCGGCGTGGTCGGCTACAGCCGCCAGGCCGCCATCCAGTCCGATACCGCGACCCTGGACCAGGGCTTCGGCTTCGTCGGCACCGGCACCGAGGTGACGGCCGTGCGCCGCTACTACGACAACTTCCTGGCGGTGCAGCTGCGCAACGCCGAGTCCAACCAGGCCTCGCTGGACGCCTACACCAAGCAGATCAGCCAGATCGACAACCTGCTGGCCGACCCCACCGCCGGCCTGTCGCCGGCCTTGCAGGACTTCTTCAACGGCGTGCAGGACGCCACCTCGAATCCGGCCTCGGCCGCGTCGCGCCAGGCGATGCTGTCGACCGCGTCGTCGCTGGCGTCGCGCTTCCAGGGCTTGAGCGCGCGGCTGTCGGAAATCGCTACCGGCGTCAATGGCCAGATCACGTCCAACGTCGGCGAAATCAATTCCTACGCCACCCAGATCGCCGCGCTGAACAAGACCATCGCAGCCCTGAGCACGGACGGCAAGGCGCCCAACGACATGCTGGACCACCGCGACCAGATGTTGACCGAGCTGAACAAGTTGATCAAGACCACCGTCATCCCGGGCGACAACAACACCTTGACGGTGGAGTTCGGCACCGGCCAGCCGCTGGTGGTGGGCGGCACCGCTTTCCAGTTGGCGACCTCCACCTCGCCGACCGACGCCAGCCGCGTGACGGTCGGCTACCAAAGCGACAGCGGCGTCTTCAGCGCCTTGCCGGAGAGCGTGCTGACCGGCGGCCAGCTGGGCGGCCTGATCTCGTTCCGCAACGGCGCCATGGACCGCGCGCAAAACTCGCTGGGCCAGGTGGCGGCCGGGCTGGCGGTCAGCTTCAACGCCCAGCACGTGCTGGGCCAGGACCAGAACGGCGCGCTCGGCACGGCGTTCTTCAATCCGATCAACGCCTATGTCGGCCCCAGCACCCGCAACTCGCCGGTCAGCACGGCCAGCGTCAGCGCCGTGGTCACCGACGCCAGCAAGCTGACCGCCAGCGATTACAGCGTCGACTACGACGGCACCAATTTCAACGTCACCCGCCTGAGCGACGGCCAGATCACGCAGATCAATCCCTTCCCGCAGGCGGTGCCGCAAACCATCGACGGCGTCGACTACACGATCACCGGCGCGCCGGTGACCAAGGATAACTTCCTGGTGCGGCCGACCTACACCGCGGCCGACCAGTTCAGCGTGGCAATTACCGACCGCACCAAGATCGCGCTGGCGGCGCCGGTCGCCACCGCCGCGCCGACCGCCAACGCCGGCAACGGCAAGATCAGCGCCGGCACGGTCGACGTCAACTACCTGACGCCGGGCAACGCGCTGGCCGCGCCGGTCACGCTGACCTACGACAAGGCCACCGGCTCGCTGTCGGGCTTCCCGCCGGCGCAGGACGTGACGGTGACGGTCAACGGCGTGGCCACCGTGTATCCGGCCGGGACGCCGACGGTGCCGTACACCGACGGCGCGGCGATCAGTTTCGGCGGCATCAACTTCAACATCAGCGGCACGCCGGCCGACCTCGACACCTTCACCATCGGCCCCAATGTCAGCGGCGTCGGCGACAGCCGCAACGGCGCCTTGCTGGCCGGCCTGCAAACCAAGAACATCCTGGACAACGGCAACGCCACCTACCAGACCACCTACGCGCAGATGGTCAACTTTGTCGGCAACAAGGCGCGCGAAGCGCAGATCAGCGGCTCGGCCGCCGACGCCGCCGTGGCCCAGGCCACCACCCAGCAACAGAGCGTCTCCGGTGTGAACCTGGATGAGGAAGCGGCAAATCTGTTACGCTACCAGCAGGCCTACCAGGCCTGCGGCAAGGTCATGCAAGTGGCCAGCACCCTGTTTGATGTATTGCTCAACCTTAGGTAATTATCATGTCCATGCGCATCAGTTCCAAGACGATCTACGACGTCGGCGTAGGGCAGATCAGCAGCCTGCAGACCGCGCTCGCCCGCACCCAGCAACAGCTCTCGACCGGCCGCAAGAACCTGTCCGCCGCCGACGATCCGATCGCCACCGCGCGCGCGCTGGAAGTGACGCAGTCGCAGTCGATCAACACCCAGCTGGTGACCAACCGCTCCAACGCCAAGGGCACGCTGTCGATGGAGACGGTGGCGCTGGCCAGTTCCACCGCGATCTTGCAGGACATCAAGACGCTGGCCGTCAACGCCGGCGACGGCAGCATGACGCAGAAGGACCGGGCGTCGCTGGCGACCGAGCTGGAAGGCCGGCTGGCCGATTTGCTGGGCCAGGCCAATACCGCCGACGGCGCCGGCGGCTATGTGTTCTCGGGCTACAAGTCGACCACCTTGCCGTTCACCCAGACCGCCAGCGGCGCCGCCTACCAGGGCGACCAGGGCCAGCGCGAATTGCAGGTGGGGTCGACCCGCAAGCTGCCGATCAGCGATTCCGGCGCCGCGGTGTTTGAAAACAATGCGACCGGCAACGGCACCTTTGTCTCCGCCGCCGATCCGGCCAACTACACGCGCGGCGGTTCCGGCATCATCAGCGCCGGCTCGGTCAAGGATGCGACCCAGCTGACCGGCCACAAGTACCAGATCGATTTCCAGGTGGTGCCGGCCACGCCGGGCGTGCCCAAGGTCACCACCTACACCGTGACCGACCTGACGCTGAACCAGCCGGTGCCGGCGGCGCCGGTGCCGGCCGTGCCGCAGCCCTATGTCAGCGGCCAGAACATCACCTTCGACGGCGTGCAGTTCGACGTCAAGGGCGATCCCGCCGACCTCGACAACTTCACGCTGCAGCCCAGCACCAAGCAATCGATCTTCACCACCGTGACCGACCTGATCGCCGCGCTGCGCGCGCCGGGCGACGGCGCTGCGGGGCAGGCCAGCCTGAACAACAAGCTCAACCAGGCCCACGTGAATATCGACGCCGCCACCGACAACCTGCTGTCGATCCAGTCGGAGGTGGGTTCGCGCCTGAAGGAGCTGGACTACCTGGACAGCTCCGGCGACGATTTGAACCTGCAGTACGCCACCACGCTGTCGGACTTGCAGGATGTCGACACGGTGAAGGCGATCTCGCTGTTCACCCAGCAGCAGACCACGCTGGACGCGGCGCAGAAATCGTTCAAGAGCCTGGCCGGGCTGTCGCTGTTCAACTACATCACGTAATTCCGGCGCCGCTGGCGCGGACGAAAAAAAGCCCCATCAGCCTGAACGCGCTCAAGATCGCGTCCAGTGCCGATGGGGCTTTTTTACGACGGGGGTCAAGTCTGACATTCGGACACGGACTCAACCCTAGCGCTTGCTAGTGTTGAGTCCGTGTCCGAATGTCAGACTTGACCCCCGGGTTATTTTGCCGCCAGTATGCCGGTTGCGGTGGCTTGCTTGCGGAACCAGTCCTGCTCGCCGGCCGTGGCGCTGCCGCTCAGGCTGGTGGTGGCGGCGTCGTAGTGCTTCAGCTGCTCGGCCAGCGCGGCGACATGGCCGGCCAGGCCGGGCGCGGTCGCCGGCGTCAATTGGCCGCTGGCGCTGTTGCTGCCTTCCACCGCGCCGGCCTGCTGGCCGTAGCTGTTGATGGCTTGCGTCAGCGCGCTCGCTTGCGCCGCCCGGCTGGCCAGGAACCAGACGTCGGCCATCTGGCTGACCGTGCCGTCGGTGCTGGTGTAGCTGGAACGCAAACCGATCCAGTTGTTGCTATCCAGCTCGCTTACCTTGGCGGCGCCCACCGTCAGGCTGGCGATGCCCAGCGCCGCCAGCGTCTTCAGTTCGTCGCCCTGGCTGACGCCGTCCGCGTTGGCGTCGACCCACACGCGCAAGTCGCCGAACTGGCCATCCTTGCCGTCGACCACGCCGTCGTGGTTGCTGTCCAGGTCGGCCAGCGCGGCGAAGCCGTCGCTGGCCTTGCCGCCGCCGCTGCTGTTGGTGGCGGTGCCGAACAGTTCGCTGCCGTCGTTGATCAGGCCGTCGTGGTTGCGGTCCAGCGCGAGCAGGCCGTCGCCCTGGCCGACCCAGCCGGTGTTGAGCCGTTCGCCGTCGGCATAGATGTCGAACTTGACGCCGGCATCGATGCCCAGCGTGTTGATGCCGTTGCCGTTCAGGTCGAGGATCAGCGGACTGCCCAGCGGCAGCACCGCCAGTTGCTCGGCCGTCAGCGCCGCGTGCTGGTCGACGGTCAGCGCGCACACCTGGGTCGCGGCCAGCGCCGAGATTTCCGTCACGGTCAGGGCCGCGATCTGTTCCAGCGTCAGCGCCTTGATCTGGGTCGCCTTGAGCGAACGCACCTGCGAGGTGGTGAACGCGGCCACCTGGTCGGCGCTGAAGTGGGTGATGGTGGTCGGCGTCAGGTTGGACAGCTGCGCGGTCTTCAGCGCCACGATGTCGTTGCCGTCGAACGAGTGGATCTGGTCGGCGCTCAGCGCGTTCAGCGCGGCCACCGACAGCGCCGCCACCAGGGTCGGGTCGAGCGAGGAGATCTGCGTGGTGGTCAGGCCCAGCGACTGGGTCGAGCCGAACGCGGCGATCTGGGCGGTGCGCATGCCGTTGATCATGTCGGCCGACAGGCCGACGATCTGGTCGGAACTGAAGCCGGTGATCTGGGTCGCGGTGAAGGCGCTCAGCGAACCGAGCGCGGCCAGCTGGTCGGTGCTCAGGCCGCGGATCTGCGTCACCGCCAGCGAGGCCAGCGAGCGGGTCGACAGCGAGGCGAACTGGGCGCCGGTGAGCGCGGCGATCTGGTTGGTCTTGAGCGTGACCAGCTGCGCGGTGGTCAGCGCGGCGACCGCGTCGATATTCAGCGAGGCGATCTGGTCGGTGCCCAGGATGGTCATGTTCAGGCCGCGCGCCTGCTGGGTGCTCAGCGAGCCCAGCTGGTCGGTGGTCAGCAGCGACATCTGCTTCAGGGTCAGCGCGGCGATCTGCGCCGAACGCAAGGTGGCGAAGTGGTCGACGTCGATGCTGCCCAGCTGGTCGGACGTCAGCGCCGCCACCTGGCCGGCGTTGAGCACGCCCAGGGTGCTCAGCATGTTGAGCTGCTGGGTGCTCAGCGCCGTGATGTCGCTCGGGCTCAGCGTGGCGATCTGCTGCGTCACCAGGCTGCTGACCTGGGCCAGCGTCAGCGACGAGAACTGCGCCTTGGTCAGCGAATTCAGTTGCAGGCTGCTGAGGGCGGCGATGTCTTCCTGCTCGATCACCTGGATCTGGTCGGTGCTCAGGCCGGCCAGCGCGGCCACGCTCAGCGCGCGGATTTGCGCGGTGCTCAGGCCGGCCAGCTGGTCGCTGGTGATCGCCTGCAGCTGGTTCTTGGTCAGCGCCGCGACCTGCGCGGTGCGCAAGGTCACCATGTGGTCGCCGTTCAGCGAGACCAGCTGGTCGGTGGTCAGCGAACTGACCTGCAAGGTGGTCAGGCCGGCCAGCGTGGCCAGGCCGTTGAGCTGGTCGGTGGTCAGGGCCTTGGCCTGGGCGCCGGTCAGCGCCGCCACCTCGGCCGTGGTCAGCACGCCGAACTGGTCGACGCTGAGCAGCGAAATCTGCAGGGTGCTCAGCGAGGCGATCTGGTTGGTCTTCAGGCCGGACAAGTCTTCCACTTCCATCGCCGCGATCTGGTCGCTGTACAGGCCGCGCAGCGCCGAGGTGCTCAGCGCGCGCCACTGCACCAGCGACAGTTGCTGGATCTGGTGGGTGGTGAACGCTTGCAGCTGGCGGCTGCTCAGCGCGGCCAGCTGCTTGGTGCTCAGCGCGCCCAGCTGGTCGTCGTTGAGCGCCTGGATGCGGTCGGTGGTCAGGGTCGCGATCTGGCTGGTGTTCAGCGAGCCCAGCGCGCCGAGCAGCAGGAACTGGTCCGGCGTCAGGAAGTTCAGCTGGGTGGTGGTCAGGGCGGCGATCTGCGCGGTGCTGAGGTTGGTCAGCTGGTTGGTGGTCATGCTGACCAGCTCGTCGGAGGTCAGCGCGCGGATGTGCTGGCTGCGCAACATGGCCAGGTCGGCCAGCTCGATCGCGACGAACTGGTCGGTGCTGAGGGTGGCGATGGTCTTGGTCGACAGCGCGCGGAACTGCACCTCGGTCATGTTGACGATCTGGTCGGTGGTCAGCGCGCGCACCTGGTTGGGCGTCAACGCGGCGATGGCGCCGGTGGCCAGGTAGGCGATCTGGTCGGTGGTGATCGCGGCGACCTGGTCGGTGGTCAGCGACACCAGCTGCGCCGAGCGCAGGGCGGCGATGTCGGCCAGTTCGATCGCCACCACCTGGGCGGTGCTCAGCGCGGCCAGCGCGCGCGTGTTCAGCGCCAGCATGTCGGCGGTGGTCAGCGCGATGATCTGGTCGCTGGTCAGGTTGACGATCTGGGTGTTGCTCAGCGCGGCGATCTGGGCGGTGCGCAGCGCGCCGATCTGCGACGGCAGCAAGGAGCTCAGCTGGTCGGACGTCAGGGCGTGGATCTGCGCGGTGCTCATGCCGCCGATATTGCTCAGGTTGACCAGCTGGTCGGTGGTCAGCAGCGCGATCTGGCTCGGCTTCAGCGACCCCACTTCGCGCGAGGTCAGCGCGCCGATCTGGTCGCTGGTCAGCGCCTGCAGCTGGGCGCTGTTGAGCGCCTGCAGCTGCGCCGATTTCAGCAGCGTGATGTCGCCCGCTTCGATGTAGGCGATCTGGTCGGTGCTCAGGCCGGCCAGCGCGGTCACGCTGATGGCGGCCACCTGGGCGGCGCTCAGTTCGATGATCTGGTCGCTGTTCAGCACCGACACCTGCAGCGAGGACAGGGCGCCGATCTGGCGCGTGCTCAGCAGGTCGATGTCCAGCAGCGACAGGTTGGCGATGCGGCTGGTCGACATGGCGGCGATTTGCAGCGTCGAATAGTCGACCAGGTTGCCCAGCGCGGCGGCCTGGGCGTTGCTCAGCGCCGCCAGCTGGGCCTGCGAGAAGGCGGCGATGCCGGCCGGGCTGAGCGCGTGCAACTGGTCGGTCAGCAGGGCCTGCATCTGGTTGGTGGTCAGCGAGCGCAGCTGGGCGGTGGTCATGGCCGCGAAGTCCAGCGCTTCGATGGCGTCGATCTGGTCGGTGCTCAGCGCCACCAGCAGGCTGGTGTTGAGCGCGCGGATCTGGCCGGTCGAGAGGGCGATGATCTGGTCGCTATTGATGCCGGGCACCTGGCGGCTGCCCAGCGCCGCCAGCTGGCGGGTGCTGAGCGTGACGAAGCGTTGCGCGGTCAGCGCGCCCAGCTGGTCGGTGCTCAGGGCGCTGACCTGCAAGGTGGTCAGCGAGGTCAGGTTGTTGAGCGCGGCGATCTGGTCGCTGGTCAGGTAGCTCAGCTGGCGGGTGGTCAGGGCCGCGATCTCGCTGTTGATCAGGGTGGCGTACTGGGTCAGCGACAGCGCGCCCAGCTGGTCGCTGGTGAGCGCCATCAGCTGGTTGGTCTTGAGCGCGGCCAGGTCGGCGCCGCTCAGTTCCAGGATCTGGTCGGTGGTCAGCGCGGCGATCACGGCGGCCGACAGCGCCCGCACCTGGGCCGTGCTCAGCACCGGGATCTGGTCGCTGGTGAAGTACTGGATCTGGGTGGTGCTGAACGCGGCGATCTGGGCGGTCTTGAGGGCGGCCACCTGGGCCGGCGTCAGCGCGATGATCTGGTCGCTCGACAGGCCGCTGATCTGGCGCGTGCTGAGGCCGGCCAGGCTGCCCAGCGCGGCGAACTGGTCGGTGGTGAGCACGCCCAGCTGGCGGGTGGTCAGCGCGGCGATCTCCTGCGAGGTGAAGGCGCCCAGCTGGGCCAGCGTCAGCGCGGCGATCTGGTTGGTGGCCAGCGTGGCGATCTGGCTGGTGCGCAGCGCGGCGATGTCGACCAGCTCGATGGCGGCGAACTGGTCGGTGGTCAGCGCGTTCAGGCTGGTCGAGCTCAGGCCGCGGATTTGCTTGGTTTCCAGCGCGACGATCTGGTCGCTGGTCAGCGCTTGCAGCTGGGCGCTGGCCAGCGCGTTGAGCTGGCGGGTGCTCAAGGTGGCGATCTGGGCCAGGCCGAGGCTGGCCAGCTGGGCGCTGGTGAGCGCCAGCACCTGGTTGGTGGTCAGCGGCGCCAGCGAGGCCAGGCTGTCGACCTGGGCCAGCAACAGGCCTGCGATCTGGTCGGTGGTCAGGCTGGCCAGGGTGCGGGTGCTGAGCGCGGCGAACTGGCCGGCCGTCAGCGCCGCCAGCTGGTCGCTGGACAGGGCGATGATCTGGTTGGTGCCGAGCGCGGCCACGTCCACCACTTCGATCGCGGCGATCTGCCCGGTCGACAGCGCGGCCAGGGTGGCGGCGTTCAGGCTGCGCACCTGGGCCGTGCTCAGCGCGACGATCTCGTCGGTGGTGAGCGCGCCCACTTGCAGGCTGGTCAGGCCGGCGATCTGGCTGGTCTTCAGCGTGGCGATCTTGGCCAGCGCCAGACTGGCGATCTGGTCGGTGGTGAGGGCGGCGATCTGCTTGCTGGTCAGCGGCGCCAGCGTGGCGAAGCTGGCCACCTGGTCGGTCGACAGGGCGGCGATCTGCTGGGTGGTCAGGTTGGCGATGTCCTGCGTGCTCAGCGCGCTGAACTGGGTGGGCGTCAGCTCGCTCAGCTGGGTGGTGGTCAGGGCGGTGATCTGGCGGGTCGACAGCGCCTGCAGATCGACCAGCTGGATGACCGGCACCTGGTCGGAGGTCAGCGCGACGATCTGGTCGGTGGTGAGCGAGCGGAACTGGGCGGTGCTCAGCGCGACGATTTCATCGGAGGTCAGCGCCCTGATCTGGTCGGTGGTCAGCGCGGCGATCTGGCGCGTGGTCAGGCCGGCCAGGATGGCCAGCGGCAGCGAGGCGATCTGGTCGGTCGTGAGGGCGGCGATGGCGGCGGTCGAGAAGCTGGCCAGCGAACTGAGCGCGCCCAACTGGTCGCTGGTCAGCGCGGCTTTCTGGTCGGAGCTGAGGGCGGCGATTTCCTGCGTGGTCAGGCCGGTGATCTGCAAGGTGCTCAGCGAGACGATCTGGTCGGTGCTCAGGTTGACCAGCTGCCTGGTGCTCAGCGAGGCCAGCTCGGCGTTGGTCAGCGCGGCGATCTGCCCGGTGGTCAGCGCCGCCATGTCGCCGGCGGCGATGCCGCGCAGCTGGGCCGGCAGCATGCCGGCGATCTGGTCGGTGGTCAGCGCGACCAGCTGGTCGGTGCTGAGCGCGTGGATTTGCCTGGAGCCGAGCGCGCGCAGGTCGGCCAGGTTCAGCGTGGCCAGCTGGTAGGTGCTGAAGGCGGCCAGCTGCTTGGTGGTCAGCGCGCTGAGCGTGGCGAAGGCGTCGATCTGGTCGCTGCTCAGGCCGGCGATCTGGGTCAGCGTCAGCGCGGCCACTTCGGCGGTGGTCAGCACCCGCAATTGCTGCGTGCTCAGCGCCGCCAGCTGGTCGGTGGTCAGGGCCGCGATCTGGCGCGTGCTCATCGAGACCAGGTCGGCGTTGCGCAGCGCGGCGACGCGGTCCAGGCCGAGCGCGGCGATGGCGTCGGTGCTGAGCGCGCGCACTTGCGCGGTCGACATCGCCAGCACCTGGTCGCTGCTGATGGCGGCGGCCTGGACGCTGTTGAAGCCGGCCAGCTGGCTGGTCAGCAGGGTGGCGAAGTCGGCGGTCGACATCTGCGCGATCTGGTCGGTGGTCAGGCCGGCGATCTGCTTGGTGACCAGCGGGCCCAGGGTCGACAGCGCGACGATCTGGTCGCTGCTCAGCACCGACAACTGGTCCGAGGTCAGCGCGCGGATTTCGCCGGTGGTGAAGGCGGCCAGCTGGGCGGTGGTCAGCGCCACCACCTGGTTGGTGCTCAGCTGGGCGATCTGGGCGGTGCGCAGCGCGCGGATGTCGCGCGTTTCGATGGCGGCGATGGCGTCGGTCGACAGCACGGCCATGGCGCTGGTGCTCAGCGCCACCAGCTGGGCCGAGTTGAGCGCGACGATCTGGTCGGTGGTCAGCGCCTGCAGCTGGTCGCTGGTGAAGCCGGTGAACTGGCGGGTGGTCAGGCTGGACAGGTCGGTGGCCGTGATGCTGGCGATCTGGTCGGTGGTGAGCGCGCGGATCTGGCGCGTGGTCAGCGCGGTCAGGAAGCGCAGCGCGTCGATCTGGTCGCTGCCCAGGGCCTGCACCTGGTCGGTGGTCAGCGCCGCGGTGTCGGCCGAGTTCAGCGCGACGATCTGGTTGGTGCTCAGCGCCACGATCTGGTCGGTGCCCAGCTTGTTGATTTGCTGGGTGTTGAGGCCGGCGATGTCGCGCGTCTCGATGGCGACGATCTGGTCGGTGGTGAGGGCGGCGATGGCGGCCGAGGTCAGGCCGCGGAACTGGGCGGCGCTCAACGCGACGATCTGGTCGGTGGTCAGGGCCTGGATCTGGTCCGAGCCCAGCGCCCGCAGCTGGCTGGTGGCCAGCGTGCCCAGGTTGTGCGTGGACAGCGAGGTCATCTGCGCGGTGGTGAAGGAGCTGATCTGGCGGCTCGACAGGCCCACCAGCGTCGACAGCGCGTTCAACTGGTCGGTGGTCAGCACGCTGATCTGGTCGGTGCTGAGGGCGCCGATGGCGCTGCTGGTCAGCGCGGCGAACTGGTCGGTGAGCAGCACCACCAGCTGGTCGGTCGACAGGCGGGCGATCTGCGGCGCGCGCAAGGCGGCGATGTCGCGCGTTTCGATCAGGCCGATCTGGGTGCTGGTGAGCAGGTTGAGCATATTGCTGCTCATGCTGCTGTACTGGGCCGCGGTCAGTTCGATGATCTGGTCGCTGCTCAGGGCCTGCACCTGGTCGACGGTCAGCGCCGCCAGCTGCGTGCTGCTGAGGCTGACGATGGCCTTGCTTTGCAGCGCGATCACCTGGTCGGTGGTCAGCGCCTGGATTTGCAGCGTGCTCAACGGCACGATGGTTTTCAGCGCGACGATCTGGTCGGTGGTCAGCGACGCCAGCTGGTCGGGCAGCAGCGCCGCTTCGTCGGCGGTGCTGAGGGCGGCGATCTGGCTGGTGGCCAGCGCCACCAGCTGGTCGCTGCTGAGGGCGCGGATCTGGCGGGAAGTCAGCGCGCCGATGTCGCGCGTCTCGATCGCCAGCATCTGGTCGGTGGTCAGCGCGCTGAGCACGTCCGTGGTCAGCGCGGCCACCTGGGCGGTCGACAGGGCGACGATCTGGTCGCTGTTCAGCGACTGCACCTGGCCGGCGTTCAGCGCCGCCAGCTGCGCGCTGCCGAGGGCGGCGATGGTCTTGGTGGTCAGCGAGGTCAGCTGGTCGGTGCTCAGCACGCCGATCTGGGCCGAGTTGAGTGCGGCCAGCGAGCTCAGCGCGTTGAACTGGTCGGTGCTCAGCACCGGCAGCTGGTCGGTGCTCAGCGCCGCGATTTCATTGCTGCGCAGCGCGTGCATCTGGTCGGTGCCCAGGCCGGCCAGCTGCAGCGCGGTCAGCGCGCCGACCTGGCTGCTGCTCAGCCAGACCAGGTCGCGGGTTTCCAGCGCGGCGATCTGGTCGCTGCTGAGGTTGACCAGCGAGGCGGTCGACAGCATGCTCAGTTGCAGCGAGCTCAGGCCGGCGATCTGGTCGGTGGTGACGGCGGCCAGCTGGTCCACGGTCAGCGCGTTGAGCTGGCTGGTGGTCAGTTGCGCCAGCATGGCGGTGGCCAGCGACTGGATCTGGTCGGTGGCGATGGCTTGCAGCGCGCTGGTGCTGAAGGCGCGCAATTGCTGGGTGGCCAAAGAGCCGAGCTGGTCGCTGGTCAGGCTGGCGACCTGGTCGGAGCCCAGCACGCTCAGCTGGGCGGTCGACAGCGCGCGCAGGTCGACCGTTTCCAGCGCGACCATCTGGTCCGAGCTCAGCAGGTTGAGCTGGCGGCTGGTCAGCACCTGCATTTCGCGGGTGCTGAGGGCGACCAGCTGGTCGGTGCTGAGGGCGGTGATCAGGTCGGTGTTGAGCGCGGCCACCTGCACCAGGGTCAGCAGCGGGACGTTGGCGGTGGTCAGGCCGGGCAGGGCGTCGGTGGTCAGGTAGTTCAGTTGCAGGGTGGTGATGGCGCGCACCTGGGCCGAACTCATGACGCCGAGCTGGTCGGAGCTGAGCGCCTGCATGTCTTCGGTCGTGAACAGGCCGATCTGTGCAACCGAAAGGCTGACGATCTGGTCGGTTGTGAAATTCGTAACGATCGAAGTCATTGCATTGTTCTCCCGGGGAGCTTCCATGATACGCTGGTAATTGCCTCATGGAAACCAAAATACACTGGTCGGCTATTGAATTTCGCTATGGGCGCGGCCCCGGAGGCCGAACCGGCAAGTTTGCCGGTTTGACCGCGTCAGGGCGCTGCGACCACGTCCGCGGCATCAGCCGCGCGCGTTCCACGCCTTCCAACAACAGGTTTTGCACGGGCGTCGCCAAGTACGGGAGCGTCATGGCGATGACCAGCAAACCTACACCTAAAGTAATCGGAAACCCGATGCCAAACAAATTCAGTTGCGGCGCCGCGCGTGTCAGGATGCCCAGCGCAACGTTGGTAATCAGTAAAGCCGCAACGATGGGCAGCGACAGCTGCACACCGGTGCTGAAAATCTTGCCGCCCCAGTCGGCCAGCTGCTTGAAGCCGCCGCCGTAGACCGGCGCGGCCGACACCGGCAGCGTGTAAAAACTCTCCACCAGCACCGACAGCAGCACCAGGTGGGCGTTCACCGCCAAAAACGTCATGGTCGCCACCAGCGCCAGGAACTGGCTGATCGCCGACGAGCGGCCCTGGGTGTTGGGGTCGAAAAACGTCGCGAACCCCAGGCCCATGGTCAAACTGGAGATTTCTCCCGCCATCTCCACCGCGGCAAACACGATGCGGATACTGAAGCCCATCGCCAGCCCGATCAGCATTTCCTGCGCCAGGATCAGCAGCCCGGCCAGCGACATCGGATCGGACCCCGGCAGCAGCGGCACGGCCGGCGCCACCACCATCGCCAGCAGCACGCCCAGGCTGACCTTGACCGTGGCCGGCACGCTGGAATTGCCGAACAGCGGAGACGCCGCCAGCAGCCCGAGGATGCGCGTGAGCGGCCACAGCAAACCGGCGATCCACAGATTGATATCGGCAGTGGAGAACGAAATCATGAGGCGTTTTCCCTATTTCTTTCCACCGTGCATCAACTTTCTTATTTTAAGTCAAGTTCTTATTGAATCGTAAATTGTTACATCTTGGCAAAATGTCTAGCCGACCAGGCCGGGGATGCCGCCGAACACTTCGCGCATGTAGTCGAGCATGACCGCCAGCATCCACGGTCCGGCCACCACCAGCGCCACGAAGATGCCGACCAGCTTGGGAATGAAGGACAGCGTCGCTTCGTTGATCTGGGTGGCGGCCTGGAAGATGCTGACCACCAGGCCGATGATCAGCGCCACCAGCAGCATCGGGGCGGCGATCATCAGGGTCACCTCCATGGCGTGGCGGCCCATCGTCATCACGCTTTCGGGTGTCATCGCGCGCTCCTAGTAAAAACTCTGGGCCAGCGAACCGAGCAGCAGTTGCCAGCCGTCCACCAGCACGAACAGCATCAGCTTGAACGGCAGCGAGATCACGGCCGGCGACATCATCATCATCCCCATCGACATAAGTACAGAGGCGACCACCATGTCGATAATCAGAAATGGAATAAAGATGGCGAAGCCGATCTGGAACGCGGTTTTCAGTTCGCTGGTGACGAAAGCCGGCACCAGGATGCGCAGCGGCACGTCTTCCGGCCCTTGCAGCGCGGGGCTGCGCGACAATTTCACGAACAAGGCCAGGTCGGCCTGCCGGGTTTGCTTCATCATGAAAGTTTTTAATGGTGCCACGCCCTTGTCCATGGCCGCGCTCATATTGATCTTGTTTTCCTGCAGCGGCAGGTAGGCCTCGGTGTAGATCTTGTCGAAGGTGGGGCCCATGACGAACAGGGTCAGGAACAGCGCCAGCCCGACCATCACCTGGTTGGGCGGCGCCGACTGCGTGCCCAGCGCCTGGCGCAGCAGCGACAGCACGATGATGATGCGGGTGAAGCTGGTCATCAACAGCAGCGCCGCCGGGATGAAGGTCAGCGCCGTCATCAGCAGCATGGTCTGGATCGGCAGCGTGTAGCTGGTGCCGCCGCCCGGCGCCGGGGCGGCGTTGAAGGCCGGGATGCCGATGCTGGAGTCGGCGCCGGCCGCTAGCGGCAGCGCCAGCGCGGCCAGCATCAACAGGGATTTGACGGCCGTAGCCTGGGTGGTGCCGGCCTGCTTATTTGCCATTGCGCTTGTCGATCGTTTGTTTGAGCCATGCGGCGAAGTTGGCGGTCGGCAGCGCGGCCGTGCTGTCCTGCTCGCTGATTTCCTGGCGCGGCATGGTGGCCAGCGCGTTCATGCGGCCCGGCGAGGCGCCGACCACGATCCATTGTTCGCCCACTTCCACCACCAGGATGCGCTCGCGCGCGCCGACGCTGAGCGCGCCGACCAGCTTGACGTTGCGGCCGCCGCCCAGGTTCTTGGGGCCGTAGCGCTTCAGGAACCAGGCCAGGCCGACCAGCAGGGCCAGCACGAACATCAGCGCGAAGGTGGTTTGCAGCAGGCCGCCGCCGGCCGAGGTGGCCGCCGGTTGCGGGGTGGGGATGGTCATCGCCAGCGGGCCGGCGGGGGCGGTTGCGGTCGCCGTGGCCGGGACCGGCGCCGCAGCGGCGGGCGCTTCGGCCGCGACACTGGCGGCAGGGGCTGCTGTTGTCGCCGCGACGGCAGTTGTGGCAGGCGCTTCGGCGGCGGCCGGTGCAGCCGCTGGCGCCGCTGCCGTGGCGGCGGCGCTGGCCGCATGCTGGCCGCCGATGGTGCCCGACACGCTGCGCTGGGCCATTGCAGGCGCGGCGGCCAAGGCCGCCGCGAGGATCAGGGATAAGGTCAGTCCGTGCTTCATTTATTCAGTTTTCGGATACGTTCGGACGGCGTGATGATGTCGGTCAGGCGGATACCGAACTTGTCGTTCACCACCACCACCTCGCCCTGGGCGATCAGGCAGCCGTTGACCAGCACGTCCATCGGCTCGCCGGCCAGGCCGTCCAGCTCGACCACCGAGCCCTGCGCCAATTGCAGCAGGTTCTTGATGGCGATCTTGGTGCGGCCCAGTTCGACCGTCAGCTGCACCGGGATATCGAGGATGAAGTCGATATCGTTATGGGTTTCGGTCTTGCTCGGCGTGCTGGAAAAATCCGTGAACACGGCGGCGCTGGCCGCCTGCGACTGCTGTTTTTCCAACGCGGCCGCTTCCGCCTGGGCTTGCTCGGCGATGGCCGCGCCCCACGGATCGTCGTCCATCGTATCGTCTTGATTATCCGACATGCTTCTCTCCTGTATTGCGGTCACCGGCAGCGGTTGCGCCGGTGTTATTTGATGTTATCGGCATTGGCGAGCAATTTCTCCACCTTGAGCGCGTATTGTCCGTTCATCACGCCGTAGCTGCAATCCATGACCGGCACGCCGTCGACCGTGGCCGACAGCAGTTCCGGGATGGTCAGCGGGATGATGTCGCCCACGCGCATATTGAGGATCTCGTCGAAATTGACCTTGGCCGTGCCCAGCGAGGCGACGATTTCCACCTCGGCGATCTGGATCTGCTGCGTCATCAGGCGGATCCAGCGCTTGTCCACTTCCAGCGCCTCGCCCTGCAGGCTGGAGGTCAGCGAATCGCGGATCGGCTCGATCATCGAGTACGGCATGCAGAAGTGGATCTGGCCCGAGACCGAACCGAGCTCCACGGTGAAGGTCGACGCCACCACCACCTCGTTCGGGGTGGCGATGTTGGCGAACTGGGTATTCATTTCCGAGCGGATGTATTCGAACTCGACCGGATAGACCGGCTCCCACGACTTGGTGTAGGCCTCGAACACGATGTCCAGGATGCGCAGGATGATGCGCTGCTCGGTCTGGGTGAAGTCGCGGCCCTCGACGCGGGTGTGGAAGCGGCCGTCGCCGCCGAACAGATTGTCCACCAGCAGGAACACCAGGCCCGGATCGAACACCATCAGCGCGGTGCCGCGCAGCGGCTTCATGTGCACCAGGTTCAGGTTGGTCGGCACCACCAGGTTGCGGATGAACTCGGAATACTTGGAGACCCGCACCGAGCCGACCGACACCTCGGCGCTGCGGCGCAGGAAGTTGAACAGGCCGACCCGCAACAGGCGGGCGAAGCGCTCGTTGATAATCTCCAGCGTCGGCATGCGCCCACGGACGATACGTTCCTGGGTGGCCAGGTTATACGTTCGTACTCCCGCGACGTCTTCCTGCGCCTGGACATCGTCCTGGTCGCCGTTGACGCCCTTGAGCAGGGCATCGACTTCTTCCTGGGAGAGAAAATTATCAGCCATGACGATCTACTTACTGAATGATAAACGAGGTGAACAGCACATCTTCGATGTCCTGCGGCGCGCCGCGGTCCTCGAAGGGTTCCTTCAGCTGGCCGATGATTTCCTTGGCCAGCTGGAGCTTGCCTTCCGGCGTATTGATGTCCATGGCGCGCTTGCTCGACAGCAGCAACAGCATGCGGCTGCGCACCTTGGCCATATTGTTCTTGACGTTTTCCTTCTCTTCCAGCCCGCCCACTTCCAGCGTGAAGGCGATCTGCAGGTACTGGTCGGCGCCGCTGTCGCCCGGTTGCAGGTTGACCGTGAACGGCTCGACCGGCACGTATTCCGGCGGACCGGCCTTGGCCTTCTTGGCGTTCTTGTGCTTGCCCTTGGCCGGCGCCTCTTCCTCGCCGGCGTCGGCTTTCCCATGCAAGAAGAACCAGGCCGCACCGCCGCCGGCCGCGCCCAATACCAGGACCACCGCCAGGATGATGATGATCAGTTTTTTGCTGCCGCCGCCGCCAGGCGCGGCTTCAACTTTCTGATCGGCTTTCATTTTTGGGTTCGCTTTCAAAATTGCCCTTGCGTGGTGCGGAAGTGGATCATGACGCCATTATGTCATTATCGGTTGGGACTGCGGCATAGCATACGTCGAAAAGAAGGGCGATCCGGGCGCTGCTTGAGGTTTCCGTAGTGAAACAAACAACAAAACCGGGAGGCGGGGTGGCCGATCCCGGTTTTCGTCGCGGCCGCTGCCGGATCAGGCGAAGGTGTCGACCGCGCCGGCCGGCAC
>NZ_JAQQPR010000076.1:0-1020 GCF_036688705.1 Duganella sp. S19_KUP01_CR8 | reverse complement strand
GTGCGTGTTACCGCACCTTCATCCTGGCCATGAGTAGATCACTTGGTTTCGGGTCTACACCCAGCGACTATCGCCCTGTTCGGACTCGATTTCTCTACGGCTTCCCTATATGGTTAACCTTGCCACTGAATGTAAGTCGCTGACCCATTATACAAAAGGTACGCAGTCACGGAACAAGTCCGCTCCTACTGTTTGTATGCACACGGTTTCAGGATCTATTTCACTCCCCTCCCGGGGTTCTTTTCGCCTTTCCCTCACGGTACTGGTTCACTATCGGTCGATTACGAGTATTTAGCCTTGGAGGATGGTCCCCCCATATTCAGACAGGATTTCTCGTGTCCCGCCCTACTTGTCGCACGCTTAGTTCCACACATCGCATTTCGAATACGGGGCTATCACCCGCTATGGCTCCTATTTCCAGAGGATTCTTCTATGCGTCATGCTAAAACGTGCAGGCTCATCCCATTTCGCTCGCCACTACTTTGGGAATCTCGGTTGATTTCTTTTCCTGCAGCTACTTAGATGTTTCAGTTCGCCGCGTTCGCTTTGCATACCTATGTATTCAGTATGCAATGACCTAAAAGGCCGGGTTTCCCCATTCGGAAATCTGCGGATCAAAGCTTGTTTGCTAGCTCCCCGCAGCTTATCGCAAGCTACTACGTCCTTCATCGCCTGTAATCGCCAAGGCATCCACCATGTGCACTTATTCACTTGTCCCTATAACGTTAGCCCCTGCGACTAAACAAGGAGCGTTTATAGGAATAAGAAGTACTACGTTGTTGCGTTTGTTGATACATACAATCATTACCCACCCACGCGGTTCCCCGCATGGGTACATAAAAATTTACTTACTTCTTCCAGATTGTTAAAGAACGTACAGCACTTGGTCTCTAAAAGACCAAACCTAAACATGCGCCCATTGGCGTCGCTTACGTTTGAACTTTTGGTGGAGGATGACGGGATCGAACCGACGACCCCCTGCTTGCAAAGCAGGTGCTCTCCCAGCTGAGCTAATCCCCC
>NZ_JAQQPR010000075.1:0-1241 GCF_036688705.1 Duganella sp. S19_KUP01_CR8 | reverse complement strand
GTAATTTATGGTGTTGATATCGCCAAGAACGTATTTCAACTTCACTGGGTCTCGCCGGAGACGGGTGAGGTCTTCGACAAACAGGTCAAACGCGGCCAATTTCTCGAATACTTCGCAAATCTGTCACCCAGCCTGATTGGGATGGAGGCATGCGGAGGCTCTCAACACTGGGCTCGTCGATTGACGGAAATGGGGCATCAAGTGAAGCTCATGTGCACTAGGGCCGTAAAACCCTTTGTAACCGGCAACAAGAACGACATCGCCGATGCGCGGGCGATCTGGCTAGCAACGCAGCAACGCGGCATAAGGTCCGTCGCAATCAAGTCCGAGGCACAACAAGCGGTGCTGGCTCTGCACCGGAGCCGTCAACAGCTGGTGAAGTGCCGCACGATGCAAAGCAACTCTGTACGCGGACTGATCGCCGAATATGGAGAAGTGATGGCCGTCGGGAGAGCGGCCTTGGACAAATCGATGCCAGTAATTCTCGCCAAACTGAGCGAGCGCCTGCCCGCGATCTTGATCGACACTCTTAGGGAGCAATGGGCGCTGCTGAGCAAGCTTGATGAGCAGATTGCGCAAATCGAGCGACGACTCCAGGCATGGATGCGACAGGAGCCGTCGTGCAAAGCCATCGCCGAGATTCCTGGCGTAGGTTTGCTGACAGCGACCGCCGCCGTGGCGACCATGGGAAATCCGAACGCATTTCGCTCGGGACGCGAATTCGCCGCCTGGCTTGGGTTGGTACCGCGGCAAACCGGTACCGGCGGACGAGTGCGGTTGCTTAACATCAGCAAGCGAGGTGACACTTACTTAAGGACTTTGTTAGTCCATGGCGCGAGGTCGGTTCTGTCGTGTTCGAAGACACCAAACAAATGGCTTGATGGCCTCGCCAAGCGACGGCCGGCAAATGTGGTTACGGTGGCACTAGCCAACAAAATAGCCAGGACAATCTGGGCACTGCTGGCCTTCAACCGGAAATACGAAAATGAGTACACCAGTGTGAGGCCCTAACGAGAACTCGTTCAAAGAAGCGGTTTTGATAGCAAGGAGAGAACTACAACGGTTGCGAAGGCACGAAGCGTGATGGCAAACAGGTCAGACCGTGAACCACCAAGCCTGAAGAAACACCCGGACACAGAGTCCGTTAGGTAAGAGAGGCGTGGTTCAGCGGATTCCATCGGGGCCAGCGGGATTCCACCCGCATATAGGCCGGATATAAAGTTGCAGCCGAATCTGTTTGG
>NZ_JAQQPR010000074.1:0-1407 GCF_036688705.1 Duganella sp. S19_KUP01_CR8 | reverse complement strand
GCGTACTCTGCGCCACCACCCGACCAAGCGGATCCGGCGTGTATTGGACAACACCCAGGTCGGGATCGCTCAGCTTGGTTTTCCGGCCCAGTAAATCGTACTCCACCGTGATGATATTGTTGCGTGGGTCCGTCGTCTTGCTCAAATTACCGAACGAATCATAGGCGAATTTCGTCACCCCTTTCAACGCATCGGTCACCTGCTCGATCTGACCAATCACATTGCGCTTGTCGATGCGCATGTACGTCAGCGGATTGGTTAGTGTCACTGTCAGGCCGTTGTAGTCCGATTGACTGAGCTGCTCCTTGTTGGCCTCATCCAATGCATACGAATGGATCACCCGGTTCAGGATGTCGTACTCCAGCCGTGACGAGATATAGGTGGTGGACGCCGTGCCGAATGCGGGCTGGTAGCGCGCCTTCAGGCGTCCCATATCGTCGTAGGTCTGATCCGTATAGACAGCGTCTCCCTTGTAGCCCCAGCTCTGTTGGCTCAGCACGTGCCCTACCTCGTCGCTGTAGGTGAGCATGGGGACGGCGCTACGCGAACTGCCATGGAAGTACTCCACGATCTGCACCAGCGCGGCGTCACCACGGCATTCGCCTACACATTTTTTCGGCAAGCCAAAGCGGGTTTCATTACCATCGGGACGTAGTTCGGAACGAACCCGACCGAAATTATCTGCGGTCCAGGTAGTCGTTAGTTCGTTCACGTCCTTCAGACTGATCCGCACGCCGGTGGCACCATCATAGGTCGAGGTTTCTGTGTGCCCCGCCGCATTGGTGACTACGCTCGGGAAGCGGCCTTTACTGTCAAACGTGCGTGATGACGTGCGCGATTTCGTCGTCAGCGACAAAGGATCTTTC
Source organism: Duganella sp. S19_KUP01_CR8 (assembly GCF_036688705.1). NCBI lineage: Bacteria > Pseudomonadati > Pseudomonadota > Betaproteobacteria > Burkholderiales > Oxalobacteraceae > Duganella > Duganella sp. S19_KUP01_CR8. The sequence goes on along the minus strand of NZ_JAQQPR010000074.1, from coordinate 541 downwards.
CAGCTTTCCTTCTTCGAGCTGACCAGTCCAAATTTGTTTCCGACATAGCCATAGTCGGTCACCACCGACAGCGCGGCAGTGCCCTTCTCCGTCGTCGCTTTGGTGCGCAGGCCAGTATTGATGTCGTATTCGTAATCAACCGTCCGCGTCAGGCTGACAAGGTCAGCATTGGTTTTCTTCTGTGTGACCTTGGTTGGCAGGCTGATGAGCCATGACGCGACCCACGTCGGAGTCGCGCTCGAATAGATCGTGGTGACCTCGCTGCCGAAGGTCTTACCGTCACCGCTGGTCGACGTCTTTTGCAGCGTCAAATTGCCGTAATCATCAAACGTGTTCTCGGTGATCACCGTCCCCATGTCGTAGGTATTTCCGGCCAGGTCGTGCCGTTCCACCGTACTGCTGCCGATGTAGGGATACAGCGTTTGCGTCTGCCCATCCTGGATGATGGTCTTCTTCGCCAGGGTGTTGACTGTTTTCGACAATGCGACCTGGTCGGACATGATCGACTCGGACAGCACCATGCCGGTGTATGGCCATGCCT
>NZ_JAQQPR010000073.1:0-1624 GCF_036688705.1 Duganella sp. S19_KUP01_CR8 | reverse complement strand
CTGCTGTAGCGACAACTACAGCAGAGCTCGTGCACAAATGGGGGACCTGACCCCGGATCATTCAGCTTACTTTTTCACGGCCTTTTCCAGTGTCTGGTCGACGAAGTCGCCATCGTTGTCGTTGAAGCGCACACGTACCGGGGTCCAGTCCATCGACGGCGCCAGCCACAGGTCGACCTGCTGGCCCTGCGCGTCCGGCGGCGGCGCCTTGACCAGGTGGACGGCGTTGACCTCGCCCGTGCCGATCTGCACTGCCTCATTTTTCATCACCTTGAAGCTCCACACCTCGGCGTCGCGGCGGCCGGCTACGAAGTACTTCCATTCGCTGCCCGGCTTGAACTTGTCCGGCGTGGCGCGCGCCTGCGCCGCCAGCTGCCACTGGATGCTGGTGCGATCCTGCTCGCCGCCCTTGATCGGGTAGCTCTCGTCGCCTTCGCTGAAGGTGATGGTCTTGGCGTCGCGCTGGAAGGTGGTGGTGCTAGGGTCCTTGCGGAAGCGCTTTTCGTAGAAGGTGGCCGGCGCCAGGCCGAAGTCGTCGACCGCGCCCTCGCTGCGGTTTTCCAGGATCTTGCCGAACAGCGCGGCGCGGCTTTCGGTGGCGACCGAGTACTTGCCGTCGCCGGCGCGCCATTGTACGGTGGCGGTGCCGCCTATGCTCAAGCCGTGCTGCTTGGCCTTGATCGTGTACGAGAGGTCGGCCGACGGAGGCAGGCTGTATGGGCGCTTGACGCTCGGGTGCTCGCCGGCCGGAGCTTCGGCGGCGTGGGCCGAGCAACTCAGCAGGATGGCGGCGCTCAACGCCAGCAGGCGCTTGGTGTAAATAGTATGCATATTATTTTCCGGGTTCTGTCATCGTGATTTTAGAGACGGTTTGCGTCGTCAGCGCGCCGCTTGCTTCGGTATTGCGCAGCTGGACCGGGTACCAGTTCAGGCCCGGCGCCAGCCAGATGTCCAGCCGCGACGAATAGCTGCCGGGGCGCGGCGGCCGGCTCAGATGCCAGGTCACCACCTTGCCCATCTTGGTGTTCAGTTCTTCCTCGCCCACCAGCTGGAAGCGGAACAGCGCCGCTTCGCGGTCGTCGCCGACCTGCATCTCGATATCGCTGCCGAACTGGTTGATGTCGGCGCGGCCGATGCCGCCCAGCTGGAACGGCACCGTCGCCATGTCCTGCGCGCCCACCATCAGCGGGTAGCTGCGTTCGGTGGCCGAGAAGGTGATGGTGCCGGCGTCGCGGTTGAAATGGGTCGCCGTCTCGGCGCGGCGGCCGCGCTTCTGCGTGCTGGTGTTCGGGGCGATGCCGTAATCGTCGATGGTGCCGACGCTGCGCATCACCAGCGCGTTGAGGCGGGTGATCAGCAGGCTGATGCCCGCTTCGGCCGAGGCCTGGTAGTTGCTGCCGTCGGTACGCCAGGTCATGACGGCCGAACCGCTCCACTTGGTGCCGTCGGCGTCGACCCGCGCCACGTCCATGTCCAGGCTGGCCGACGGCGGCAGGTTGACCTTGTAACGGCGCATGCCCTGCGGCGGCGGCGCGTCCACCGGCACTGCGGCGACCGGCGTGGCGCCGCTGGTGTCGGGCGGCGACGGCGTGCCGGTCTGCGCCTGCGCGGCGCCGGCTTGCGC
>NZ_JAQQPR010000072.1:0-2098 GCF_036688705.1 Duganella sp. S19_KUP01_CR8 | reverse complement strand
CCGCTGCCGATGCCGCCGCTGGCGCCGAGGCCGAGGCCGAGGCCGATGCGCCGCCGGCGCCCCAGCTTTCGCTGCGCCGCCAGCGCCGCACCACGCTGACCTCGGCCATCAGCTTGATGGTGCGCAGCAGTTCCTCGGTGATCTGCGCGTGTTCGGGATGGCCGGGACCGGACGGCTTGGCCAGCACCGCCAGCGCGCCGGCCTCCAGCACGCGGAAGTTGTCCGCCACCTCGTGCGCGACCGGACTGGAGGTGACCATCACGATGCGGGTCGGGCAGGTCTCCATGATCATCCTGGTGGCGGCAAAGCCGTCCAGCCGCGGCAGGTGGATGTCCATGGTGATGACGTCCGGCCGCAGGCGCGCCGCCGCCTCCACCGCCTGCTCGCCGTCGGCCACCACGCCGATCACCTCCAGCGCCGGATCGGAATTGAGCAGGTAGGCCAGCAGCTCGCGCGCCACCGGCGAATCGTCCACCACCAGGACCCGGATCAAGGGCGTCAGCGGGCTATTCATCGCAGCAACCTGCGCACGGTGGCCAGCAGATTGTTCTGCTCCAGCCCCTGCTTGGCGATGTAGGCGCTGGCGCCGACGTCGACGCCGCGTTCGCGGTGCTCGCGCGAGGCCAGCGAGGTCACCAGCACCACCGGCAGCCCGGCCAGCTGGCGGTCGGCGCGGATGCTGGCGGTCAGGTCGAAGCCGTCCATGCGCGGCATCTCGACGTCCGACACCACCAGGTCGTAGCCGCCGCCGCGCAGCGCGCTCAGCGCGTCGACGCCGTCGACCGCCACCGTCACCCGGTAGCCGCCCACCTCCAGCATGTTCTTGAGCAGCGCGCGCGAGGTGATCGAATCCTCCACCACCAGCAGCTGCTGGCGCGCCGCCTGCGCCGCCGGCGCCGGCAAGGGCGCGCCGCCCACGCCCGCGCCGAGCGCCGACTTCAGCAGGTCGGCCACGTGCAGGATGGGCACCACCTGGCCCGCCCCCAGCACGGTGGCGCCGGCGATATTGGGCACCCGCCGCAGCTGCGGCCCCAGGCCCTTGACCAGCACCTCCTGCTCGCCCAGCACCGCGTCCACCAGGCAGGCCATGCGGCGGCTGCCGCTGGTCAGCAGCGCCAGCGTCAGATAGCCGGACGACGCCGACGGCGCGGCCAGCCCCAGCACGCGCCACAGCTGCACCAGCGCCAGCACCTCGCCCTCCAGCACCACGGTCGGATGGCCCTCGACGCTCTGCACCGATTCCGGCAGCACGCGCGCGACCCGCTCGACATTGCGCGACGGCAGCACGAACTGGCGCCCGGCCGCCGTCACCAGCAGGCCGCGAAAGGTGGCCAGCGTGGCCGGCAGCACGATGCGGAAGCGCGTGCCGCCGCCCGGCGCCGCCTCGGCCGCCACGCTGCCGCCCAGCTTCTCGGCCTTCTCGCGCACGATCGCCAGCCCCAGGCCGCGCCCGGACAGGTCGGTCAGCATGGCGCTGGTCGACACGCCGGACTCGAACACCAGCGCCAGCATCTGCGCCGTGCTCAGCGCCGCGCCGGCCTCGGGCGCCAGCAAGCCCTCGCGCACGGCGCGCTCGCGCACCTGCAGCGGATCGATGCCGCGGCCGTCGTCGCTGACCAGCAGCTCGACCTTGTCGCCGTCGCGCGGCAGCACTTCGATCGCCAGCCGCGCGCGCTCCGGCTTGTGCGCCAGGCGGCGCTCGGCCGGGGTCTCGATGCCGTGGTCGATCGCGTTGCGCAGCAGGTGCACCAGCGGATCGCGCATCTGCTCGAGGATGCGGCGGTCGATCTCGATCGCCGCGCCGTCGATGCGCAGCTCGACTTCCTTGCCGCTGTCGTGGGCCAGGTCGCGCACCAGGCGCGGCGCCATTTCCAGCAGCGTGGAGAACGGCAGCATCAGGGTGCGCTTCATGTCCTCCAGCAGATTGTCGACCATGCCGGCCAGCGCGCGCCGCTCCTGCCAGGCGCTGCGCTCGATCTGCACGAAGCGATCGCTGATGGTCTTGGCCAGCAGCGCGTCGCGCTCGACCGCCTCCAGCAGGCGCTCCGGCGGCGGCCCCTTGCGGGTGGCGCCGGCCGCGCCGGCCGCGCCGTGGCGG
>NZ_JAQQPR010000071.1:0-2117 GCF_036688705.1 Duganella sp. S19_KUP01_CR8 | reverse complement strand
TTATACAGAAAAGCCCACCAAGTGAACTTGGTGGGCTTTTCGCATTCCGCGGCCATTTGTTCAGCGCGGCACTGCCGCGCTTCACTACCTAAAAACCCCCAGCAGCCAGAACGCGCTCAAGATCGCGCTCTGTGCAGGTGGGGTTTTTTTTCGTCTGAACTCTTATTCTCGTTCCATGGAAAATAATTAACGTGTATTATTTGGCAATTATTTCAATCGGGAGACAATCATGCAACGCCAACTACAATGGGCTTCCTTGATCCTGATAGCCGCTTTGCTGACGGCATGTGGCGGTTCGAATGTGGGCAGTACCGCTCCGCACACTGCGGGCATGCGCATGGGCAGCATCGGACCGACCGCTCCACCGACCGCTTCCGCATATGCCTCATTAGTCCAGGCACTCTACCTGGCCTATTACGGCCGCGTTCCCGACAGTGGCGGCCTGATTTTCTGGACTGGCGTCTTCGAAAAACACAATCTGCCCACTACTGCATCCGCCTTGTTCTATGCCTACTTCAGCGATACCGGGGTCAAAAGTAAGGCTGGATGCATTTGGCGATAGCGCCGAAGCGAAGGACCTGTACGCCGGTACCAATGCCGAATTCGTTAATACTGTTTATATCAATTTATTTGGCCGCTACGCCGACGGCGGTAGCCATAATTTCTGGGTTGGCGTGCTGGATAGGCAGGTGATCACTCGATCATTTGCGGCCCTGGCCATTCTCGTCGGCGCGCAAGGCGATGACGTGACGGCCCTGGAAAAAAAGAATGAAGTGGCCACACGCTTCCTGGCCGGGCTGGCCGCTGCGGGCGTGACGGATTATTCGCCCAAAGGCGTCGTTGGCTCCAACTTGCTGGCTCAGGTCAATGCGAATACCGATCTCGCACCGTTCCAGACTGTGATTGACGCGGCAGTGGCGTCGATTATAAACATGATACCGGGCAGCCTGCTACGCTACACCGGCTTCCAGAATGTCTACAGCGAGATCGCGACGCCAGTGCGGTACTGGCTGTCGTTCGGAAGAGGGCCGATGGCTTACCCTACCGGTAAGATTGAGTTCGGCGTTGGTGAGCGCCAGATCGGCTTCGCCCCCACCCCAGGATCGAGCTCCAGCGTGTCGTGCGACGCGCCCATCGTCGCCTCATCTGCGGTTGCCGGCCAGGCTTATGGCACATCTCCTGGGATGCTGATGCTGTGCCAGGCCACGACTGACGCTAAAACCAACGTCGTCAGCAATAAATCAACGGACTTGCTGGTGCTGAATGCGGCGCAGATGATTAGCACCGCCAAGGAGTTGGCAGGACAGACGCTGTCTACCTACCGCGAGGATTGCGGCGTCGTGACCACGCAAAACATTGTATTCGATGCAGAGGGTGCCGCAACGGTGACCGATGCAGGCGGCGTCAAAGTGTACCCGGCCGCTTCGGTGCAGACCGCGTTGAATGGCGTGCTGGCAGGCAGCCTGACGGTCAGGGATCTTTCCTGGCGCGCTTACCGCTACGCCAGGGCGGACGGCTCGATCAAGTATGCGATCGTCAGCCGGACGATGTCGCACGCCAGCGTCCCGCCGGAGACGCCGACCGTCACTGCCGCTGCCGGCGCAAGTGCTACGACAGCGGCCGGAGTGCTGTCGCTGTGGTCGCAGGAGTAGAGCACATGGCGCCGATGCTGGCGCGTCGGGTGCGAGAACACGGTGGGAATGGTGATGAAAGCCTGGGCTGGGTCGACGCCGAAAGTGAGCACGGCCGGGAAGATCGAGATTCCCGACAACATGTAGGCGTACCGGTCGGCGGCCCTCATGGGTAGTGTGGCCTGCGGAATATGTTGGTCGCCGCGTTTGATGATGTGATTGCTTATTGGTGCATTCCTGCCATGTACATAAAAGGTGATGATAGTAGTTCGAAAAAAGGCCTTGCAGATATGGGGAGGGCTTTGCTATAGTTCGCCCCCTTGCAGAACAAGGCATTCAAATGCACTGTTGAAGTGAGGAGTTTTTTAGTGAGATGTAGCCACACTAAAAAACAAGCTTGACGAGATGCACGAAACACTTCATAATCTTGCCTCTTCGCTGATGAACACAACGCTTCTTCAGCAAGCAGTACCGAATAAGTTCTTT
>NZ_JAQQPR010000070.1:0-2168 GCF_036688705.1 Duganella sp. S19_KUP01_CR8 | reverse complement strand
CCGCCGGCCGCACCTGCGCCGGCCGCAGCTATCCAGCGCATCGGCACGCGCGCCAGTTCCGGCGTGCGCCCCGCCGCCGGCGACGCCAGCGCCGGATCGCTCCAGGCCAGCCCCAGCTCCAGCCGCCCGGCCGCCATCTGCGCCATCAGGTCGGCGTTGCGCGCCACGCAGGCCTCGATGCGCAGCCTGGGATGGACGCGGGCGAAGCGGCCCAGCACCTCGGTCAGGATGTGCTCGCCAAAATCCTCCTGCATGCCCAGCCGCACGCTGCCGGCCAGCTCGGCGCCGCGCACGGCGGTGGCGGCCTCGTCGTTCAGCTCCAGCAGCCGGCGCGCGTAGCCCAGCAGCGATTCGCCGGCCGAGGTGGTCACCATGCCGCGCCCCTCCTTGCGCAGCACCGGCATGCCCAGCTGCTCTTCCAGCTTCTTCAGCTGCGCGCTGACGGCCGAGGTGGAACGCCCCAGCCGTTCGGCCGCCTTGGCGAAGCTGCCCAGGTCGACGCCGGTGACAAAGGTGCGCAGCACATCGAGGTCAAAAGTAATTCTTCGCATAACCATCCCGATTTATCGAACTATTTATCAAAATATTCCTGATTTTCAGGATCAAAATAGACCTGTATCGTGGACCTGTCAATCACCCAACCGGAGGCCATCATGCCCATGAGTCGCATTTCTCTGCTGAAAGGAAAATCGCCCGAGTACCTGGCCGCGCTGTCGCACAGCCTGCACCGCGCCATGGTCGAGGCCTTCAACGTGCCGGAAAAAGACCGTTTCCAGCTCATCCAGCAACACGAGCCGCATGAACTGGTGTTCGACCGCGACTACGAAAGCCCGGCCGGCCCGCGCTCCGACGACTTCGTGCTGATCAACATTACCACCGGCAAGCCGCGCAGCACCGAGATGAAGCAAGCCTTCTACCGCCGCCTGGTGGAAGGGTTGGCCGAGGCGCCGGGCCTGCGGCCGCAGGATGTGATGGTGGTGCTGTCCAGCTCGCAGGGCGACGACTGGTCGTTCAGCGGCGGCGCCCCGGCCGCCAGCCTGTGGAGGCCGGCATGATCGCCATGCAATACAGCTTCAGCCTGCCGGCCGACTACGACATGGCCATCGTGCGCGAGCGCATCGGCAGCAAGGGGCCGCTGCTGGACCGGCTGCCGCACCTGGCCTTCAAAGCCTATCTGTACGCCGAGCGCGGCGAGTCGCAGGAAAACCTGTACGCGCCCTTCTACCTGTGGCACAGCGAGGAAGGCATGCACGACTTCCTCAATGGTCCCGGTTTCGCCGGCGTGGCGCAGGCCTTCGGCTGGCCGCCGGTGCGCACCTGGACGCCTTGGCACGCCAGCGTCGGCGAGGCGGTGCGGCAGGCGCGCCACGCCACCCGCAGCGTCGAGGCGATCGCGCCCCACAGCGACCTGGCGCAGCTGCGCCAGCGGGAAGAGCAGCATGCGCGCCACGCCCTGGAGTGCGGCGCGCTGGCGGTGGTGATCGGCTTCGAACCGGGCAACTGGAGCATCGTGCGTCTGTGCCTGTGGCGCGGGGAGCCGGCGCTGCCGCCGCAGCCGCATGAGCAGCGCTACCGGGTCGGCCACGTGTCGGCGCCTTGAAGGGACTAGCGCAGCAGTAGCAGCGCGCCGCGTGGCTGGGCGTTGGCCTGGGCCAGCATCGAGGCGCCGGCCTGGCGCAGGATGCTGGCGCGGGTCAGCAGCGCCGTCTCGCTGGCGTAGTCGGTGTCGCGGATGCGCGAGCGCGCCGCCGCCAGGTTGGTGGCGCCGCTTTCGGCATTGCTGGCCGCCGCCGACAGCCGGTTGCTGGCCGCGCCCAGCATGGAGCGGATGCTGCTCACTTCGTCGATCTTGCCGTCGTAGTAAGCCAGCGCGTCGGACGCGCCGCTGGCGCTGGACAGGTCCTGCACCGGTTCGCCGCCGCTATACACATCCTGCACCACCAGCTCCGGCGGCCCGACCACGACAGCGGCCTGCCGCCCCGCGCTCAGGCCCGCCGCCGCCGGATTGGTGCCGGCGATGGTCATCGCGTGGGCGCCCAGCCGCGCCGCTTCGCTCACGGTGACCGTGCCCTTGTTCGCCCCCAGGCTCAAGCCCAGCGAGGCGACGCTGCCGGGGTTGGATTCGGCGATGACGATGTCGCGCCCGTCGGCGGCGCTCAGCGTCAGCG
>NZ_JAQQPR010000007.1:0-248695 GCF_036688705.1 Duganella sp. S19_KUP01_CR8 | reverse complement strand
CCCCATTACAGCATGAGCTCGGCGGGTACAGCCGAGCTCATGCTGTAATGGGGGACCTGACCCCGGATTTTAGCGTTTGATGGTCGAGCCGCGCAGGATCAGCTGCGGTTCGATCATCGTGGTGGCGGGGGCGGGTTTGCCGTCGATGGCGGCGATCAGCTTTTCCATCGCGGCCACGCCCATGCGCTCGCTCTGCAAGTCCACCGTGGTCAGCGCCGGCGAGGTGTATTGGCCGTATTCGATATTGTCGAAGGCCGCCACCGACAGCTGCTCCGGCAGCTTGAAGCCCAGCGTCTGCGCCGCTTTCATGAAGCCCAGCGCCATCAGGTCGTTGTAGCAGATCAGCGCATCCGGGTGCTCGGCGCCCAGCATGATGGACGAGCATACGCGCTCGCCTTCGGCCGCCGTCGGCGCGCCGCCTTCGTACACAGTCAACTCCAGGTCATGCGCGGCCAGGCAGGCGCGGATGCCGGCCAGGCGCTCTTCGTCGCGCCGCGAGCGTGGAAAGCGCAGGTAGCCGATGCGCTTGTGCCCCAGCGAGACCAGGTGCCGCGCCAGCATGTAGGCGCCGCGGTGGTCGTCGCTGATCACCCACGGAATCTCCAGCCGCGACAGGCGGCCGAAATACACCAGCGGCTTGCCCAGCTCCATCACCCAGTCCATCTCCGATTCCAGCATGCGCGAGAACATGATGATGCCGTCCACCCGGCGGCTCAGCGCTTCCAGCAAGGGCCGTTCGCGGTCCGGGTTCTCCTCGGTGTCGACCAGCAGCAGCGTGTAGCCGTGCGCCAGCGCGACGCGGTTGGCGCCCTTGACGATGCTGGTGAAGTGCGGATTGGCCACGTCCAGCACCGACAGGCCGATGCTCTTGGTGCGGCCGGTGATCATCGACGCCGCCAGGGGATTGGAGCGGTAGCCCAGCCGGGCGATGACTTCCTTGATGGTCGCCTCCACCGCCGGCGAGAAGCGCTGCGCGCCGTTGACGAACTTCGATACAGTGGCGGTCGAGACGCCGGCTGCTGCGGCGACGTCCCGGATGGTTGCTACATTTTTTTTCATGTTCTGATTGTCGGGGATGCGTGGCCGCCGGTGCTTCGGCGGCGCCAAAGGACAATCTTAGCATGTCGGCATCGGTCCGCCGCCCGATCACAGGTCGGTGATTTCCTTGTGGCGCGGGACCAGCAGCTTCATCACGCTCCACGCCACCAGGTAGGCCAGCGCGCAGATGCCGAACATGATCATGTAGCCGGTGCGGATGTCGTTGACCGATTTGTAGTAGTCGAACACCCAGCCGCCCAATTTGGTCAGCAGCACGCCGCCGATGCCGCCGGCCATGCCGCCGATGCCGATCACCGAGGCCACCGATTTTTGCGGGAACATGTCGGACACGGTGGTGAAGATGTTGGCCGACCAGGCCTGGTGCGCCGAGGCGCCGACGCCGATCAGCAGCACCGGCACCCAGAAGCTGATCGCGCCCAGCGGCTGCGCCAGCAGCACCACCAGCGGGAAGAAGGCGATCACCAGCATGGCTTTCATGCGGCCGTCATACGGCGCATGGCCGCGCGCCATGAAGTAGCTGGGGAACCAGCCGCCGCCGATGGAGCCCACCATGGTCATGCTGTACAGGACCGCCAGCGGCACCACGATGGCGTCGCCCTTCATGCCGTATTGCGCCGACAGGTAGGTGGGCAGCCAGAACAGGAAGAACCACCAGACGCCGTCGGTCATGAATTTGCCGAAGGCGAAGGCCCAGGTCTGGCGGTACTTCAGCAGCTGGAACCACGAGACTTTCTTGCCGGCGGCCGGCGCCACCGACGCTTCCACCGGCGCCGGCTGGTCGCTGCGGATGTAGGCCAGTTCCTGCGCCGACAGGCGCTGCTGCTGGTCCGGCTTTTCGTACAGCGTGATCCACACGCTCATCCAGACGAAGCCCAGCATGCCGATCATGATGAAGGCGGCCTGCCAGCCCCAGATGCCGGCGATCAGCGGCACGCAGATCGGCGCCAGGATGGCGCCGACGTTGGCGCCGGAGTTGAAGATGCCGGTGGCGAAGGAGCGCTCCTTCTTCGGGAAGTATTCGGCGGTGGCCTTGATCGCGGCCGGGAAGTTGCCGGCCTCGCCGACCGCCAGCACCGCGCGCGAAATCATGAAGCCGACGATGGACGGCACCGTGACGATGCCGAAGGCGCCCAGCAGCACGCCCACGCCCTCGCCCATCGGCACCGAGAAGGCGTGCAGCAGCGCGCCCAGCGACCAGATCGTGATCGCCACCACATAGGCGGCCTTGGTGCCGATCTTGTCGACCACGCGGCCGGCGAACAGCATCGAGATGGCGTAGACGAACTGGAAGGCGGCGGCGATGTTGGCGTAGTCGGTATTGCTCCAGCCGAATTCCTTGGACAGGTCGGGCGCGAGCAAGCTCAGGACCTGGCGGTCCAGGTAGTTGACGGTGGTGGCAAAAAACAACAGTGCACAGATGGTCCAGCGGTATTTACCGACGGTTTTTCCCACCGCTTGCGCGTTCACAGGCTCGCTCAGGTTCATGGCATCACTTCTATTCTGGTTTTTGGTGATGATCTCCCGGTCTCCACGAGATCACTCTAGTCGTAAGTCATCGTACAACTATAAAACGCGATAGGCAAGCGGAAAGATGTGGATATACAAGGGATTGCCATGGGGTTGCGCCATCGCGACAGTCCGGCGCTGCGGCTGTCGCGATGGTGTTGTATGATGACATTTAATGCAATTAAGGCGTTTTGGCGGTGCCGCCCTTGGCCAGCAGCAGCGCCACCAGGCTGATCACCGCCGCCGTGGACAGGTAGTAGCCGACGTATTGCAGGCCGTAGTTGGTCGCCAGCCAGGTGGCCGCGTACGGCGCCAGCGAGGCGCCCAGGATGCCGGCCAGGTTGAACGTCAGCGAGGCGCCGGTGTAGCGCACCTCAGCCGGGAACAGCTCGGACAGCATGGTGCCCAGCGGGCCGTAGGTCATGCCCATCAGGCCCAGGCCCAGCGACAGGAAGACGGTCACCTGCAGGCTGCTGCCGGAGCCGAACATCGGCGCCATCGCCAGCCCGAACACGGCGATCGCGGCCGACACCCAGACCAGCGTGATGCGGCGGCCGTAGCGGTCGGCCCACAGCGCGGCGACCGGGATGGTCAGGCCGAAGAAGATCACGGCGAACAGCTGCTGGATCAGGAAATCCTTGCGGCTGAACTTGAGCGCGCTGGTGCCCCAGCTCAGCGCGAACACCGTCATCAGGTAGAACAACACGAAGGTGGCCAGCGCGATCAGGGTGCCCAGCACCAGCACGCGGCGATGGTCGCGCCACACGGTCAGCACCGGCACTTTGACGCGCTCGTTCTTCTCCAGCACTTTCTGGAAGTCCGGCGTTTCATGGATCTTCAGGCGGATGTACAGGCCGACGATCACCAGCAGCGAGCTGGCCAGGAAGGGAATGCGCCAGCCGTAGCTGAAGAATTCGGCGTCGCTCAGGGTCTGGCTCAACAGCAGGAAGATGCCGCCCGACAGGAAGAAGCCGATCGGCGCGCCCAGCTGCGGGAACATGCCGTACCAGGCGCGTTTGCCCGGCGGCGCGTTCTCGGTGGCCAGCAGCACCGCGCCGCCCCACTCGCCGCCCAGGCCCAGGCCCTGGCCGAAGCGGCACAGCGCCAGCAGCGCCGGCGCCAAGGTGCCGATCGAAGCGTAGGTCGGCAGCGCGCCGATCACCACGGTCGAGATACCCATGGTCAGCAGCGCCGCCACCAGCGTGGCCTTGCGGCCGATGCGGTCGCCGAAGTGGCCGAACACGGCCGAGCCGACCGGGCGCGCGAAGAAGGCGATGGCGAAGGTGGCCAGCGATTGCAGCGTGGCGGCGGCCGGGTCGCTGGCGGGGAAGAACAGCTTGGGGAACACCAGCACGGCCGCAGTGGCGTAGATGTAGAAATCGAAGAATTCGATCGTGGTGCCGATCAGGCTGGCAAACAGCACGGTGGCCGGCGAGTTGGTCTTGGGCGATCCGGGGTGAGACTGACTCATGCTTGACGCTCCTGCGGGTGGATGGTGCGGCCCATCATACACACCCGCCTCGCCTGCTGCCAAGCAGATAAGCTTGTTCTCTAGGTATCGATTTGCGCAAAGGCAACGCTGATCGGGTCGGCCTGCAGCGGCCGCACCAGGCGCGCCACTTCCTGGCCGTCGCGCAGGAAGATCAAGGTCGGCCACAGCTTGACGCGGTAGGAGCGGCCCAGCGCGCGGCCGGGGCCATCCTCGACCTTGTAGTGGCGCACGCCCTCGTGGCCGGCGTAGGCCTGCGCCAGCGGCGCCTGCGCGGCCATGCAGTGGCCGCACCAGTTGGCGCCGAACTCCAGCAAGGTGGCGCCGGCCAGGGCGTCGACGGTGGCGCGGTCGGGCGCCGTGGGCAGGTAGATTTTTTCCATGGCGTCAGGATTTGGCTTTGGATTTGAGCTCGGCGCACGGGTCAGGACGGGACTGCGGCGCCACGGTGTAGACCGCGTCGTAGCGGCCGGCGCCGTCGGCGCCTTCGACATAGCCTTCGCTGCGCACCGTCAGCGCCGGCGCCAGCTCGTTGATCCAGCGCGCCACGCCGATGTCCTTGCGCACGTGGCCGTTGCCGGCGATCAGCACGACGTCGCGCGGCTGCTGGTCGCGCACGATCTTGGCCATCCAGATGTCGCGCGACACCTGGGCGTTGATCATGCCATCGACCATCATCTCCGGCAGCATATTGCAGTGGCCGGTGATGATTTCCTTGTACTGGGCGCCGCGCACGTCGGCCGGCAGCGGCTGGTCCAGATGGTAGTCGCGCACGCTTTGCGGGTCGAAGGTGGCGGCGATGCCGTCGCGCACCACGCGCGAGGCGTCGGCGCGCGACAGGTTGCCGGCGATCAGCGGCAACTGGTAGGTCAGCGCCAGCTGGATCACCGGATAGTACAGCTGCCAGTTCCAGCGGCCGGCGCCGACCACGCGGATCACGCACTGGGCGTCCAGGCAGCCTTTCTGGGCCTTGCTCAGCACGTCCTGGTTTTCGCGGTCGAACTGTTCCATGACGATGGCCGGGCGCCAGCCGGCTTCGACCCGCTGGCGCAGCAGCTCGTAGCGCAGCTTGTGGCCGGCGGTGTTGTCGTGCACCTCGCCCAGCAGCAGCACCTGCGGATTGCCCCCCTCCGGCGCCGGCGCGGCCGCCGCGACAGCAACGGCGCCCTTGCCGCCGCTGGCGCAGCCGGCCAGCAAGGCCAGCGCCGCAGCGGCGAAAGTCAATCCCAATTTGCCGCCATATGTGGAAATCATCTGTATCCGGGTCCTGTGCAATCGAATTATTTGTTGTGAAGTTGAAATCATATACGCCACTGGCTAGCGGGCAACAACCGTTGTTGCGCCGCACGAATTGATTGCCCAAAGAAAAATACAGATGGCAATATGTTATTAATTATGGTTTAATGCGAATCTGTCGAGCACGGTTGGATTCATTTCCGATCTTAGCTTAATGTATATGTTTTAATGTAGCCTTAACGTCCTGCTTGTGCAGCATAGTCAGGAGAGCACTGTGAAGAAGTTGAATTTTATAACGACATTATTGCTGGCCCTGGGAGTGGCCGGAGCCGCTCAGGCTCAGACCGCCAGCCCGGACAACAGCAAAGTTGCAACCGCAGCAATCGTACTCGCCCAATGCGATGCCCACAGCACCACACCGTGCGGCATCGATGGCGCCGTGCCCGCGGAAAAGACCGCTTCGGATCGCGATCCTGAAGCGCTGGCTAATAACGACCCGAAAAACCAGCAGGTCAACGACCCGGTGGCCGAAGTGCCGGAACCGCAGACCTTCGTCATGCTGATGCTGGGATTGGTATTTCTGGGTTTTGCTACGCGCAGCAGCGACGCCTCGGATAAATTTACCGACTGAGCCAGGCATCCCCTACAGGCCGCACACCCCATGGATGTTGGTGATCGCCACGCCATGCAGGATGGCGCGGCCGACGCAGGAAAGTTTCTGCACACCGTTCTCGGTACCCAGTACCGCAAAGATCGCCAGCGCCACCGCCACGCCGATTAAAATCACCAAACCCTTGAGTGTGTCTTTGTCCATGGCGGCATTCTAGCGTGGCGCCGGACGCTTACGCAACGGCGCCGCCCAGCGTGTAGTCGAAATCGTAGTAATGCTTGCCGCCCTCTATGCGGATCTGCAACGTCCCGCCGAGGCCGGCCAGCTCGCCGCTGCCGGAATCGGCCACCACCGCCACCTTCAGGCCGGCCGCGCCGCGCTCCATGGTGCCGCTGTGGTGCAGCAGGAAACTGCCGCGCCGCCCTTCCAGCGTCCCCGTCACTTTCTCCATCGCCACGTAGGCGCCGGATCCCAGTTCGCGATCCATATAGGCCAGCATCTCGCCGGCGCCGGCGGCGTCCAGCGCGCCGTGGTACCGCTTGTCGAGCGACATGCGGCCGATGCCGCTCTCGGCCGCCACGGCCGACATGGTTTCTGGCGCCATCTTGACGTTGAATTCACCGCTGATTTTGGGCATGACCGGCCTTTCAAGTGTGGAGACGGGCATCCGCTTGCAGCGCGGCCGGATCGTCGACCGGCGTCACGCACGGCATGCGCAGCACGAAGCTGGCGCCCTGCCCGAGGATGCTGGAGACCGTAATGGTGCCGCCAAACTGCTTGGCGATCAAGTTGAACACGATATTGAGTCCGAGGCCGGTGCCGCCCTGTCCGCGCCGGGTGGTGACGAAGGGGTCGAACACCTTGTCCAGCATGTCCGGCGGAATGCCCTTGCCGTCGTCCACCACCTGCATCTCGATCCAGTCGGCCTTCTGCGCCACGCCGATGGTGATGCGGCCCTCGTCGCCCGCATCGAAGGCGTGCTCGACGCAGTTGAGCGTCAGGTTGGTGATGACCTGGGCCAGCGCGCCCGGATAGCTGTCGAGCATGATGTCCGGCGGGCAGGCGATGCTGACGGTGATGCGGGTCTTCTTCAGCTTGGGCTGCAGGCTGGACACCACCTCATTGATGTAGTCGCGCAGCTCGAAGCGGCGGCGCGCCTCGCTGACCTGGTCGACCGCGATCTGCTTGAAGCTGTGGATCAGGTGCGCCGCGCGGTAGGCGTTGTTCATGATCAGGCGCGTGCTCTCGGCCGCCGTTTCCAGGTAGCGCATGATGTCGGATTTCTTGATATTGCCGCCAGCGACAGACTGGTGCACCTTCTCGGTCGCCTCCATCAGCACCGAGGCGCTGGTCAGCGCGATGCCGACCGGGGTGTTGATCTCGTGCGCGACGCCGGCCACCAGGCCGCCCAGCGAGGCCAGCCGCTCGGCCTGCAGCAGCGATTCCTGCGTGCGGCGCAGGTCGTCGAGCGCCTTGGCGGTGGTCTGGGCCGATTTGCGGGCCTCGTCCTCGGCCTCGCGGATGCGCTGGATATTCGATTTGACCTTGCGCTGGATGGCGTTGAAGCCGCGGATCACCTCGCCGAGCTCGTCGTGCCGGCTGTCGGGCAGCTCCTCCACCTCGTCGCTGCCGCGCGTGGCCAGGTCGAACAGGCCGTCGCGCAGGCGCTTGAGCGGGTCGAACACGATGCGCAGCGACAGCGCCAGCGCCGCCACCAGGATCAGGTCCAGCAGCAGCACCTCGGTGACTTTGCGGCGCACTTCGGCCGCCAGGGTGGCGTCGATCTGCGCGCGGCTGAAGTTGACCACCACGCGGCCGACGATGACCGGCTTGAGCGAGGCGCCGGCGGCGCCGGAATCGCGGTAGGCCAGGTCGGCCACCACCGGCGAACCGCCGACGGCGGCGTCGTTCTCGATCGAGCTGACGCTGCCGTTTTCATTGCGCAGTTTGCCGGAGAACAGGCCGACCGAGGTGTCGTAGACGCGGATGGAGACCAGCTCGGGCGGCAGCATCTCGGCCGCGACGATGTTGTCGACCTTGGCCTTGTCCAGGTCCCACAGCGCCGACGGCAGGCTGGTTTGCAAACGGGTCAGCACGCCCTGGCGCAGCCGCTGGCTGCTCACTTCCAGCTCGTGGCCGAGGCTGTACTGGGCGTAAGTGCCGGAAATGCCCAACACCAGGGTCACGATGACCACAAAAAGCAGCGTCAAGCGGCCTTGGATACCAAACATCGACCAACCTCCGTGCAGTGATGGAATTGACGGCAACGTCCCAATGTACGGTATGAGATGCGACTTGGCAAGTTATGGCCCCCATCGCCGCGCCGCCACGGCAGACTTTGCTTGCCTGCAATGGTAAGATCGGGCAATGTAGACGAGGTGGCAAACCGGGAGGGGCAACATGACAGGCAATTATCATCAACTGACGCTGGCGGAGGTGCGGCCGGGCATGGTCCTGTCGGACGTGCTGCTGGACGTGCAAGGCCATGTGCTGCTGCCGCAGGGCACGGTGCTGACCGAGGCCATGCTGGCGCTGATGCCGCGCCACGGCATCGCCATGCTGCCGATCCTGAAAGAAGAAGTGTCGCCGGAAGTGGCGCAGGCGACGCTGCAGCACCATGAGGCGCGCATCGACCACCTGTTCCGCAAAAACGACGCCGACAGCGACAGCGACTGGGCCACCGCGCTGCTGCGCCGCTTCGTGTCGGACTTCCGCCTGGGCTTACCGGAGACTCCCGAGCATGAGTAATACCCTGAGTTACGACGACGTCGTCCGCACACTGGATGACCTGCCCTCGCTGCCGGCGGTGGTGATGGAGCTGCTCAACAGCATAGACCAAGACGATGTCGACATCTCCGTGCTGGCCAAGAAGGTGTCCCACGACCAGGCGCTGACGGCCAAGACGCTGCGGCTGGCCAATTCCTCGCTGTACGGCCTGCAGGTCAAGGTGACCACCATCCAGCAGGCGATCACCTACCTGGGCTTCCAGACCACGCGCAACCTGATCACGGCGGCCGCCGTCACCGGCTGCTTCGCCGAGGGCCATTGCCCCGGGTTCGACCACAAGGCCTTCTGGCGCCACTCGATCGCCACCGCCGCCTGCGCCAAGGTGCTGGCGCGGCAGATGCGCTTCAACCAGGATTACGCCTTCACGGCGGGGCTGCTGCACGATATCGGCCGGCTGGTGCTGGTGTCCTGCTTCCCGAACCAGTATTCGGAAACCATCGCCTACCGCGACGCCCACGATTGTTATCTGCTGGACGCCGAGCGTACCGTGCTGGGCGTCGATCATGTCGACGCCGGGCTGGCCCTGGCTGAGCACTGGAATTTTTCCGATACGATGCGGCTGGCCATCGGCGGCCATCACGACCCGGAAGCGCCGGGCGCAGGGTTCCTGGCCGCCATTATCCATGTGGCCGACGCCATCGTGCATGCGCTCGATCTGGCGCAGGTGCAGGACGATCTGGTCCCGCCGTTATCCACCGTGGCCTGGACTGCGCTGGGCCTCGATGAGGAAATCTATCTGCAACTGTTCCGCGAGACGGAACTGCAATATGAAGAAATTTCGATGGTGCTGTTGAGCTGAACCAGCTCCCTGCCGGCCGGCTTCAAATCAAGCTCGGCAACGGCAGGTGCAGACGTGCGGGCGCATTAGTGGCGCGCGTAGTTTCCGGACTCGGCCTTTTCAGTACGCTCTTCTGGCTTTGGACGGCCTTGGGCGTCGGACAAACGGTACTTGGTGCGGCGGTCGCCCATCAAGTCGCGCAGGTCACGGATGCTCATGCCGGTCACTTCGTGCATGCGGATCAGCAGCGAGGCGCCGACCGGCAAGCGGTGGTGGCGGATCTTGCTGATGACCGGCGGCGCGACTTCCAGCAGGCGCGACAGCGCGGCGTCGTTTTTCAGTTGCATCTTGCCGAGCAAGATGTCCAGGAGATGGTTGGGGTTGTAGCTTTCCTGGGAAGCAAGTGCGTGATGTGCCATGATTTTCCTCGTTGATTAGGTGAATGAAGTGTGCAGGCCTGAACTTAAGGGCAACTTAGATTCCTTGGACTAAGTCTTCCGATGCACCAGGTCTTCGCCGATTGCCTTTCGTGCAAGATTATTCTATGCTCAAAAGGGCCTGTTTCCGCCGTCGTCCGTCGAGCGAAGATTGTTCGACATCAATCGCTGGCTAGAAACCTTAGCAACAATGCTATTTCATCACATGGGGCTGGAGGGTGTCGCACGCAAGAACTTGTAGGAAACTGTTACACAAAGCAAGTTCATCTTTACAGGCGGGAGGCGGGGGCAATCAGGCGGTGGTATCGATGTGGCGGCCCAGGGTTTTCTCGCTCTGGCGGCGATCCTGTTCGGCGTGTTTGTCGGCGGCCTGGGCGGCGCGGCGCTGCAGCGCGGTGGCGTCGTCATTGGCCTGGGCGCGGCTGCGCTGGGTGTCGCTATTCTTTTCCACGCGGGTCTGCACCGCGCGTTCGGCGCCGTTGCTGCGCTGCTCGCGCTCGACGCTCTCGGCCGAGCTCGCCTGCTGGGCGCGCTGCTGCTCGCGGTTGGCGCGGGTTTCGCGCTGGTTGGCCGCCTGCACGCTATCGAGCGGGGTGCTGATGCGCGAGGACGAAATCGCATTGGCTGCCATGAAACCCTCCAATAGAAATTGCCGGCAGGCTACTCTTTCACTGTAGAAGCTCAGGTGCTTGAAATCAAGGCCTATCGCATCTGGCGGCGGAAAATTACGTTAAACTATGGCCTGTGCCGGCACTGCCGGCCTCTCTCATAAAGCATCCCATTGAAAACCAAAACACCAGTCCAGCCGCACTACTTTGTCCCGGAACCGCTCGATAACGCGCGTCTGGCCCATCTGTGCGGCCCCCTCGACGAAAACCTGCGCCAGATTTCCGCCGCGCTGGACGTCACCATTTTCCGTCGCGGCGAGAAGTTCATCGTCAGCGGCCACAACGCCGAACGGGCGGTGCAGATCCTCGAGCAGTTCTACGCGGTCGCCAACAAGATCGTGCCGATCGAGGAAGTACAATTGGCGCTGGTCGAGCAACGCGCCGGCCTGGCGGTGGCCAACGCCGCCATCGCCGCCGCCTCGGCGCCGGACCAGCCGCGCGTGGTCGAAGCGCCGTTCGTCGAGCCGGACATCAACAGCCCCATCCTGAAGACCCGCCGCGCCGACCTGCGCGGCCGCACGCCGCACCAGATCCGCTACCTGCGCAACATCCTGGAGCACGACATCAGCTTCGGCGTCGGCCCGGCCGGCACCGGCAAGACCTACCTGGCGGTGGCCTGCGCGGTCGACGCGCTGGAGCGCGACGCCGTCAAGCGCATCATCCTGACCCGTCCCGCCGTCGAAGCGGGCGAACGGCTGGGCTTCCTGCCGGGCGACCTGGCGCAAAAGGTCGATCCCTACCTGCGGCCGCTGTACGACGCGCTGTACGACCTGCTGGGCTTTGACCGCACGCAGAAAATGTTCGAGAAGCAGGTGATCGAGATCGCGCCGCTGGCCTATATGCGCGGCCGCACCTTGAACCACGCCTTCGTCATCCTGGACGAGGCGCAGAACACCACCGTCGAGCAGATGAAGATGTTCCTGACCCGCATCGGCTTCGGCAGCAAGGCCGTGGTCACCGGCGACGTCACCCAGGTCGACCTGCACAAGAGCCAGAAGAGCGGCCTGGTGGACGCGGTGCAAGTGTTGAAGGATGTGCGCGGCATCGCCTTCAGTCACTTCAACAGCGAGGACGTGGTGCGTCACCCGCTGGTGGCGCGCATCGTCGACGCCTACGAAACGGCGCACAACCACGAAGCGGAAATCGCTCCCCTCCTCAAAGCCACAGCCCTCAAAAATGTCCGCAAAAAATAAACTGACGCTGTCGGTGCAATATCCCGACGCCCGCCTGCAGGAAAGCATCACCCGTCCGAAGATCCGCCGCTGGGTGCAGGCCGCCCTGTTCGCGCCGGCCGAGCTGACGATACGCTTCGTCGACGCCGAGGAAGGCCGCACCCTGAACCGCGACTACCGCGAGAAGGACTACGCCACCAACGTGCTGACCTTCGCCTACAACGAAGGCGAAGACATCCCGGACGACGCGCCGACCCAGGCCGACATCATCCTCTGCACCGACGTGCTGGAGCAGGAAGCGGCCGAGCAAAAGAAAACCGTGGAAGAACACGCGGCCCACCTGATCGTCCACGGCGTGCTGCACGCGCAAGGCTACGACCACATGGACGACGAGGAAGCGGCCGAAATGGAAGGCATTGAAACAGAAATCCTGGCCGGCCTCGGCTACGCAGATCCCTACGCCGACTGAAGCGGCGGAGCTGTCTTTTTGACAAAAACGGCTCCGCCTCCCCATTTGGTGTATCCTATACCCCTTCGAAACAACGGCTCACGCCTCCTATGCAAGAGCACTCTAGTGGCGTCAAGACTGACGCCAAACCCCATCGGTCACTGTTTGAACGCCTGACCGCACTGATTTCCCCCGAGCCAGAGAACCGCGCGGAACTGCTCGAAGTTCTGCATGACGCCCACGAACGCAACCTGATCGACGCCGACGCCCTGTCGATGATCGAAGGCGTGTTCCAGGTGTCGGATCTGTCCGCCCGCGACATCATGATTCCCCGCTCGCAGATGGATGTCATCGACATCTCCAAGCCGATCGAGGAATGGATGCCGCAAGTGCTGGACACCGCCCACTCGCGCTTCCCCGCCATCGAAGGCGAGCGCGACAAGGTGATCGGCATCCTGCTGGCGAAAGACCTGCTGCGCTACTACGCCGAAGAATCGTTCGACGTGCGCGACATGCTGCGCCCCGCCATCTTCATCCCCGAATCGAAACGCCTGAATGTGCTGCTGCGCGACTTCCGCGCCAACCACAATCACATGGCCATCGTGGTCGATGAATACAGCGGCGTGGCCGGCCTGATCACCATCGAGGACGTGCTGGAGCAGATCGTCGGCGACATCGAGGACGAATACGATTTCGACGAGGAAGAAGACAACATCCTGTCGATCAAGGAAGGCGTGCACGGTCCGCGCTGGCGCATCAAGGCGCTGACCGAGATCGAACAATTCAACGAAGAACTCGACACCGCGCTGCCGGACGACGACGTCGACACCATCGGCGGCCTGGTCGCCAAGCACCTGGCGCGCATGCCGCACAAGGGCGACGTGTTCGACATGGAAGGCTTGCGCTTCGAAGTGCTGCGCGCCGACGCCCGCCAGATCCACGTGCTGCTGGTGGAGAAACTGCCGGCCGCCGCTGAAGCCGGCGACGACGCATAATGCGTTTTCGCCGCGCCAACCCGAACGATCCACCCAAGCCGCAACGCTCCACCCGTGGCCGCATGGCCATCACCGCCGTCGCCGGCGCGTTGTGCGTGTTCGCCTTCGCGCCGTTCGGCTGGTGGCCGCTGGAGATCCTCGGCCTGGCGACCTTGTTCTACCAGGTGCTGCGCAGCAGCGACGTCAGGGCCGCAGGCCTGATCGGCTGGGCCTTCGGCTTCGGCTGGACCGCCGCCGGCACCCACTGGCTCTACGTTTCCCTGCACACCTACGGCGCCATGCCGGCGCCGCTGGCCGCCGCCGCCGTGCTGCTGCTGGCCTGGGCCATGGGCTTCTACGTGGCGCTGGCGATGGGCGGCGCGGCCTGGCTGCGCAAGCGCTGGGCGCTGCCGCTGCCGGCCGCCAACCTGCTGGTGCTGCCGGCCATGTGGGCGCTGTTCGAATGGATACGCGGCTGGCTGTTCACCGGCTTCCCGTGGCTGTCGGCCGGCTACGCCCACAACCACAGTCCGCTGGCCGGCTTTGCGCCGGTGATCGGCATGTACGGCCTGGGCTGGCTGGCGGCGGTGATCGCCGGCGCCATGCTGTTGCTGCTGCACCGCACGCGCCTGCGCGCGGCCGGGCTGATCGTCGCCATTTCCGTGGCCGGCGTCGCCCTCGGCTTCCTGCACTGGACCTACCCGGAAGGCAAGCCGATCTCGGTGCGCCTGCTGCAAGGGAATATCCCGCAGGACGAAAAATTCAACGGCGCCCGCGTCATGGCGGCGCTCAAGCTGTACCAGGACGCCATCACGGCGGCTCCGGCCGACCTGATCGCCACGCCGGAGACGGCCATCGTCATGCTGCCGCAGCAGCTGCCGCCGGACTATCTGCCCGGCATCGCCCAGTTCCTCAACAAGACCAACAGCAACCTGATCCTCGGCATCCCGCTGGCCGACAGCCAGACCGCCTACTTCAACAGCGTGATCGGCATCCCGTCGCGCCTGGGTTCCAGCTACTACCGCTACGACAAGCACCACCTGGTGCCGTACGGCGAATTCATTCCGTTCGGCTTCCGCTGGTTCGTCAACCTGATGTCGATCCCGCTGGGCGACCAGACCAGCGGCCGCGACATCCAACCCTCGTTCGCCATCAAGGACCAGCGCGTGCTGCCGAACATCTGCTACGAAGACTTGTTCGGCGAAGAGATCGCCGACCAGCTGAACAACCCGGCGCAGGGCCAGAAACCGGCCACCATGCTGCTCAACGTCTCGAACCTGGCCTGGTTTGGCGACACCATCGCCATCCCCCAGCATTTGCAGATCTCGCAAATGCGCACGCTGGAGACCGGCCGCCCTATGCTGCGGGCGACCAACACCGGCGCCACCGCCATCATCAATGGCGAAGGCAAGGTGGTCCAGCAGCTGCCCGTGAACACCTACGGCGCGCTGGCGGCCTCGGTGCAGGGCATGGGCGGCAGCACCCCGTACATCCTGTGGGGGAACAAGCTGTTCCTGGCGTTGGCCGCGCTGTCGCTGGCCGGAGCCTGGTTTTGGGCCAAGCGCGCAAAAAACCAGGGCCAAGCCGCTTAATCTCTACAGGCTCCCTGTAAAACCCGCTAAAATTGCCCCTTTAGCGAAACTGCAACCGCGCGCCCATGGGCTGCGCCACCGACCAAACAAGATGCTGACATTTCAACAAATTATCCTGACCTTGCAAACCTACTGGGACAAGCAAGGCTGCGCCCTGCTCCAGCCATACGACATGGAAGTCGGCGCCGGCACCTTCCACACCGGCACCTTCCTGCGCGCGATCGGCCCTGAGCCCTGGCGCGCGGCCTACGTGCAGCCATCGCGCCGCCCGAAGGACGGCCGCTACGGCGAGAACCCTAACCGCGGCCAGCACTACTACCAGTACCAGGTGGTGATGAAGCCGGCCCCGGAAAACATCCTGGACCTGTACCTGGGTTCGCTGGAAGCGCTGGGCCTGGACCTGAAGCAGAATGATGTCCGCTTCGTCGAGGACGACTGGGAATCGCCGACCCTGGGCGCCTGGGGCCTCGGTTGGGAAGTCTGGCTGAACGGCATGGAAGTGACGCAGTTCACCTACTTCCAGCAAGTCGGCGGCCTCGATTGCAAGCCGGTGCTGGGCGAGATCACCTACGGCATCGAACGCCTGGCGATGTACCTGCAGGGCGTCGAGAATATGTACGACCTGGTGTGGACCACTTGGGAAGAAAACGGCGTCACCAAGACGTTGAAGTACGGCGACGTGTTCCACCAGAACGAAGTGGAGCAATCGGCCTACAACTTCGAGCACTCGAACACCGAGCTGCTGTTCGCCCAGTTCAACAACCACGAATCGGAAGCCAAGCGCCTGATCGAGCTGCAACTGACCCTGCCTGCGTACGAGCAGATCATGAAGGCCTCGCACAGCTTCAACTTGCTGGACGCGCGCGGCGCCATCTCCGTGACCGAACGCGCCGCCTACATCGGCCGCGTGCGCGCCCTGTCGCGCCTGGTCGCCCAAGCCTACTACGATTCGCGCGAACGCCTGGGCTTCCCTATGGCTATCGCCTTGGCGACCGCTGCCGCCGTTGCTGAATAATTCGATATAAATAATATGACTCAAACTCTGCTCATCGAACTGCTGACCGAAGAACTGCCGCCGAAGGCGCTCGCCAAACTGGGCAAGGCTTTCGCGGACGGCATCGTCAACGGCCTGAAATCGCGCGACTTCCTGGAAGCCGACAGCGTCGCCACCTTGTACGCCTCGCCGCGCCGCCTGGCCGTCTCCATCACCAAGGTGCGCGCCACGTCGCCGGACAAGGCGATCCGCGAAAAAGTGCTGCCGGTGTCGGTAGCGCTGGACGCCGCCGGCAACGGCACGCCGCCGCTGGCCAAGAAACTGGCCGCGCTGGGCTTCCCCAACCTGACCGTGGCCGACCTGGAACGCGCGCAGGACGGCAAGGCTGAAAGCTTCTTCTACACCTACACCGCAGCCGGCAGCGCGCTGCAAGCGGGCCTGCAAGCCGCGCTGGAAGAATCGGTCGCCAAGCTGCCGATTCCTAAAGTGATGAGCTACCAGCGTCCCGACGGCGCCACCGTGCAGTTCGTGCGTCCGGCGCACAGCCTGATCGCGTTGCATGGCGCCACCGTGCTGCCACTGACCCTGCTGGGCCTGACCGCATCGAACGTCAGCGAAGGCCACCGTTTCCTGACCGCGCCGGGCCAGCGCATGATCACCATCGCCAACGCCGACAGCTACGCCGCCACCCTGGCGACCGAAGGCAAGGTACTGGCCAGCGTCGAACAGCGCAAAGAGAAGATCCGCGCCGAGCTGCTGGCCAAGGCCGGCGCCGACCAGGTGCTGATGCCTGAAGCGCTGCTGGACGAAGTGGCCGCGCTGGTCGAATGGCCGGTGGTCTACGAGTGCAAGTTCGAGGAAGAGTTCCTGGCCGTGCCGCAGGAATGCCTGATCCTGACCATGCAGACCAACCAGAAATACTTCGCGCTGACCGACACCAACGGCAAGCTGCGTTCGCGCTTCCTGATCGTCTCCAACATCGCCACCGAAACGCCGACCGCCATCATCGACGGCAACGAGCGCGTGGTGCGTCCGCGCCTGTCCGACGCCAAATTCTTCTTCGAGCAGGACAAGAAGAAGACGCTGGAATCGCGCCTGCCGCTGCTGGAAAAAATCGTCTACCACAACAAGCTGGGCACGCAGGCCGCGCGCGGCGAACGCGTCGCAGCGCTGGCTGGCTACATCGCCACCCAGATCGGCGGCGACGCAGCACTGGCCGCCCGTGCCGCCAAACTGTCGAAGGCCGACCTGGTCACCGAGATGGTCGGCGAGTTCCCTGAGCTGCAAGGCATCATGGGCACCTACTACGCCCGCAACGACGGCGAGCCGGAAGACGTGGCGTTGGCCGCGTCCGAGCACTACCAGCCGCGCTTCGCCGGCGACGCCTTGCCATCGACCGTCACCGGCACCGCCGTGGCGCTGGCCGACAAGCTGGAAACCCTGGTCGGCATCTGGGCCATCGGCCTGGCGCCGACCGGCGACAAGGATCCGTTCGCGCTGCGCCGCCACGCGCTGGGCGTGCTGCGCATGCTGATCGAGAAGCGCCTGCCGCTGGCTATCTCCGGCCTGCTGTCGCACGCTTCGGGCCTGTTCGCTTCCGTGGCCGGCTTCAAGGATCCATCGGCCGACGTCTACACCTTCATGATCGACCGCCTGCGCGGCATCCTGCGCGAGCGCGGCTTCTCGCCGAACGAGATCGAAGCCGTCGTAGCCCAGAACCCGGACCGCCTGGACGACATCGTGCAGCGCCTGGAGGCCGTGCAAGCCTTCGCCGCGCTGCCGGAATCGGCCTCGCTGGCCGCCGCCAACAAGCGCATCACCAACATCCTGAAGAAGAACGAGGAAGCGCTGGCCGCCGCCGGCAACAGCGGCGTCAACACCGCGCTGCTGCAGGACGCCGCCGAGAAGAACCTGCACGCCGCCGTGGTGCGCGTGCTGCCGGAAATCGACGCCGCCTTCAACAAAGGCGACTTCGCCGGCACGCTGAAAACCCTGGCGCAGCTGCGCGAGGAAGTCGACGCCTTCTTCAACGACGTGATGGTCATGGCCGAGGATGTCGCCCTGCGCAACAACCGCCTGGCCTTGCTGTCGTCGCTGCACGGCATGATGAACCGCGTGGCCGACATTTCGAAGCTGGCGGCCTAAATGGGTGCGCCGTCCATGAAACTGATCATCCTCGATCGCGACGGCGTCATCAACCATGATTCGCCGGACTTCATCAAGTCGCCGGCCGAGTGGATTCCGGTCCCCGGTTCGCTCGAAGCGATCGCCCGCCTGAACCAGGCGGGTTATCGCGTGGTGGTGGCGTCGAACCAGTCGGGCATTGCCCGCGAATTCTTCGACATGGCGATCCTGAACGCGATCCACCAGAAGATGCACAACCTGGCGCAGCAAGTCGGCGCCAGCATCGACGCCATCTTCTTCTGCCCGCACGCCGCTGCCGACAGCTGCGATTGCCGCAAGCCGAAGCCGGGCATGTTCACGGAAATCTCGCAGCGGTATAAAATCAGCCTGAAAGGCGTGCCGACCGTCGGCGACTCGCTGCGCGACCTGCAAGCCGGCTACGTCAGCGGCTGCGTGCCTTACCTGGTCCTGACCGGCAAGGGCGAGAAAACCCAGGCCACGGGTGGCCTGCCGCCCGGCACCATGGTCTTCGCCGACCTCGCCGCGATGGTCAATCACCTGCTGAAAACCAGCGCCCCGCCGGCGCTGCACGTCGTTAGCTAAACAGTTTTGGAGTCTGCATTGGGTCATCCCGTCTTGTTTCTGCGTTCCCTGATTTTCACCATCGTCATGGTGGTATCGACCATCGTCTGGGCCTGCGTATGCTTCCTGGCCGCGCCGCTGCCGTACAACAAACGCTTCTTCGTCACCGCGCGCTGGAACGTCTTCATGATCTGGTGCCTCAAGGTCATCTGCGGCATCCGCTACGAAATCAAGGGCGCCGAGAACTTCCCGGACGCGCCGGCCATCGTGCTGTCGAAGCACCAGTCGGCATGGGAGACCATCTTCCTGCTGCCTAACATGCCGCGCCCGCTGGTGTTCGTGTTCAAGAAGGAGATCCTGTACATTCCCTTCTTCGGCTGGGCGATGGCGCTGCTGCGCATGATCCCGATCGACCGCAAGCAGGGCAAGAACGCCTTCATGGACGTGGTCCGCCACGGCAAGCGCCGCCTGGCCGACGGCCAATGGATTATCATGTTCCCGGAAGGGACCCGCATCCCGGTCGGCAAGGCGGGCAAGTACAAGAGCGGCGGCACGCGCTTGGCCATCGAGACCGGCGCGGTGGTGGTGCCGATCGCGCACAACTCGGGCGAGTGCTGGCCAAAAAATTCTTTCATCAAGCGGCCCGGCCTTGTTACAGTATCGATAGGCAAACCGATTTCGCCGGAAGGCCAGACCCCGGACAGCATGATGCAACAGGTGGAAAATTGGATAGAATCAGAAATGCGCGTCATTTCGCCCCACGCCTACAACGCTGGCTAGATGATCTAGCCACGCTGGTGAAGCCGGCGTCGCCGCAAGACGACGCCAGCCAACTGGACCTGTTTGGACGGGAGGCGCAGTCGTCTCTCAAGCCGGTGTACACCGCACCGGTATGGTCGATTCCGACCACTCCTGCCTCGAATACCCCTCCTCCCGTTTCGCCTTACGTGGCGCCGCCGCAGACCGCCGTGCCGGTCAAGCCGCGCGCGCAGACGCCGCCGCCGCCGGACCAGATCCCCAAGCGCCAGCTGATGGTGGGCGACTTCGTGCTTGAATATTCGCTGCGCCGTTCGACCCGCCGCTCGATCGGCTTCATGATCGACGACGAAGGCCTGCGCGTGACCGCGCCCAAGCGCATCAGCATCGCCGAAATCGACAACGCCATCCGCACCAAGCAGCACTGGATACTGAGCAAGCTGAAAGAACGCCGCGAACGCCGCGCCGCGAGGCTGGAGAAGCCGCCGGTGGAATGGGTGGATGGCGCGCAGCTGCCCTACCTGGGCGCCGACATCACGCTGCGGCTGCTGGTGGGTGGACGCAATCGCAGCAGCTACAACCCGGCCACCCGCGAGCTGTCCATGGTGCTGGTACCCGGCGCCACCGAGACACTGCTCAAGGAGCGCGTGAAGGGCTGGTACCAGCAGGAAGCGAAGCTGCTGTTCGAGCAGCGGCTGGACGTGTATGCGGAGCGGCTGGGGGTGCGTTATCACTCGTTCGGTCTGTCGTCGGCCGGCACGCGCTGGGGCTCGTGCACGGTGGACCGCAAGATCCGCCTGAACTGGAAGCTGATCCACTTCTCGCAACCGCTGATCGACTACGTGATCGCGCACGAACTGTCGCACATCCTGGAGATGAACCACAGCGCGCAGTTCTGGAACACGGTGGGCCTGATCTACCCCGAATACGAGGAAGCCAAGAACCTGCTGCGCAAGCGCGCGCAGGAGCTGCCGGTGCTGTTCCCGTAGCCGCCTCGCATGGCTTGACACTTCAACAAAGCTGCCACCAAGTCAATAATTGCCAACTGGAAATTGCATATGTTATAATTGATAGTTCGAAAACTATTATTTAACTATTGCAATGAAATTGACGAAACTCGCTATCGCCTGCGCGCTCACTTCTGTCCTGGCCGCATGCGGTGGTGGTGGTGGCAGCAGCACCTTAGCCCCAGACACCGGCCCGGTCGCCGCACCGTCCCGCACTCTGAGCGGCATCGCCGCCAAGGGCCTCATCAAAGACGGTATCGTCAACGTCTATGCCTACGACGCCGCAGGCAACCGCTCAGCGGTGCCGATCGCCAGCGGACGCACGTCCAAAACCGACGGCAGCTATTCGATCAACCTGGGCACCCGCACCGGCTTGTTCACCGTGGAAGTGAGCGCTGACGCGAACACCACCATGGAAGACGAGTACAGCGGCACCATCTCCATGCCCGCCACGATGACGATGCGCAGCCTGGTTCAGCTCGACAGCGGCAGCAACACCACCGTCACCGGCCACGTTACGCCGTTCACCGACATGCTGGTCACAGCGGCGATGAGCGCCGGCACGGCCAATAGCCTGACCACGGCCAACGTGGCCTCGGCGCAGACCGAAGTGACCAAGATCCTCGGCTTTAATCCGCTGACCACCAAACCGCTCAACGCCAATAGCGACGCCGCCGCCAATACGGGCGACGCGGCGGAAAAATTGCAATCCGTGGCGCTGGCGGCGATCTCGCAAATTGCCCACGCTAACCGTATGGGATGCGCCGGCACGCCAGGCGAAAAAGTCAAATGCGCGGTGACCGCAACGACCGGTACCGCAACGATGAAAAATGGCGCCGTCAGCATTTCCGGCGGCGCGAAGGATGCCTTGCTCGCGGCGCTGACCACGGTGGCCAGTGACACGGCCGTCAACAAAACGTCGCTGAAAACGCTGGATGGCCAGAAGCTGTTCTCCGACGTCGCCGTCAATACCCCGTCGCCTGTGCCGACGCCGGTTCCGACACCTGTGCCGACGCCAACTCCGACTCCGACTCCGACTCCTACGCCGACTCCGACTCCGACGCCAACGCCGACACCGACACCTGTACCGACTCCGGTTCCAACGCCCGTACCAACTCCGGTTCCTACCCCGGTTCCGACGCCTGTACCAACTCCTGTACCAACTCCGGTTCCGACACCTGTGCCGACTCCGGTTCCCGTGCCAACGCCGGTGCCAACACCAACGCCGACGCCGACACCAACCCCATCAAACCCGGTGGGCGAAACGAAAGCCTTGTTCGCCAGTTTGCGCACCAACCTGCAAGCATGGTCGGACGCCAACAAGGACGGCGGCGGCCTGCGCAGCAGCCTGGACGCGATGAAGACCGATTTTGAAACCGCCGTGGCGCCGCTGGACCAGAGCCTGGCCGACTGGGTCGTCGTATCCGGTCGCGGTATCAAATTGTTCAACGACTACACGCAGGGCAAGTCCACGGCCATCACCGTCAACGACGGTTCGGCAGCCTCCGCGCTGGGTTCGTGCACGCTCTACAAGGATGTAGCGGCCACCATCGCCATGACGGCAGGCGATGTGCCATCGGTCACCCCGAAGAGCGTCGCCTGCGCATTGAACGGCAAGATCGTCGAGGGCTCGGAACGCGGCACAGGATCCAGCGGTCAATACACCCGCTCCGTGATCGTCCGGAACATCACACTGCTGCCGGTCGCCAGCGGCAGTTTCAGCTACACCGCCCAGACGCAACGCGCCTCGCAGGAATACCTGAAGGATCAGCAAGGTCTCGCCTATAACATCCGGACGCTGAGTGGTCCGGTTGCCGTCGGCAGCGCCGCAAGCGGCAGCATCGCCTACACGATGACCGGCAACGCCGTCACCACGGCGCTGATTGTCGGCACCATGCCGGCACGCACCGACGCCAGCGGCGTTGCGCTCACCGACTACGAAACCTGGCGCATCAATACCGCCACCACGGCGGAAGCGAACAACATCAACAAGTACACGTTCTCCGGCTACGTCGACGCCATCAAGAACAGCGCGACGCTGGGCAACGTCAAGATCTCCGACGGCTCCTTCATCCGTGTGGCCGACAACGGCGGCAAGTATCGCGTCACCGAAGGCAAACTGGGAATCGAAGTCGCGACGGCCAGCAGCAAAGTCAGCGGCACTTTATCCCTGAGCAAATTTGATACCGACAAATACGGCAATCGCTACCTGCCCAACTATGCGCAGTTCAGCGGCAGCTTCACCAACAACCGGGCCGAGAACTTCAACGGCGTCATCACCGCCGAAGTGCTGAACTACAAAGCCTACGACAGCTCGGCGCCGCAGTCCGCGACCAACTTCGGCACGGGCAACGCAGCGTTCAAGGGCAGCCTGAAGATTGCCAGCCGTCCGCTGCTGGCGGTGACGTTTGCCGCCCGCGCCACCGGCTACAAGACCAGCGAGTTCAACGCCACCTACAACGACGGCGCGAACGCGATCTCCTTTGACGGCAACAACTCCTTGCCGAGAACGGTCCACATCGGCAGCGCCACAGGCGTCACGGTCAATGTGGTCGACGGCGACAAGTACTACGGCGTCTTCAAGAACAACAGCCGGACTGCGTTGATCAATACCAGCACCAAGATGATCAACTACGCCGACGGCAGTTTCGAGTCGATCTATTAATCCACCATGCGCTTATTTTCTTTACTGAGCGCCCTGCTTGTGACAGGCGGGGCGGCGGCGCAGACAGCCGTCGCCGACAGCGACATTGCACTGCGGGCCCCCAGCGCCGCTTGGCAGCTGTATGCCAAGACCCAAGCCTGGGCGGCCTACGATGCCGTGCCGATCCGCGAACTGAACCGCGACTGGAGCAGCGGCTACAGCCCACGCAACGGCCGCAACGCCTTCCTGCAGCGGGACCGCGTGGAATTCGGCGTGGAGAAAGACGGCTGGCGCCTCGGCGCGGAGTACCGGCTGGAACTCTCGCTGGAGGCGAGCCGCGACACGGTGGACCTGTACCATGTCTATCAAAGCCACAAACCGCCCGCCAAGGCCCGCGATTTCACGGCCGATGCGCATTCGACCCAATGGGCGGCGGCGGGCGCGCGCCTGGGCCGTACTTTTGTGCTGCCCGAACAGGCTGCCGGCCAACCCTTGCTGCTGGTGTCCGCCGCAGTCTACGGACACGTCCGCAATCACGATAGCGACGTGTCCGGCAAGCTGAGCTACACGCCCGACACCGCCTATCGGATCGACGGCACGTACCGGAATTCGAACACCGGCTACGACTACCCGTTCAAACCGGATGCGACGCAAAAATCGTCGGGGGCCAGCATCTCGGCCGCCCTGCAATGGCCGCTGAGCAGTCAGCTGACCGCCAACCTGGCGGTCAATGACTTGTGGAGCCGCATGCGTTGGACCAATTTGCCGTCGGTGGTCAAAGTCATCGCCTCCAACGTGCGCACGGTCGACAGCGACGGCTACATCAACTACCAGCCGCAGATGGTGGGCCAGAACAGCTTGATCGAACGCACCGGCACCATCGGCGCCAGCACCGCGCTGAACCTCACCTACCGCCACCAGCAATGGGCGCTACGCATCGGCGCCCAGCGCATCGCCGGCACCACCATACCGGAAGCCATCGGCAGCTACGCCAGTCGCTGGGGAACGCTCAGCGCCAGCTATGACACGCGTTTCAACATGGTGGGACTGGGATACGAGCAGGGCCCGCTCCGTCTGCGCGTGCGCACCGACAGCCTGCCGTTCAGCGAGGCGCGCGCATTCAGCCTGGAGACGGCCATGAATTTTGTGTTCTAATTTTTGTGTTCTAATTAACGCCATGGATACCAAAACAAACTTCAGCCGCACCACCATCGTTTTGCACTGGCTGGTGGCGGCCAGCATCATCGGCCTGATCGCGCTCGGCATCTACATGGTCGAGACCGAATCCTGGCATCTGTACGACATCCACAAATCGATAGGCCTGCTGGTCTTCGTGGCGATCCTGGCGCGGCTGGCCTGGCGCTGGCGCAATGGCCTGCCGCAGCCGGTGCGGCCGGTGTCGCGGCTGGAGCATGTGACCACCGTGGCGGCGCACGTGGTGCTGCTGATCCTGACCGTCGTGATGCCGCTGAGCGGCATGCTCTACTCCGGCGCCAGCGGCCACGGCTTCGGCATCTTCGGCTGGGAGATTTTCCCCAGCCACCACCTCGGCGACCAGGCCGTGCCGCTCAGCGCGCGCTGGTCCGACATCGGCCAGGACATGCACGGCTTCCTCGGCTACCTGCTGCTGACGCTGATCGTGCTGCATGCCGCCGCCGCGCTCAAACACCACCTCGTCGACAAGGACGCCACCTTGACGCGCATGCTGGGCCGCACGCAAAAATGAAGATAACTGCAATACCATTATCCGAATCGCAAATATCTATCATTCGATATTAAAAGTTGCTGTATGGAATTTATCGTGATAACTTCTGCTGCACTGCCGCATAAGGGATAAATTTAATGCAACAAACTATGAAAAAGAAGACCGGCCTGGTCTTGGGTGGAGGCGCGCCGAACTCGCCTCTGATCGCCGGCGCGCTGGCTGCCTTCCTCGACCAGGAAGTCGAATTCGATGTGATTTCCGCTTCCGGAGCGGGTGTTCTGATGGGCTTGCTGTACGCGGCGCCATTGGAAGGCTCGCCGCGCGAAGCGCTGAAACGCTGGGCCGATACCGGCGTCTCCGACAGCATCTACAAGATGATGCCGGTGAACTACAAGATCTTCCACAAGCCGGGCCAGGAAGCGGACGCCTTCCGCAACGCCTTCGCGCCATCGAGCAGCCACCCGGTGTTTGGCGCGATGCAAAACGTGTTCGCCCAAGGCTCGGTGCCGTGGACCGACTGGACGCAGTTGCTGATGTCGACCATGTCGCCGTCCAACCTGTCGGCCAAGAGCCTGGGCTTGTGCGCGCATGCGCCGTTCCTGGAAGGCGCGGTTGATTTCTCCGCCATCGCCAGCATGAAGCCGGAGTTCTACATCAACGCCTACAACCTGAACCAGCATCGCATGACGATCTGGGACAAGCACGAAATCAAGGCGGAACACGTGCGCGCCGCGCTGTCCTTCCCCTTCCTGTACGCGCCGACTGAAATCGACGGCGAAGACTACATCGAAGGCGCCGCGCTGGAGACCTTGAACTTCGATCCCTTCATCGAAGGCAAAGGCGATCACCACGACACCGACACACTGATCGTGCTCGACATCCTCGGCGACGAACGCCTGCTGCGCAAGCCGCGCAACCTGTACGACGCGTGGGTAGGTTCGATGATCACGCCGCTGGTGAAGATTTCGCAGAACCAGATCCGCCTGTTCGAGTTGGAGCACAACACCGACCGCAAGACCGGCCTGCCAAAACGCCGCATGCTCAAGCTGGAGTTGATGGCCGCCGTGCCGGACGAGCATATGCCGAACACGATGGACTGGTCGTCGTCGAACATGCAGTTCCTGTTCGATATCGGCTACAAGGCGGCGACGCGCTTCTGCCGCCAGCACTCCACGGTGCTGCGCTACGCTGAAGAGATGGAGTTGGCCGGATAATCCGTCGTTCCCGCGCAGGCGGGAATCCATACGTCTCGTGGTCAGAGGCGCAGCATGGATTCCCGCCTGCGCGGGAACGACGAGGTTCTTAAGGTTTGATTAGCGCCGGCAACAACGCCAGCGTGCGGCGCGTGGCGCCGCGATGCTGGTTGGCGAAGGCCAGCGCGTTGCGGCCCATCGCCGCGCGCGCCGCTTCATCGTTCAGCAGACGCCCTGCGGCGGACATCAGCTCCGCCGCATCGGCGACGCGTTGCGCGCCGCCTGCAGCCAACGCATCTTCCGTCACCAGCGCGAAGTTGAAGGTGTGTACTCCGATCAGCACCGGCTTGCCCAGCGCCGCCGGCTCGATCAGGTTCTGGCCGCCCAGCGGCAGCAGGCTGCCGCCGACGAAGGCCACATCGCAGGCCGCGTAGTAGGCGAACATCTCGCCCATCGAATCCCCCAGCAGCACATCGACAACTCCCGGCAACGCGGCATCGCCGCCGTCCAGCGCCAGCTTGCTGCGGCGCTGCACGCTCAAGCCATGCGCGCCGACCATCTTCTCCACTTCATCGAAACGCTGCGGATGACGCGGCACGATCAGCAGCAATACATTGGACGGCAAGCTTGCGCGCTGCTGGCGGAAGGCATCGAGTATCAGTTCTTCCTCGCCCTCGCGCGTGCTGGCGCACAGCAGCACCGGACGGCCGCCGATCACGCCGCGCAGCGCCGCGCCGATGGCCAGCGCCGCATCCGGCACCACCACGTCGAACTTGATGCTGCCGGTGATCTCGACGCGCTGCACGCCCAGCGAGCGCACGCGCTCCGCATCGGCCGCCGTCTGCGCCGCGACCAGCGAGATGCCGCGCGCGGCATCCACCAGCAGGGAACCGAAGCGGCGCGACCTGCGCAGCGAACGCTCCGACAGGCGGGCGTTGGCCAGCACCACCGGCACGCCGCGCTTGCCGCACACCGCGATCAGGTTCGGCCACACCTCGGTCTCCATCAGGATGCAGACCGCAGGCTTGAAATGTTTGATGAAGCTGCCCACCATCGTCGCAGTGTCATACGGCAGATACGATTGCACCAGCCGCGCGCCATGTTTGGCGAACAGGGTCTTGCCGGTGGCGCGGCCAGTCGGCGTCATGTGGGTGAGGACGATGCGGCTGTTCGGATACTCGGCCAGCAAGGCGTCGATCAACGGCTCGGCGGCGCGCGTTTCGCCCACCGACACGGCGTGTACCCACAGCGTCTGCACATCAGAAGCGGCGCCGGTGTAGAAGCCCAGGCGCTCGCCCCAATGCTGGCGATAACCCGGCTCCTTGCGGCCGCGCAGCCACAAGCGGGTCAGCACCAGCGGCAAGGCCAGGCACCACATCACGGAATAGAAAATACGCATGGCGATTACTTATGACTGCGCGAGCAAGCTACGGGCTGCGGACAGCACTTCGGCCACCGACGGCGGCGTGCCGCGATCGCCCAGGTTGATGATGCGCGGCGACCAGTTGCCCTCGGTCTTCCAGCGCGGCGAATCGGCGTAGATCTCCACCGTCGGCCGCACGAAGGCAGCGGCGATATGGGTCAATCCCGTATCGACGCCGATCACCAGGCCGGCGTGACGCGCCAGCAACATCGCATCGGCCATCGACAGTTTCGGCAGCACGCGCGCGTTCGGCAGGCCGGCGGCCAGTACCTCGGCTTCGGCCTTCTCCTTCGGCGAGCCCCAGGGCAGCAGGATGGGCATGGGCGCCAGTTCGCGGCCCAGCGCTATCCAGTTCTCCGGCGCCCATTTCTTCGGATCGCGCGCGGTGCCGTGGAAGTAGACGGCGTATGGCTCGGCCGGCATCCAGTCCGGACGCGGCTCGCTGGCCGACACTTCCGGCAGGCCGAAATCGGCCGGCGTATCGACCGCGTAGCCCAGCGCAGCGCCGGCCACCAGGCGGCCGCGCGCCACCGCGTGCGTGCGCGGATCGGTCGGGATGCTCAGGTTGTGGAAGATGCGCGAGATGCCTTCGTAGCCGGAGCCTTCGCTGCCGTTGGCCAGGCCAACCTTGCGGCCGCACTTCACCACCCGGGCCGCGCCCATGATGATGCCGGTCTTGAGCAATCCCTGCGTATCGAATACATAGTCGTACTGCTGCCCGCGCAGCGTACGGAAAAAGCTTTTGATCTCGGCGCGGGTCTCGGGCTTGCCGAGACTCTTGCGCCAGCGCCGCAGCGCAAACGGAATGATGGTGCGCACGCGGGCGTTGAGCCGCACCAGGCTGACGTAGCCCTCCTCCACCACCCAGTCGATATTCGCGTCCGGGAAATGGCGGGCGATATCGGCCACCATCGGCAGGTTGTGCAGCACGTCGCCCAGCGAGGAGACGCGCACCAGCAAAATGTTCAGCGGCTTGCGGCCGCCCGCTTGCGCCGTCATGCGCTTAGAACGGCAGTTCCGCGTCCGGCTTGGCAGCCAGGATCACGCTCTTGAACTGGCCCTGGATGCGCGCCAGCGCGGCCGGCGTTTCGGCTTCGAAGCGCATCACGATCACCGGCGTGGTGTTGGACGAACGCGCCAGGCCGAAGCCATCTTCGTATTCCACCCGCAGGCCGTCGATGGTGATGATCTGCACGTTGCCGGGGAACTTGGCGTCGGCGCGCAGCTTGTCCATGACGATGACGTTCTCGCCTTCGTTCAGGTGCAGGTGCAGCTCGGGCGTGCTGTCCGATTGCGGCAGCGAGTTCAGCAGCTTGGACGGATCGGCTTCGCGGGTCAGGATTTCCAGCAGGCGGGCGCCGGAGTACAGGCCGTCGTCGAAACCGTACCAGCGGTCCTTGAAGAAGATGTGGCCGCTCATTTCGCCGCCCAGCGGGGCGCCGGTTTCGCGCAGCTTGGCCTTGACCAGCGAGTGGCCGGTCTTGTACATCAGCGGCACGCCGCCATGCTTGCTGATCCACGGCGCCAGGTGGCGGGTGCACTTGACGTCGTACAAAATCTGCTCGCCCGGATGGCGGCTCAGCACGTCGGCCGCGAACAACATCATCTGGCGGTCCGGATAGATGATCTGGCCATCCTTGGTGACCACGCCCAGGCGGTCGCCGTCGCCGTCGAAGGCGATGCCCAGTTCAGCGTCGGTCTCCTGCAGGCAGCGGATCAGGTCTTGCAGGTTTTCCGGATGCGCAGGATCGGGATGATGGTTGGGGAAGTTGCCGTCCACTTCGCAGAACAGTTCGACCACTTCGCAGCCCATGCCACGGAACAGGTCGCCCGCGAACGCGCCGGCCACGCCGTTGCCGCAGTCCACCGCGATCTTGATCGGACGCGCCAGCTTGACGTCGCCGATGATGCGCTCCAGGTATTGGGCGCGGATGTCGTGGGTGCTGTAGGCGCCCTTGTTGGCGGCGGCGCTACCGTCGTGGTCGACGATGCGCTGGTACAGCGCGGTGATGGCGTCGCCGTGGATCGCTTCGCCGGCCAGCACCATCTTGAAGCCGTTGTAGTCGGGCGGATTGTGGCTGCCGGTGACCATGATGCCGGACGCGGCGCCCAGCACATTGGTGCCGAAATACACCATCGGCGTGGCGACCACGCCCAGGTCGATCACATCCACACCGGCCGCTTGCAGGCCCTCGGCCAGCGCTGCCGTCAGCACCGGGCCGGACAGGCGACCGTCGCGGCCGATCACAACTTTGGTCTCGCCCTTGGCCAGCGCCGCCTGGCCGAAGGCCTGGCCGATCTGGCGCGCGACGCCCGCATCCAGGGTTTTATCGATGATGCCGCGGATGTCGTAAGCCTTGAAGATCGTTTTAGATAAAGAAACCATAGTGTGGAATGTATGCGAGTAGAGTGAAAGCGGCTGGTTGTACCAGCCGCAGGTTATCGGAGTGCAAGCAGTTTAAACCTTTAAGCCGGCGATGTCTTTACCGGCTTCCAGCCAGTCCTTGACCCACTTCGGCTGGCGGCCGCGGCCGGTCCAGAGTTGCGAGGCATCGGCCGGATTGCGGTAGCGTGGCACCACGCTGCCGGTCTTGGCCCGGGTGCCGGCCGCGCCGCCAACCAGGTCTTTCAAGGGCACGCCCACGCTTTGGGCAATGGCCAGTATCTGTTCGCGCGCCTTGGCCAGGTCCTGGCTTTCGCGCTGCTTTAATTCGCGCTTAACTTGTTCCTGCAGATTACGCAAATCGGCGGAGGACATATTCGACAGATCCATTTGGTATTCCTTTTAAGTGAGGTGATATAAAACCCGGCGGGAATATATTACATCAACATAAAAAAGTCAGGTTTTCTTATGGCGTATCATCCAGCGCGGGGCTTTAAAGCGGACGATACGGACATATATCCAGATGTAACTGCTGATAAACAAAATACAGAAAACCATTAATGCCCAGGTGTGGCGCCACAATACCGTGGCCGGTATCACCGCCATCAGCGAAAACAGCCATAAATACGGCGAGGTCATCGAATTGCGGCGTATCAGCGCGCGCGCCTCTTTACGGCCGACCGCCCATTGCACGATGCGGCGGAAGATCAGGCTATGCAAATGGATGCCGTCCGGCATGGCCGGAGACTTTCCACGGACAAACATGCGGCGATAAACGGAGAATAAGGTTTCAAAGGTCGGGTAGATTAACAGCAGCGCCGCGTACCAGGTGGAAACTTGCGGGTTGCGCATCACCAGCAGCAAGGCCAGTTCGCCCAGCATGAAGCCGATGAAATACGCGCCGCCGTCGCCCAGGAAGATCATGCCGACCGGATAATTCCAGATCAGGAAGCCGGCGGTGGCGCCCGCCACCATCAGCGCCGCGATCAAGACGAACATATCATTGACCTGCAAGGCCACATAACCCAGCGACAGCAGCATGCAGATGCACACCACGCTGGCCAGGCCGTTGAAACCGTCGATGATGTTGACCGCGTTGGCGATGCCGGCCACGGCCAGCACCGTCAGCGGCAGGGTCAGCCACATGTATTGCAGCGGCCAGGCGGAAAACGCCCAGTCGATGCGGTCGACGCGGGCGTCGAGCAGGAAATAGCCGAGCGCGGCGGCGGCCATGGTCAGCACCAGGCGGCGCGCGGCGCTGACGCGACCGGTGTAATCCTCGACGATGCCGCCGACAAAGGCCACGGCGGAACAGGCCAATAGCGACATCAGCCAATGCGTCATGGCCGGCACCCGCCAAATGGAAATGAAAGAACTCAGCGCCACCGATAAGAATATCGATAAGCCGCCAATACGGGCGACATGGTGGGCGTGCACTTTTTGTACGCCCATGAAATCGGAATCGAGCGCAGGACCGTGCAGTCTCGCTTCTTTAATCACCAGCAGGGTTAGCAGCGCGGAAGCGACAAAGCTCAGTAAAAAGGAAAACATATTTTTCTATACAAAATTACCGGATGCGCTAACCGATAAGGATGGACTACACGCTAACCCGCGATTGTACCGGATTAAGCGGGCCGGTCCTGAATTGACGGCTAGTAATAGCTGCCCGGCGTCAAACATTGGACAGTTTTGCAACGTCAGCCGCGGGGAAGCATGCCGGCGCGCCGTTATGGCGCGTCGGCATGATAGCAGCAGCGTATGGGGACGGTGGGATTGCTTACTAACCGATACAACTCAGCGCATGCACAGGTGCAAGGCCTCTTTCCAGTCCGGCAAGTGACAGAAGCGCGCCATCAGGCGCTCGGACGACAGCACCGAGTACTGCGGGCGCTTGGCGGGCACCGGGTATTCGGCACTGGTGATCGGCAGCACGCGGCATTCCAGCCCCGCCGCCTCGATGATGGCCTGGGTGAACTCGAACCAGGTGGTCTGGCCCTGGGCGCTCAGGTGATACACGCCACTGTTCTGCACCCACCACTCGCGCCCGCCCGCGTGGGCTTGCGACAGCACCAGCGCGGTGGTGTCGGCGATGGTGCGGCTCCAGGTCGGCGCGCCGTGCTGGTCGGCCACCACGCGCAGCTCGTCGCGCTCCTTGGCCAGGCGCAGCATGGTCAACAGGAAGTTCTTGCCGCGCATGCCGTACACCCAGCTGGTGCGGAAGATCAGGTGCGGTATGCCGGCCGCGGCGATGGCTTGCTCGCCGGCCAGTTTGCTGGCGCCGTAGACGTTGAGCGGGCCGGTGGCGTCGTCCTCCACCCGCGCCGACGGCGCGCTGCCGTCGAACACGTAGTCGGTCGAGTAGTGCACCATGGCCGCGCCCAGCAGTTTGGCTTCCCGCGCCATCAGGCCCGGCGCTTCGGCGTTGATGCGGTGCGCCAGTTCGGGCTCGCTCTCGGCCTTGTCGACCGCCGTGTAGGCGGCCGGATTGACGATCAGCCCCGGCTTCTCGCGGCGGATCACGTCGCGCACCTGGTCCAGGTCGGACAAGTCCATCACGTTGCGGTCCACCGCCACCACCTCGCCTATGCCTTGCAGGCTGCGCGCCAGTTCATACCCCACCTGGCCGCTGCTGCCGGTCAGCAGGATTTTCATGCGAACACCTCGGCGTCGGCCAGCAGCAAGGCGGCCTGGTCTTTACCGGACAGCAGCGGCGCGGCGTCCAGCGCCGGCCACTCGATGCCGATGGCCGGGTCGTTCCACAGCACCGAGCGCTCGTGCTCGGGCGCCCAGTAGTCGGTGGTCTTGTAGAGGAATTCGGCGGCGTCGCTGGTGACCACGAAGCCGTGCGCGAAGCCGGGCGGTATCCACATCTGCTTCTTGTTCTCGGCCGACAGCTCGATGCCGTACCACTGGCCGAAGGTGGCCGAGCTCTTGCGCATGTCCACGGCGACGTCGAACACGCTGCCGGCGGTGGCGCGCACCAGCTTGCCCTGCGCCTGCTGGATCTGGTAATGCAGGCCGCGCAGCACGCCCTTGGCCGAGCGCGAGTGGTTGTCCTGCACGAACGGCAGGGTGACGCCGGTCAGCTCGGCGAAACGGCGGGCGTTGAAACTCTCGTAGAAAAAGCCGCGGTCGTCGCCGAACACGCGCGGCTCCAGCACCAGCAAGCCCTCCAGCGGCGTGGCAATCACATTCATCGCGGTACGACCTTGTCTTCGAGGATCTGCAGCAGGTACTGGCCGTAGTTGTTTTTCTTCAGCGGCTCGGCCAGCTTGCGCAACTGGGCGGCGTCGATATAGCCCTTGCGGTAGGCGATCTCTTCCGGGCAAGCCACTTTCAGGCCCTGGCGCTTTTCAATGGTGGCGATGAACTGCGAGGCATCGAGCAGCGACTCGTGGGTGCCGGTGTCCAGCCAGGCCATGCCGCGCCCCATCACTTCGACGTTGAGCTGCTGCTTTTCCAGGTAGACGCGGTTGACGTCGGTGATCTCCAGCTCGCCGCGCGCGGACGGCTTGATGCTGGCGGCGATGTCGCACACCTGGTTGTCGTAGAAGTACAGGCCGGTGACGGCGTAGTTCGACTTCGGCTTGAGCGGTTTTTCCTCGATCGACACGGCCGTGCGGTCGGCGTCGAACTCGACCACGCCGTAGCGTTCCGGGTCCTGCACGTGGTAGGCGAACACGGTGGCGCCGTCGGTCTGCTCGGTGGCGTGGCGCAGCAAGGCGTCGAGGTCATTGCCGTAGTAGATGTTATCGCCCAGGATCAGCGCCGACGGCGAATCGCCGACGAATTCCTTGCCGATGATGAAGGCTTGCGCCAGGCCGTCCGGCGAAGGCTGCACCGCGTAGCTGATGTGGATGCCCCACTGGCTGCCGTCGCCCAGCAGGTCCTGGAAGCGCGGCGTGTCCTGCGGCGTCGAGATCAGCAGGATCTCGGTCATGCCGGCCAACATCAGCACCGTCAGCGGATGGTAGATCATCGGCTTGTCGTAGATCGGCAGCAGCTGCTTGGAGACGCTCATCGTCACCGGATACAGGCGGGTGCCGGAACCACCGGCCAGGATGATGCCTTTGCGGCTAGTCGTAGGAGTGCTCATTGCTGGCCTTCGCGGTTAAAGTAATTGGTTTCCACCCACTTGGCGTAGCTGCCCGACTGCACGTCGGCCACCCAGGCCTGATTGTCCAGGTACCACTGCACGGTCTTGGCGATGCCGGTCTCGAAGGTCTCGGCCGGCTTCCAGCCCAGTTCGCGCTCCAGCTTGCGGGCGTCGATGGCGTAGCGGCGGTCATGGCCGGGGCGGTCCTTGACGTAGGTGATTTGCGCGCGGTAGCTGGCGCCGTCCGCCTTCGGCTTGAGCCGGTCCAGCATGTCGCACAGGGTGTGCACCACGTCCAGGTTGGCCATCTCGTTCCAGCCGCCGACGTTGTAGGTCTCGCCCAGCCGGCCCGCTTCCAGCACGCGGCGGATCGCCGCGCAGTGGTCGCTGACGTACAGCCAGTCGCGCACCTGCTGGCCGTCGCCGTAGATCGGCAGCGGCTTGCCGGCCTGCGCGTTGGCGATGATCAGCGGGATCAGCTTCTCGGGGAAGTGATACGGGCCGTAGTTGTTGGAGCAGTTGGTGGTCACCGTCGGCAGGCCGTAGGTGTGGTGATACGAACGCACCAGGTGGTCGGAGGCGGCCTTCGACGCCGAGTACGGGCTGTTCGGCGCGAACGCGGTGGTCTCGCTGAACGGCGCATCGTCCGGGCCCAGCGTGCCGTAGACTTCGTCGGTGGACACGTGCAGGAAGCGGAACGCGGCCTTCTCGTCGTCCGGCAGCGCCGACCAGTAGGCGCGCGTCGCTTCGAGCAGGCTGAAGGTGCCGTTGATGTTGGTGTTGATGAACTCGCCCGGTCCGAGGATGGAGCGGTCCACATGACTCTCGGCGGCGAAGTGCACCACCGCGCGCGGCTTGTGCTGCTGGAACAAGGCCAGCACTTGCGCCTGGTCGCAGATGTCGCCGCGCACGAAGGTGTGGCGACCATCCTGCTTCAGCGACGCCAGATTGTTCAGATTGCCTGCGTAGGTCAGCTTATCGTAGTTGATGACAGACTCGTCCGACTGAGCCAGCCAGTCGAGGACAAAATTCGAGCCGATGAAACCCGCACCACCCGTCACAAAAATCATTTAGTATCCCGCTGCAAGAGTCAAATTAGTCGTAAGCATGATTTTATGTGAAACTGCCCTGCTACCGGGCAAAAATCGACACCCCACGCTCTGATTTCAGGGTATTTCAGATTCCAAAGCAACGAACCACAGAGCATCCATATGAAAACCTATGTAATCGGGGATTTGCAGGGCTGCCATGAGCAGACCTTGTTGCTGCTGGAACGGGTCCGCGAACATGCCGGTGAAGAAGAGCCCGTCATACTGTTTGCTGGCGACCTGATCAATCGTGGCCCGGATTCGCTGGCCACGCTGCGCCATGTGCGCGCGCTGGCGATGGGCAGCGGCGGCCGCATCGATAGCGTACTCGGCAATCATGACCTGCACTTGCTGGCGGTGGCCTACGGCATCCGGCCCGAGCACAAGTCCGACACCTTGGCCGAGATCCTGCACGCGCCCGACCGGGACGAGCTGATCGATTGGCTGCGACGCCGTCCGCTGGCCATCCACACCCAGGGCCATCTGCTGGTGCACGCCGGCCTGCTGCCGCAATGGACGGCGGCGCAGGCGATGGCCCTGGCCGGCGAAGTGCAGCAGATGCTGCGCGGCGCCGGCATGGAGGAGTTCCTGGCCGAGATGTACGGCAACCTGCCCGACCAGTGGAGCGACGAGCTGCAGGGCGCGGACCGGCTGCGCTGCATCATCAACGCGATGACGCGGCTGCGCTTCTGCGATGCCGACGGCGTGATGGATTTCAAGATGAAGGAAAGCGGCACGGCGG
Organism: Duganella sp. S19_KUP01_CR8; assembly: GCF_036688705.1. NCBI lineage: Bacteria > Pseudomonadati > Pseudomonadota > Betaproteobacteria > Burkholderiales > Oxalobacteraceae > Duganella > Duganella sp. S19_KUP01_CR8. The sequence goes on along the minus strand of NZ_JAQQPR010000007.1, from coordinate 213,202 downwards.
AAAAAGGCTCAGGCCTGATGCCGTGGTTCGAGGTGCCGGGCCGGCGCAGCCGCAAGGAGACGGTGGTGTTCGGCCACTGGTCGGCGCTGGGCCTGGTGCTGAAGCCGCATTTGATCGGGCTCGACAGTGGCTGCGTGTGGGGCGGCCAGCTGAGCGCCGTGTGCCTGGAAGACCGCAGCCTGCTGCAAGTGCAGTGCCCGGAATTCCAGCAACACAGCGGCAAAAAATAACCCCGCAAGCCAGGGGTCTGACCCCGAGGGGTCAGACCCCGCCTAGCCGTGCGGGGTTGCCGTCACGCCCAGCGCGGCGGCGACGGCCTGGTGCGTGGCCTCGGCCAGCTCGCGGCGATGCGCGCCGATGCTGGCTATGGCCGGCAGTATCGTCAAGCGGGCCTTCACCGGCGGACCATCCAGGATCAGCATGATGCTCTCGGCGAAGGTGGTCTCGCCGATGAAATCCACCGACGGATGCGAAGCGCCCGACGGCTCGCGGTAGGACAGCGCGATCGCCTGCACCGGCACCTTGGCGTCGATCGCCGCCTCGAACAGATTGGCGTGGAACGGCAGCAGGCTGCCCTGCGCCGCCGTGGTCCCCTCCGGGAAAAAGGCCACGCGCTCGCCGCGCTCCAGGCTGTGCACCAGTCCCTTGAAGATGTGCCGCAGGTCGCGCCGGTTGCCACGCGAAATGAACACGGTGCCGGCCTTCTCCGCCAGCCAGCCGGCCAGCGGCCACGCGCGGATCTCGGCCTTGGCCACGAAGTGACTCGGATGCAGGCTGTGGATGACGAAGATGTCCAGCCACGAGACGTGATTGGCCACCACCATCGCCCGGTCCAGCAAGGGCACGCCGGCGCTCTGCTCCACCGTCACATTGCACATCGCCAGCAGCCGGGTCGACCAGCGGCGGATGTGGCCGTTACGCTTTTCCTGCCCACTCCAGGGGAACACCGTCGCACAGATCGTCATCCCGACCAGCACATGCACAAACACCCGCACCAGGCGGAAGATCATCGTAAGCTTCATGCAAACCGATCAGCTGCGTTGGTAGGCGACGTGACCTGCCACGATGGTGGTGCGGACCTGTCCGGCCAGGTTGTAGCCGATGAACGGCGTGTGCTTGCCCTGGCTGGCCAGCGCCGATGCTTCCACGGTCCAGCGCGCTTCAGGATCGAACAGGCAGACGTCGGCCGAGGCGCCGACCGACAGGGTGCCGGCGTCCAGCCCGGCCACGCGGGCCGCGTCGGAGGTGATGCGGGCCAGCGCGCGCGCCAGCGGACGCACCGCGCCCGTGTCCTGGGTGGCGGCGTAGTCGTCGGCCCATTTCAGCGCCAGCGACAGCAGCAGCTCCAGCCCGGTGGCGCCGGGCGAGGCTTCGCCGAACGGCAGCAGTTTCTCGTCGTCGTCGACCGGCGTGTGGTCCGAGCACAGCGCGTCGACCGTGCCGTCCAGCAGGCCGAGGCGGATCGCGTCGCGGTCGCGCTGGCTGCGGAACGGCGGCGTCACGCGCGCGTTCGAATCGAAGAAGCCGATATCGGCGTCGGTCAGGTGGATGTGGTGGGCGCCGACGTCGCAGGTGACGGGCAAGCCTTCCTTCTTGGCGTTGCGCACCAGCTCCAGGCCGGCCGCCGACGACATGCGGCACAGGTGCACGCGGGCGCCGGTGGAACGCATCAGTTCAAAGATCGTGTGCAGCGCGATGGTTTCCGACATCACCGGCACGCCGGACAAGCCCAGGCGCGAAGCCAGCGGGCCGCTGGCCGCGATGCCGCCGCGGCCGATGTGCGCATCCTGCGGACGCAGCCACACGGTGTAGTTGAAGGTCTTGGCGTACTGCATGGCGCGCAGCAGCACGTTGGTGTCTTCGATCGGCTCTTCCGCTTGCGCGAAGCCGATGCAGCCCGCTTCGGTCAGCTCGGCCATCTCGGTCAGCGCCTTGCCCTTGAGGCCGACGGTCAGCGCGCCCAGCGGGTGCACATTGGCCTGGTTCAGCGTCTTGGCGCGGTGCTTGAGCATCTCGACCAGGCCCGGCTCGTCCAGCACCGGATCGGTGTCCGGCGGGCAGATCAGGCTGGTCACGCCGCCTTGCATGGCGGCCTGCATTTCCGATTCCAGCGTGGCCTTGTATTCGTAGCCCGGCTCGCGCAGGCGCGCGGACAGGTCGACGAAGCCGGGCGAGACGATCAGGCCGCTGGCGTCGATGGTCTGGTCGGCCGTGAAGCCGCTTGGCGCGCTGCCCACCGCCAGCACTTTGCCGTCGGCGATGTAGAGGTCGTTCTTGCCGTCGATGCCATTGGCCGGATCGATCAGGTGACCGTTTTTAATGTGTAGTTTCATGCCTGCGCTCATCCCTGCGTCCCCGCCACTATGCTCATTACCGCCATGCGTACTGCAATCCCGAAAGTCACCTGCGGCAGTATCACCGCCTGCGGACCGTCCGCCACCGCCGAGTCGATCTCGACGCCGCGGTTCATCGGGCCCGGGTGCATGACGATCGCGTCCGGCTTGGCCAGCGCCAGGCGTTCCGGCGTCAGGCCGTAGCTCTTGAAGTATTCCTGCGCCGACGGCAGCAGCGCGCCGCTCATGCGCTCGTTCTGCAGGCGCAGCATGATGATCACGTCGACGCCCTTCAAGCCCTCTTCCATATTGGTGAAGGTGCGCACGCCCATCTGCTCCAGGCCGCCAGGCAGCAGGGTGTGCGGGCCGATGGCGCGCACTTCCGGCACGCCCAGCGTGGTCAGCGCATGGATGTCGGAACGGGCCACGCGGCTGTGCAGGATGTCGCCGACGATCGCCACCGTCAGGTTGGTGAAGTCCTTCTTGTAGTGGCGGATGGTGTACATGTCCAGCAGGCCCTGGGTCGGGTGCGCGTGGCGGCCGTCGCCGGCGTTGACCACGTGCACGTGCGACTGCTTGGTGTCGTGCAGGTGCTTGGCGATCAGGTAGGGCGCGCCCGACTGCGCGTGGCGCACCACGAACATGTCGGCGTGCATGGCCGACAGGTTGTCGATGGTGTCGAGCAGCGACTCGCCCTTGCTGGCGGACGAGGCCTGGATGTTCAGGTTGATCACGTCGGCCGACAGCCGCTTCGAGGCGATCTCGAAGGTGGTGCGGGTGCGCGTGGAGTTCTCGAAGAACAGGTTGAACACCGACTTGCCGCGCATCAGCGGGACCTTCTTGACGTCGCGGTCGGAGATGCCGACGAACGACGAGGCGGTGTCCAGGATGTGGTTGACGATGGACTTCGGCAGTCCCTCGATCGACAGCAAGTGCTGGAGCTCGCCGTGTTTGTTCAGTTGCGGATTAAGCATATAGTTTGGTCTAAGCGTTATTCTATGGTTAGCGTAAATTTTCCATCGTCGGCGCGCTTCAGCACCAGCGCCTGCCCTTGCGGCACCTGCACGTGGGCGGCGACGAAGTCGGCCGCCACCGGCAGCTGGCGTTCGCCACGGTCCACCAGCGCGGCCAGCATGATGCGCGCCGGGCGGCCGTAGTCGAACAGCTCGTTGATCGCGGCGCGGGTGGTGCGGCCGGTGTACAGCACGTCGTCCACCAGCAGCAGGTTGGCGGCCGCCACCTCGAAGGTGATGTTGGTCGGCTTGACGTCCGCAGGCAAACCCTTCTTGGCGTAATCGTCGCGGTAGAAGGACACGTCCAGCACGCCGCAGCGGGCGGACAGGCCGAGGTCGGCCGCCAGGCGTTCGGCGATCCAGGCGCCGCCGGAGTGGATGCCGACGATGGCGACATCGGCCACGCCGGCCAGGCCGGCTTTGACGTCGGCCAGCAGGGTCGCGTACAGCGCTTCGGCGTCGAGTTGGTTGGGGTTCAGTGTGGACATGGGATTTAGTGGGTGTCGAAATATTGTTGCAGGATGATGGCGGCGGCGCGGTCGTCGATGACTTCGCCGCGCTTGGCGGAAATCACGGCCGAGGAATAGCGCTCGTCGACCAGCTCCACCGGCAGGCTGAAGCGGCCGTGCAGTTGATTGGCGAACTTGCGCGCGCGCGCCGTCATTTCGTGCTCGGCGCCGTCGGGATGCATGGGCAGGCCGACCACCAGCCGCGCCGGCTTCCATTCGTCCAGCAGCGCCTGGATGTCGGCAAAGCGGGTGGCGTTGTCGATGGCGCTGATCACCTTGACCGGCTCGGCCTGGCGGATCATCGTATTGCCCATGGCCACACCGATGCGTTTGACGCCGAAATCGAAAGCGAAGATGGTCTCTATGGTCATTTAAGCGTGACCCGCCTCGGAGGTCAGCATCAGCGGATCGATGCCCAGCAGGCGCATCGCGGCCGTGTAGCGTTCCTCGATCGGCAGGTTGAACAGGATCTCCGGATCGGCGCCCACGGTCAGCCAGCCGTTGCGGCTGATCTCGTCTTCCAGCTGCCCCGGGCTCCAGCCCGAATAGCCGATCGACACCAACATGCGCGGCGGACCGTCGCCGGCGGCCACCGCCTCCAGCACGTCGATCGAGGTGGTGAAGGCCACGTCCTCGGTCACCGTCAGCGACGAGGAATAGCGCTGGCCCGGCGTGTGCAGCACGAAGCCGCGGTCGTCCTGCACCGGGCCGCCGAACATGATGGGGGCGTCGACGTCGACGCTGGACTCCAGCTTGAGGTCGATGCGCTCGAACAGCACCTCCATCGTCATGTCGGTGGGTTTGTTGATGACCACGCCCAGCACGCCGTTTTCATTGTGCTCGCACACGTACACGACGGTGCCGCCAAAGACCGGATCCTGCATGGAGGGCATTGCAATCAGGAAATGATTTGCCAGGTTCAGCGTCGCCGCCATACCGCTACCAGGGGATTCCAACGGATCGCCGGCCTCCTGCAGCAGGCCGGGTACAGGGAGAGTTTTGCCGATTTTGCTTTTCTTCATATGCGTGTTCTTTCTGTGCTGCTGACAATTACTGTAGTATTCGCGCGGCTAGCAACTCTGTCTAAACGATAGTTTACACTGAATTGCGGATGCGGCCATGTTTGAGTTCCCCCAACCCATTGACACAGACTGAATGAAACTGAATTCCTCCCTGGTCTGGCTGCGCCGCGATTTGCGGGTTTTCGACCATGTCGCCCTGCACCAGGCCCTGCAAGACAGCGAGCGCGTGTATTGCGTTTTTGTCTACGACACCACCATCCTGGCCGGCCTGCCGCGCCGCGACCGCCGGGTCGATTTCATCCACGCCAGCATCGCCGAAGTGGCGGCCGAACTGCAACAGCTGGGCGGCCACCTGATCGTGCGCCACGCCGATCCGGCCGCCGCGATCCCGGCCCTGGCCGCCGAGCTGGGCGTGGACGCCGTGTATTGCAACCACGACTACGAACCCCAGGCCATCGCCCGCGACGACGCCGTGGCACAGTCGCTGCGCGCCGACGGCCGCCAGTTCTTCAGCTACAAAGACCAGGTGATCTTTGAAAAAAGCGAAGTGCTGTCGCAGACCGGCGGCGTGTTCTCGGTGTTTACGCCCTACAAGAACGCCTGGCTGAAGAAGCTGGAGGCGGACCCTTCGGTTCTGGCGCCCTATCACATCGAACCGCATGCGGCACGGCTGGCGCCGCCTCCCGCCGGGGCTCAAGCTCAGCCGCTGCCGACGCTGGCCGAGCTAGGCTTCGAGCCCAGCAACCTGGCCGAGATGAAGATCCCGACCGGCATGTCGGGCGCGGCGCAACTGTGGGAAGACTTCCTGCCGCGCATCGCCAGCTACAAGGATGCACGCGACTACCCGGCCGTGAAGGGGCCGTCTTATTTGTCCATCCATTTCCGCTTCGGCACGCTGTCGGTGCGGCACCTGGTGCGCACCGTGGTCGACCTGATGGCGCGCGGCGCCGGCGGCGAAGGCGCGCCGGTGTGGCTGGCGGAATTGATCTGGCGCGAGTTCTACGCCATGATCCTGTTCCACAACCCGCACGTGGTGGGCGGCGCCTACAAGCCGGCCTACGACGCCATCCAATGGGAAACCGGCCCGCAAGCCGAAGAACTGTTCGCCGCCTGGTGCGAAGGCCGCACCGGCTACCCGCTGGTGGACGCCGCCATGGCCCAGCTGAACCAGACCGGCTATATGCACAACCGCCTGCGCATGGTGACGGCCTGCTTCCTGATCAAGGACCTGGGCATAGACTGGCGCCGCGGCGAGGAATATTTCGCGCTGCACCTGAACGACTTCGACCTGGCCTCCAACAACGGCGGCTGGCAATGGGCGTCGTCGTCGGGCTGCGACGCCCAGCCCTACTTCCGCATCTTCAATCCGATCACGCAATCGGAAAAGTTCGACAGCACGGGCAAGTTCATCCGCCGCTACCTGCCGCAGCTGAAGGATTTGAGCGACAAGGAAATCCACGCGCCGTGGCTGGTGCCGCGCATGTTGCCGCTGGACTATCCCGATCCCATCGTCATGCACGACGAGGCGCGCAAGCGCACGCTGGAGCGCTACGCGGTGGTGAAAAAATAACCCGGGGTCAGGTCCCCCATTTATTCATCAGCTCGGCTAAAAAGCCGAGCTGATGAATAAATGGGGGACCTGACCCCGGTATTTGTGAGCGATTTGTGGGGAGCTCCACACGACACTGGGAACACCAGGACTGCTGCAAACAGGCCTGACGTCATCATTCCCACTGTCCACAGGAGTTCCCATGTTGCAAGTACCAACCATCCCAACCCCGCTGCTTGGTTCCGTTGTCTGTACGCCTGCTGTCGCCGCCATCGGCGACAGCATCTGCGTTGAAGTGAAAGCGCCGAACGGCCAGTCCTACGATAACAACGAAAGCGGCAACATCAGCATCAACGGCGTGCCCGGTTCCAAGCAGTACCTGGTATGGAACCGCGCCGGCAAGAAGACCATCAACGTCACCGCCGGCAAGCGCGGCGCCATCGAGAAGCTGAAAGCCGAAGTCCAGATCAACGCCCCCGCCGACGGCAAGCAGCCGCCCATGCTGACGGTGCGCAGCGCGCCGCACAACCCGACCGCGATGATACTGACGGTACAGAACGCACCCGAGCGCCGCACCCAGGGCACGCCGCGTCCGCGCATCGAGATCAAGCCGCGCACCCCGGCCACGCCGGCCGTGCCCGTCGGTCCCATCGTGCCGCGCAAGACAGCGATGAGCGCACACACCATCCCCGCGCGCGACGCCGCCAGCCATCCGATCCTGTTGCCGACTACACAGCCGCGCGTGGCCATCAATGCCGGCGGCGGCGCCACCGCCGCCGTCTACAACTGGCAGCTGGGCGCGACCGCCTTGGGCAGCACGCATCCAACGGTGCAGCACGATTTCGCCGCCCAGCTCAATCCCAACCGCCCGCACACGGTGTTCCATGTGCAGGTGACGGTGCAGCAGCCGGGCGCCGCGCCGCGCGTGATCCAGCGCAGCGTCAGCGTGGCCAACCCCTACTTCCTGGCGCGCCAGCGCGGCGTGTTGCAGCCGCCGGTGGAGAGCAGCGACTTCAGCGCGCGCTTCGTCGACGGCAGCTTCCGCGCCAGCTTCGTGGTGCGCAATCCCGAAGCCGGCAACCTGACGCTGAGCAGCATGCAGCTGGAACTGGCCTATGAAGACGGCCCGCGCGAATTCGAGCTGCGTCCCCCGGTCGCCAGCGCCATCGTACTGAAGGCCCAGGCCAGCACCCGCATCGACGTCGTGATCCCGAAAGCGCAGCTGCCGCAAGCCGCCATCGCCTTCAGCGCGCACTACAAGGGCACGGCGCCGAACGGCCTGCCGGTGCGCGTCAGCGCCCACTTCGACGTGCCTCAGCACATGAGCAAGAAGCTGCTGGTCAACGCCAATGCGCAGGCGCTGCTGAGCGACCTGGCCAGCCGCCAGCTGGTCGCCAATCCGGCCTCGATCACCGTGGAGGAAGTGGCGCGCCTGGGCCAGTACGGCATGCTGCCGGCCGCCGCCTCGTCGGCGCTGCAGGTCGGCATGAGCCGTGTGCCGGCCGCGCTGGCCAGCGCGCTGCAACCGCTGCACACGCTGACGGCGATGGACATGCACATGGCGCCGCCGTTCCCGGTCGAAGGCCAGGAATGCGATCCGTGGAATATGCCGGACCACATCCCCGACGGCATGTTCTGCATGCCGACCCAGGAAAAACGCTGGATGCAGATGCCGCCGCGCTTCATGAACGCCAAGAAGGGCGACCTGATCCTCAACCCCAGCAACGGCAGCCTGATCTCCGCCGTGCTGCAAACGGTGACGCCGGCGCAGCGCTATTCGCACTCCGGCATCATGACCCGCAACCGTGACGAGATCACCCACTCCACCGCCTCGGAAGACCGGCTGATCGAATTCATCGACGGTGACGGCGCCCGTCCCGACGTGCTCAAATACCTGTGGCCGGGCGTGGTCACGCAGACCGTCGAACACGCGGTCGACGGCGAGGACATGGTCGATCCCGAGACCGGCAAGAAGCATCCGATCGCCGGCTTCGCCACCATCGAATCGAAGATGGACCTGGGCGGCGTGGCGCCGGAGATCGTGCCGGCCATGGTGGTCAAGCCCGATCCGCTGAAGGAAACGCTGGAGATCCGCCAGACGCTGCACGGCATCGCCGATTTCGCCGCCCAGCAGGCCGGCAAGAGCCACTACCGCTTCTACTGCTACACCAAGCCCGCCATCGGCCTGACCGACAAGGCGCCGGCCAGCGCCAAGTGGGCCGCCAACACTTTCCCGACGGTGTGCTCGTCGCTGCTGTGGATGTCGATCAAGCAGTCCGGCGTGCCGATGGAAGGCGGCATGCTGGAACAGAGCGACCTGGCGGGCGGCGCGCAGATCGTGCAGTCGACGCCGGACGGCCTGTACGTCTACCAGTCCGACGAGCGCATCGCCGCCGGCGAGATCCTGTACTCGAAGATCCACGAGATGGTGCTGGAGAGCGCCGGCTGGCTGGGTAACGCGCTGACCGACGCCGCCGACGATACCGCCAACCAGATGCTCAACGCCTTCGCCTCCGACTGGTGCGAGACCGACGCCAAGGACTCCGATGCCTGGCGCCAGACCGGCGACGCCAACGCCGTCAGCCCCGCCAACCTGTGCTTCTTCGACGCGCCGCTGTACGGCTATGCCGAACCGCTGATCTACCGGCCGGCGCGCTGGGAGGAAGTGACCATCTACAAATGGAAGAAGGTGGCGCAGACCGGCACGCTGCACGGCGTGGTGCATTACGGCGGCAAGGCGGCGGCCGGCGTCAGCGTGCAGCTGTCGCAGAACCAGTTCACCCACAGCGCCGCCGACGGCAGCTTCACGCTGACCGGCGTACCGGTGGGCAGCGTGCAAGTCACCGCCGACAAGCAGGAGCTGCACGGCGCCGCAACGGTGACGGTGGCGGCCAACCAGACCGCCAACGTGACGGTGGACCTGAAGGATCCGCAGCACTGGTTCCGCCGCATGACCATCGACGGCTGGATGGCGACCACCGATTATGAATTCGCCGCCGCGGCCTATCCGCACAGCGTCGGCGATTTCTACAACATCGCCCAGTTGGGACCGTCGTCCGACACCCATGTGGTCAAGGTGTTCGACCAGGTGGCCGACGACGCGATGGGGCGCCTGATCCTGACGCTGGACCTGCTGGCCAACGACGTCATCCAGGTCAAGGCCACGCTGCGCTGCTACGGCGAAGGCTATGCCGACGGCGACAACTACCAGGAAGGCCATCTGGCGCCGTTCACCGTTGGGCCTAACAAGAGCGGCACCTGGTGGATGTTCGTCGATGGCGACAACTACGCCGAAGCGCACTTCACGCTGACCAACAAGGTCGATCCGGTCTAAGCTCCGTCATTCCCGCGCAGGCGGGAATCCATAGAACGCGTCCGAAGCCGGCGCTGCATGGATTCCCGCTTTCGCGGGAACGACAGCCCTCCTTGCAGCACGATAGTTGTCGAAATAAAAGATTTGTTCTTTTTATAATCAGAATTAAACTAGTGGTTCCCGCGCAGTCCGCTTCAAGGAACCGCATCATGGCATCCCTCGCCAAGACTTCCCGTCCCGTCGCCCGTCTGATCGGCCGCCACAGCGCCGTGCAGGCCATGCTCGATTCCCCCGCCACGCTGACCTGGATCGCCGCGCCGGCCGGTTCCGGCAAGACCAGCCTGGGGCTGGAATTCTGCCAGGCCGCCGGCCCCACTGTTGCGTGGTTGCGACTGGACGAGGCGGACATCGACCCGGCCAGCTTCCTGCTCTACTTCGAACAGGCGATCGCCAACGGCGGCGTGGCGCCGGGCTGGCAACCGCCGCCGCTGCTGCGCGAACACCTGCCGGCGTTGCACGGCTACCTGCGGCTGTACGTGCGCGCACTGGGCGCGGCGCTGGCGCCGGCCAGCTGCATCGTGCTGGACGACGCCCACCGCTGCCAGGACGCGCCCTTCTTCCGCCAGTTCCTCGAAACGCTGGCCACCGAACTGCCGCCGGCCAGCAAGGTCGTGGTGCTGAGCCGCGCGCTGCCGCCGGCCGCCTGCGCGCGCCTGCTGGCGCACGGCGACATGCATGAAGTGGACGGCGCGGCGCTGGCCTTCAGCCGCGACGAAACCGAAATCCTGCTCAACGTGCTGGGCATCGTCCATGCCGACAGCGTCGCCGACAGCGTCTACACCTTCACGCGCGGCTGGGCCGCCGGCATCGCGCTGGTGGCCTCGTGGCTCAAGCGCCGCCCCGGCGCCGCGCTGGCCGCCGAGGATGTGCTGTCGGAAGCGATGGTCGGCTACCTGGCCGAGGAAGTATTCAGCGCCTACAGCGACGAGGAACGCGCCACGCTGCTGGCCGTGTGCTGGCTGCCGCACTTCAGCGGCGCCTGGGCGGCGGCCTTGTCCGGCGCGCCGCACGCGGCCGACATCGTGGCCCGCCTGGCCGCGCAGGGAGCGCTGATCTATGAATACCCCGGCCGCCAGTACGCGCTGCACCCGCTGTTCCAGGGTTTCCTGCGCAAGTGGGCCGCCACCCGCGCCGACGACGCGCAGCGCCGCGCATGGATCGCCGGCTGCATCGACACCCTGCTGGCCGACGGCAGCGGCGACACCGCCATCAAGCTGGCACTGGAACACGGCATGCCCGAACGCGCGGCCGGCCTGATCGAATCGCGCGCCGAAGCGATGCTGGCCAGCGCCCGCCACACCACGCTGGCGCGCTGGATCGACGCCCTGCCCGAAGCGCACCGCAGCCCGTGGCACTACTACTGGCTGGGCCTGGCCGTGTTCATGAGCGACACCGCGCGCGCCCGCGCCGCGCTGCTCAAGGCGCTGCAAGCGTTCACGGAACAGAACCGGCCGATGCACCGCTTCCTGGCGCTGAGCGCCATCATCAGCTCCTACTTCTTCGACGGTGCGGCCGAACAACCGCTGCGCGCCTTCCTGCAACAGCACGTGGACCCGTCGGAAGACTATGACCAGTTGCCCGATCCCGGCCTGAAAGCGCACCTGACGCACAGCATGTGGAGCGGCTTGTTCATGACCGATCCCGGCCACCAGGACATGGACCTGTGGGAGCAGCGCGCGCTGGACGTGCTGCGCCAGCCGGCCGATCCCACGCTGAAGGTGCGGCTGGGCGCGATGCTGGGCCAGCACTACTACCAGTCCGGCCGCTACGCCGCCGTGCGCTCGGTGCGGGTGCTGCTGGACGCGCTGCCGGAAGCGGCCACGCTGCCGCCGTACGCGCGCTACCTGTCGCACCTGGTGCAGCTGTACGACGCGCTGGCCGCCATGGACCACGCCCGCTTCGACGCCGTCTTCGCCGCCTGCCGCGCCAGTTCGGAAAGCAGCGGCATCCGCATCATGGACGCGCACTACGTGCTGCTGTACGCGGCCGCCTGCCTGCTGCGCGGAGAACTCGACAAAGCCGCCGCCGCCACCGCCGACGTGGCGGCACAAACGCCGCCGCAACATCACAACCTGGTGGCCCATCTGCAGCTGACTCAAACCTGGCTGGCCAGCTGCCGCGGCGACGGCCAAGGCGCGCTGGCGCACGCCCGCCTGGCGCACGAAGCGGCGCTGCGCTTCGGCAGCGTGCCTTACGAGATCTACGCGCAGGCCGCCAACTGCGTCGCCTGGACCTTGCTGGACCGCGAACGCTGCGCCGCCGAAACCGTCGTGCTGCGCCAGCACGCCCGCGACTACAGCTCGCCGCTGGCGGCGACCCTGTCCGACCTGCTGGAGGCGTGGCTGTTCATCACCGGCGCCGACGGCAAGGCGCAAGCGCTGCCGCAACTGCAACGCGCGCACCCGGCGCAGCTGCTGATGGCGCAGGACAAACTGCGCCGCGCGCTGAACCACATCGCCTCGCAGGGAGGCGGCTACCTGACCTTCGCCACGCCGCACCTCCTGCAACCGCTGTGCGCGCACGCGCTGGCGGCCGGCATCATCCCCGCCGCAGCCAATATGCTGGTGCGCGCCTGGCGATTGACTCCGCCGGAAGACGCCGGCGACAACTGGCCGTGGCCGGTGCAGGTGCGCAGCTTCGGCGGTTTCGAGCTGCGCATCGCCGGCGAGCCATTGCGCTCGCAAGGCAAATCCAAGCACCGCCAGCTCGACATCCTGAAACTGATCGCGGCCCACGCGCCGTCCAGCGTCTCGCTGGAGCGCGCCGCGGAATTGCTGTGGCCAGACGCCGATGGCGACACTGCGCGCCACGCGCTGGAAACCACGCTGTCGCGCTTGCGGGCGACGGTGGGCGCGGGCTGCATCCTGCTGGAACAGGGAACGCTGTCGCTGGCGCCGCAGCAGTGCTGGAGCGATACCGCGACGCTGGAACGGCTGCTGCCACGCCTGCAAACGCTGACGCAGGAATGGGCCGCCGCCGGCGACGCCGCCCCGGCGACGCACGAAGCCGCACTGCTGGCGACCGCCGCGCAAGTGCTGTCGCTGTACCGGGGGGAGTTGATGCTCGGGGAAAGCGCGCCGTGGCTGTTGGCGCGGCGCGAACTGTGGCGCGGCAAACTGGCGCGCGCACTGGGCGACGCCGGACGCCAGCTGGCCCATGCCGGCAATACCGCCGCCGCCACGCAATTGCTGGAGCGGGCGCTGGAGGCCGACCAGTACTGCAAGACGCTGAGCGCGGACCTGATGCGCATCCATCTGGACGACGCGGCGTTCGAGGCGGGGCTGTCGGTCTACCGCCGCTATCAACGCATGGCATTGAGCGCGCTGGGCACGCCGGTGGCGCCGGAAATCGAAGCGCTGGCGCAGCAGCTGCTGGCCGGCGCGGCGCAGTCCAGCCCCGCCCACTTGGCGGGCAAGGCCGGACCGGCGCGAACTACATGATGTACTTCAGATGCTGGGACGGGATGCCCATGGCCTTGGCCAGTTCGGGATTGGCGCGTATCTGCTGCTCCACGCCTTCCATCGCCGGCACCTCGTGCACATCCAGCCGCACGTTGTGTGCCTCGGCCGCGCCGGCTTCGGTGCGGCGCGTGACTTTCTGCATGTCCGGCGACAGGCGCAGCACCACGCCGCCATGTTCGCGGGTGGCATTGAGCAACGTGCCGTGTTGGTCGGCGTGCACGGTCAGGCCGGTATAGCCTGCGTCGCGCAGCAGCGCGCAGATGTCGTTGACCAGTTTTTGATCCTTATCCATTTTCATTTTCCTTTTAAGCTAAGAGCAGGCCGAGCGACGCGTCGCTGCTGGCGTTTTGTACGAAGGCGCCGGCGGTCTTGGTGCCATTACCGGGCAAGAAGTAAGTCTTGGAGAACTTGACGTTGGCGATGGCCGACGTCAGTTGCGGCAGCAGGTTCTGCACTTCCTTGCGCACCGCCGGCATGGCGGCCTTCAATGCATCGGAAGCGGGACCGGCGCAGAACGGCGAGCCGCCCTCGAACGAGAACCAGGTGCCGTCGACCGTGACATGCAGGTGCTTCTGGCTGTCGAGGAAGACGAACAGGAACACCGAGATGGTGCCGTCGATATCGCTGCAGAACCACGGCGTCTCGATATGGAAATCGAAATTGACCTTGGCTAGCATGTCGAAAGGTTTGTGCGCGGCCGGCGACTGGATAAAGTAGGGAACGCTGATCCACGGCGTGCCCTGCACGCGCAGGCCGCTGGTGAGCGAGGCGCCGGCGGCGATCAGCTGCTTGGCGACCATGCCGACGTTGGCGTTGGTGTTAATCAGCTTGCCGAGATCGACCACGTTCTCGCCGCTGGGACGGTGGACGACGAACACGCCGCTGCCCGGAGGCGATTCGGTGAACAGTTGATCCGCTGCGCTCACGGCGTTCTGGCCGACAAAGACGCCGTTGAAGAACCCTTGTATGAATGAGTATGTGCTGGTGACTGACATGATGCTTTCTTCCTGTAGATAAAGCGCCGCCGATGGAATATCGGTGACCGCTGGAAGAACGTTAATCTTGTCCGACCCACAAATGACTTGCAAATACCTGCTAGCCAAACGGCAAGCTAGCGCCGCGCCGTCAGAAAGCGGAGGTAGACTATGTCGGCCAACCATTTAAAGGAGGATGACGATGAACAAGAACACGCTCTGCCTGTGGTACGACCATGACGCGGAAGAAGCCGCACACTTCTACGCCCGCACTTTCCCCGACAGCAAAGTCGGCGCAGTGCATCGCGCGCCGTCCGACTTCCCGGGTGGGAAGGCGGATAGCGTTTTGACAGTCGAGTTCACGGTGTGCGGCATCCCGTGCATCGGCCTGAACGGCGGGAAAGCCTTCACGCACAGCGAAGCGTTCTCGTTCCAGATCGCCACCGACGACCAGGCCGAGACCGACCGCTACTGGAACGCCATCGTCAACAACGGCGGCAAGGAAAGCGCCTGCGGCTGGTGCAAGGACAAATGGGGCCTGTCGTGGCAGATCACGCCGCGCGTGCTGACCGACGCCATGGCCAAGGGCGGCGATGTGGCCAAGCGCGCGTTCGCGGCCATGATGGAGATGCGCAAGATCGACGTCGCCAAGATCGAAGCGGCGGTGCGCGGCTAGCGTTTTCTTGGGGCTTCCAATCCGTACGCCTTCAGGATCGCACGCCAGACTGGATCGCTGTCCATCTTGAGCACGACTTCTTCAATGTCGTCGCGCTCCCTGTCCATGCCTTGCTGGAACATCAGGTGGCGTGTGTAGCTTCCCAGGTTTTGTGTGGAGACGTAGATTTTACCGTCAACGCGAGTGTCTTTTTTGACCAGGTAACGGACGGATGAATCAGCCAGCGTGATCACATCGAGACGGTCCATCAACAGCATGCGCAGCAGCGCACCCTCATTGTTGTTACGGTGCGCGCGTATCTTCCCCCGGTCCATGTCTTCGGCCAGCGCCGGATAGACATGGCCAAGCATTGCGCCGAATCGAAGGTTTTTCAGCGAGGTCGGACCGTCATATTCGAATGGCAGCGAGGAGCGCGATACCAGATCCTGCCGGTCATCGAACAGGGCTGAAGTCCAGAGGTACTTTCCTCCTGCCGGACCGCCAAAGATGACGGACGGCGCAAACAGGACCATGCCCTGGTCTCCCTTATCGAGCATGGAACCCAATCGGGCGCGCGGCAGAAACATGAGACGGATTTCATATTTCCCTGCCAGCTTCTGATTCAGGTAAGCCACCAAGTCCCGATCCAGCCCGGCACTGGTTCCGGCGTCGGTCATAAACGGCGGCGCCGAGTAATAGGTCCACGCCTTGATTTCCTCAGCCGGCTGCGCTAGCGCCAAACCCTGCAAACAACCCAGGAGCAACAGTACAACTGCCAGTGCAATCTTCATGCTGGTTCCTGGGTGCAGTGGGACTACTGTTTCAACAGCCCCTCGATCGCATCCAGCAGCACCGGCTCCTGGAACGGTTTGCCGAAGTAGGCATTCACCCCCAGTTGCAGCGCATAGTTGCGGTGCTTGTCGGCGCTGCGGGAGGTGATCATGATGATCGGGATGTCCTTGGTGCGCTCGTCGCCGCGCACGTTGCGGGTCAGGTCGAAACCGTCCATGCGCGGCATCTCGATATCGACCAGCATCAGGTCCGGCGTGGCGCCTTGCAGCTGCTCCAGCGCGTCGACGCCGTCCTTGGCCAACACCACGCTGTAGCCTTCGCGCTCCAGCAGGCGCTGGGTTACGCGGCGCACCGTCATCGAATCGTCCACCACCATGATCGAGCGGCCCGGCGCGCGCGGCGCGGGACTGTCGCCGGCCGCTGCCGCATAGTGCTGCTTCATCTCGGGATGGTGCGCCAGGTGCTGCGCCAGCGCCACCGGGTTCAGGATCAGGACGATGTCGCCCGAACCCAGCACCGTTGCGCCGGCGATGCCGACCATGCGCGCCAGCTGCGGGCCGATGTTCTTGATGACGACCTCGCGGTTGCCCAGCACTTCATCAACGCGCACGGCCAGCCGCTCGTTGCCGTTCTTGAGCATCATCACCGGTGCGGAGCGCTGCACCGGCGGATGCGCCGCCGCGTCGCCCAGCAAGGCGGGCAGGTAGTGCAGCACGGCGTGCTGGCCTTGAATCGGTACGTAGCCGTTGTGGTGCGCTTCGACCAGCGCGGCGTCCTTCATTTGCAGCACCTGCTCGACCAGGATGGCCGGCAGCGCGTAGGTCTTGCCGCCGGCAGACAGCAGTACAACCTGTGTGACGGCCAGCGTCAATGGCAGATGGATGGTGAAGCGGGTGCCCTTGCCGCGCTCCGTGAACGTGTCGACGCGGCCGCCCAGCGCCTGCGCTTCGGACTGCACGATGTCCATGCCGACGCCCCGGCCGGACAGTTCGGTCAGCGCTTCGGCGGTGGAGAAGCCTGGTTCGAAAATCAGGTCGGCGATCTGGACGTCGGTGACTTCTTCGTCTGCCTGCAGCAGGCCGTTGCTGATCGCCTTGGCGCGGATGCGTTCCAGATCGAGGCCGGCGCCGTCGTCGGTGAATTCGATGACGACTTCATTGCCCTGCTGTGTGACCTGCACCAGCAGTTCGCCGGTTTCGCTCTTGCCGGCTTCACTGCGGGCGGCGCGGCTCTCCACGCCGTGCGCGATGGCGTTGCGCAGCAGGTGTTCGAATGGCGCGGCCATTCGTTCCAATACGCTGCGGTCGACTTCCACCGCGCTGCCGCGAATATCCAGGTTGACGCGTTTGTCGACTTCCTTGGCGCTCTGGCGGGCGACGCGGAACAGGCGTTCGGAGATGCTGGCGAATGGCACCATGCGCACGCGCATCAGGTCGCGTTGCAGGTCGCGCGTGAGGCGCGCTTGCAGCACCAGGTCGTCGCCGGCGTTGTCGACGCTGCGGGTCAGGCTTTCGTGGAAGGAGGCGACGTCGTTGACGCTTTCCGCCATCATGCGGGTCAGTTCCTGCAGGCGCGTGAAGCGGTCGAATTCGAGTGGGTCGAATTCGCGTTCGCTGGAGATCGACATGCGGGAGGCGATCTGCGATTCGGCTTGCATTTCGACTTCGCGCAATTGGCGGCGCAAACGGGTCAGGTTTTCGGAGAAGTCGAACAACGAGGCGCGCAGGGTCTCTACTTCGTTTTCCAGCTTGGAGCGGGAGATCGATACTTCACCGGCTTGGTTCACCAGACGGTCAAGGATGTCGGCGCGGACGCGGACCAGCGGCGATTTGACGCTGGATTGCAGGTCGTCGGCTGGTGCTTGTGCCACTGCCACGGCCGCCACGGCGGGTGCGGCCGGGCTGTCGATGGCGTCGGCGGTGATGTCGCTGGTGCCGGCGATGGTCGGCTCGCCGGCCTCCAAGCTGGCGACATCGGCGGCCAGGCCGGAGGCGGTTTGCTGCAATGCGTCCGGGTGCTGGAGCTGTTCGAACAGCAGCAGCGCGTGGTCGTAGTGGGCCAGCAGTTCGTCGAACGCTTGCGGCGTGGCGGAACCGGCGTGCACCATGTTTTCAATGTGCGTTTCGATTTCGTGGGCGTGCTGGCCCAGGCGCATTGCACCGGCCATGCGGGCGCTGCCCTTCACGGTGTGCAGGAGGCGCAGCAAGCTTTGGGCGTGCGCGGTATCGGCGGGATTGTGCTGCCAGGCGCGCAATGCTTCGCCTACCTGAGGCAGCAGGTCCGCGCCCTCTTCCAGGAAGACCGGCAGCAGGTCGGCGTCCAGTTCGTCGTTGAAGATTGCCGGTGCGGCGGTCAGGATTTCTGGTTCGGCAGGAGCGAGTTCGAGGATCTCGGCTTCCAGCTCAGGCTCCGGCTCGCTGGCTTGGTCGAGCTCCGGCTCGTGTTCCGGTTCAGGCTCCGCCACCGGCAGCAAGGGCTCGGGCTCGGACTCGGGCGCTGATGCGACAACTACCGGCTCGGGCTCCTGCTCGGGCGCAGGTACGGCAACTATCGGCTCTGGCTCAGGTTCCGGGGCCAGCGGCTCGGCGATCTTGAGCGGTGGTTCGGCGAAGGCGTCGTCAAACGCGGCGTTGAACAGATCATCGATGCTGTCGTCTGTCCGCGCTTCAGTCTTTTTCGGTGCTTCCGCTGCCACAGGGGCATCGGATTCCGGTGCGCTTCCGCTAAGCGCATCAAACGTCTCGCGGAACAGCCTGTCCATCATCGACTCCACCGGCGCGGGCGGTGCGCTGGTGATGTCGTGCATCGTCTCTGCGACCAGATCATCCAGTCGCGCTTCGATCGCATTGCTGGCGGCAGGCGGCGTAGCCTCCAGCTCCAAACGCAAATCGTGCAGCGCAGTGACCAGCTCCGGCTGCGCAGACGGCATATCGCCCGCCGCAAAACTTTGCAGCATCTGGCGTATGCGCTCTATCGTAAAGTCCAGCAAATCATGCTGCACCTGGTCCAGATGTGGAGCAGGCGGCAGCAGTGCCTGGAGCGTGGACTCCAGCGCCAACGCCAGCTCGCGCAAGGCCTTGAAGCCCACCGTTCCCGAAGTACCCGCCAGCGTATGCGATGCCTGCAAGGCCTCCGCATTGACCGGACGGCGAGGCTCATGACGCCACTCGCCAAAGTCCTGCGTCAGCAAGCGAACCAGTTCGTCCGTCTCATGCAGATAGATGTTGTACAGCGGCAGAGGGATTTCCAGCTCGCCGATATGCTTGACGTTGTCGTCGCGCGGCACGGCAGGCGTGATGGTCGGGAATTCGATGACGTTGCCGGTAGCGGCAAAGGCAGGCGCCGTAGCCGGCACATCCACCGACGGCACATCGGCCACCGGCGCTTCCTCGATAGCATCAACCGCAGGCTCCTCCTCCACCACAACCTCCGGCGGCGGCACAGGCGACAGCGGTGGCGAAGACGGCGAAGTCGCAGCTTCCGCCGCTTCCGCCGTCACATCGATCACAAAATCGTCACCATCCTGCACGCGGGCCGCCGCAGCGACCAGCGCATCCGCATTGCGCGCCGAAACGCCGGACGCCACCAACTCCGCCACCCAGGCGCCCATCTGCCGCGCCGCCTCGTTGAGCAGCTCAAACAATGCGTCCGTGGCCGGCCGCGCTTCCGCCAGCCACATATTCATCACCCGCTCGATGCCATGCGCCGCATCGGCAAACTGGTTCAGACCCACCATCCGTCCGCTGCCCTTCAGCGTATGGAAGGAGCGCCGCAGCATGGTCAAATTCTCTTCGCTGCCCGACTCCGCGCGCGGCTTGGCCAGCGTCGCGTCGACAAACTTCAGCACATCCTGCGCCTCGGAGATGAAGATATCGAGCAGCTCGGCCTCCACCGCCGCATCGCTGCTGGCGGGCGCCGGCGCTTGCACCGGCATGGCCACGGGCGCGGGTGCGGGCACCTGCTGGTCCAGCACCGGTATCGACTCCGAACCCGCCATCTTCTTGAACGGCACCGAACGGAACGTGCCATGCTCCACGTCGAACGCAAAGCGCTCGCGCGCACCGGCCGCGTTCTGCGCCAGCATATCGACAAAGAATCCCAGCGCGCCGACATTCTGCGCGATATCGTCCAGCGCCTTCGGCTCCAGCGACGGATCGCCGTCGCCAACCGCCAGCGCATGCACGGCAGCCTTCACGTGCCGCGCCGCCTGCGTCGCGCCGTCCTGGTCGAGGATCGCCAGCGCGCCCTGCAACTGATGCAGCACCTTGTCCAGCTCCACCAGCGACGGACGTTTCGAAGGATCGATGTAATACTCGTCGAGCACCTTCTCCACCTGCCGCAGGCCGGTCTTCATTTCCATCGCCAGCGCGACGACGGTGTCGTCCTGCTGCATTTGCTGCGCCAGGCCGCTCTGCCACTGCGCAGGCTCCGGCGGCGTATCGCCGGCTACCAGCGCCAGCAAACGCGCGCCTATCGTGTCGGCGTGCGCGGCGAAATCGTCGGGTAGATGACGGATCTGTTCCAAACCATGTTCAGCGAACAACAGCGCGGTGGCCATCTCCAGCGCCAGCTCCTCGCTGCGGCCGGCGGAGATGGCGGTATGCGCCACATCGGCCAGCTGCCGCAGCAGCACGCTCAGTGCCGGCATCTCCAGTTGATCGCAAGCCTCGGCCACCTCGCCCAGCGCGCCGCCGAAAGCAGCGTCCAATGCCGGATCGATTTCCGCCCCGGCCAGCCGGTCCCAATTGGCCTTCGCTTTCGCCATGCCGGCCTTGGCGCGCTCCAGCGCCTCAAGGTCGATCTGGCCGTAGCGGCGGCGTTCATAATCGACCGGCACCAGGCCGTCGAGCGCGAACACGCGGCGCAAGCGCTGCACCGTTTCCGATGCCGACGCAGGCCCTGCGGCGGCGATGAAGAACAATGCGTCGCGCAGCATCGCATCAGGCTGCGCGGCGGTGCCCTGGCTCAGGCGCCGTATCTGCAAATTGATCATGCCGAACAGCTGCTTGACGTACAGTCCTCCCGCCAGCTCGCCATTGGCCACCAGTTCGGCAAAGGCCTGCATCGCCAGCCAGAAGGTGCGCGCCTTGGCGTCCTGCTGCGCGGAGGCGACCAGCTTCACGGCCTCCAGCAGCGCGGCGGCATGCTCCAGCTGCTGCGCCGCGTCGGTGCTCTTCAAATACGGCAGCAGCGATTTCTCAAAGCGCTGACGGTAGGCCGTGTAGTCGGCGGCGGGAACTTCACCAGCCGCCGACAGATCGGCGCTGCGCGACAAATCGGGATAGAACAAGTCGGCCGGGTGGATGCGCTCCGTACCCAGCATCTCCTGCACCGCGCGGTAGTAGGGGAACAGCTTGACCGGCTGCGACGGGCCGCCGTCCAGCAGCTCCTGCAAATACTCGACCAATGCCTGATACAGCTCCGCCAGCGTCTGCGCATGGTCGGTGCTGCATTTGAGCGCGCCAGCCTTGAAGCGGTCGAGCGCCTCCTCGGCCACCTGCGTCACCAGGCCGACGCCGTCCACGTCCACCATCATCAGCGCACCGTGCGCCTGGTGCAGATGGGATTTGGCGTGCTGCAGCTGGGTCGCTTGATCTTCCGCCGCCCGGCCGCCCGCTTCGAACAGGGCGGTCTTCGAGCGTGCCAGCGACTCGCGGATTTCCACCATCACCCACGACAAGGGGCCGGTATCAAATTGCGGTTGCGGCGGATTCGGAAAATCAGTTGTGGTCATGCTTGCCTCGGCCTTTCAATGATGGGCGGTTCAGGACGCGATACGGAATCGCGCCACCGAGTTTTTCAATTCCTGCGCCAGCACTGACAGCTTATGAATCGATTGTGCGGTTTGCTGGGTGCCGTCCTGCGCCTGCTCGGTCACCGTCAAAATGTGTTGGATGTTCTGCGCCACGCCGTTCGCCGACGTGGCCTGCTGGCCGGTCGCCATCGAGATGCCGGAGATCAGCTCGGCCAGGCGGTTCGACACCTGCGAGATGTCGTTCAGCGCCGCGCCGGCCGCGTCGGACAGGCGCGCCCCTTCGACCACGCCCTGGGTCGACTTCTCCATTGCCGCCACGGCATCGTGGGTGTCGGTCTGAATGGTGCGCACCAGCGCGCCAATCTGCTTGGCCGCTTCGGCCGAGCGTTCCGCCAGGCGCTGCACCTCTTCCGCCACCACCGAGAAGCCGCGTCCCGCTTCGCCGGCCGATGCGGCCTGGATCGCCGCGTTCAGCGCCAGCACATTGGTCTGTTCGGTAATGTCGGAAATCAGCTCCGTGATCTCGCCGATCTCCTGCGACGATTCGCCCAGGCGCTTGATGCGCTTGGAGGTATCCTGGATCTGCTCGCGGATCTCGTGCATGCCCTTGATGGCGTTTTCCACCGCCGTCGCGCCCTGCTGCGCCGCCGCCACCGACTGGCGCGCCACGTCGGCCGATTCGCTGGCGGAGCGCGATACGTCGGTAATCTCGTTGGCCATCTTGACGACGGTGGCCGACGCATCCTGGATCTCGCGCGACTGCTGCTGCGACGCCAGCAGCAGGTCGCTGGAGATGCTCTGCGCGTGGGTCGACGCCTTGGTCACCTGCTCGGCGGTGGCGGTCACGCGGCCCACCAGGCCGCGCAGCTCTTCCACCGTGTAGTTGACCGAGTCGGCGATGGCGCCGGTGATGTCCTCGGACACCGTGGCCTGCACCGTCAAGTCGCCGTCCGCCACCTCCTGCAGCTCGTTCATCAGGCGCAGAATCGCCGCCTGATTCTGGTCGTTCATGGCCTTGGCTTCTTCTTCCTTGCGCTGCGATTGCTGGCGCATGGTTTCCGCTTCCTGGCGGCGGCGGTCGGCGCCGCGGGTGCGGTTGTAGGAATCGACCAGCAGCACACGGCCGATGGCCGCCGCCGACACCAGCGTCAGCATGCCGCCGGCCACCATCAGCCAGAAGGTCATGCCGAGCGAATCCTGGTCCTGGCGGTAGGCCTGCTGCAAGACCGACAGGCGCTGGCGCAGCGCTTCGTTGTCGGTGAAGATCAACTGCTCGGCGCCTTTGGCGGCGCTGAACTTATCCAGCTTGTCGAGGATGCCCGTGACCAGCTTCTGGTATGCCTCGAATTCGGTTTTCAGCGCCGTGAGCTTCTCGCGCAGGTCCGGCTCGCGCACGGCGGCCAGTCCGAGCGGCGCGCTGCCGTTGAGGAAGCCGTCGACGGTATTGCGGAATACGGTGGTATCGCGCCCCAGCTGGAACGCGCTGTCCGACTTGACGCCGCCGCCGATCAGGAACTCGCCGGCGCTGCGGCTCATGCGCTGGGTCAGCATGGTCAGTTTGCCGAGCGCCGCGATCTCGCGCGCCGAACCGCCGCGCTGCACCTTGAGCGCGGAGATTTCCTCGGTGTGGGTCAGCAGGCCGGGCGACATGGCGTTCAGTTTTTGCAGGGTCTTGTCGACGTCGCTCAGGTCGGCCTTCAGCAGCAGGATGGTGTTGGCCGCCTTGTCCGACTGGTTCCACTGCTTGCGTGCCGCAGCGACGATGGGCGCCAGCGACGAAATCGGCTCGCCGATCTCGCGACCCTGATAGCGGCCGCCGCGCGTCATCAGCTGGAAGTCGTTGTTCAGTTCATTGCGGCTTTCCTCCAGCTGGCGGAAGCCTTCGGTGCTGCCCTGCACCGCGTTAGGCGTCGCCTTGCCGATGCGCTGCGAGTGCATCAGCGCATCGCTGGCCACCTGGGTCTGGGTCGAGCGATTGGCGCTGTGAATGGTGTTCAGGGCGACGAACAAGGCGCTCAGCAGCAGGCTGACCGCCAGCGCCGTCGACAATATGCTCAGCTGGCGCTGCGCCGGCAGGTGGCCGATCAGCGGCAGCTTGAAGCCGGCGCCCGCTTCGGCCGCCGCGACGGGCGCACTGCCACGCCGGCCCAGCGCGTCGCGCAGGCGCAGCGGCGCGGCGCTATCTTCGCTGTCGGCATGACTGCTGCTGTCAGGCGCAGGCGCCTGCGCCGCTTGAACGGCGGTGTGCATGAACTGCGAATCGCCTGCTTCGCCGAATTCTGAATTCGCTGCCAGATCCTGGCTGGCATTCCGGTTGCCACGCGAGAAAAACCCCATCTTGAAAGCCATTACACCCTCTCCGGATTAGTTGCGACCTACACCAGTATGCCGCCCTTACAAACCAACCTGCAGAAAACGTGATTCGCGCACCAGCTGCGCCAGGTCGATGCGGGTCCATTGCTGGCCCTCGCTGTCGGTGAAATGCTGGCGGCGCCACTCAGGTCCAACATCGTCCGGCGCCTCCACGGCCTGCATGTCGGCCAGCTTGCGCAGGCCCAGCACGCGCTCGGCCAGCAGTGCGCAGTTGAAGCCCAGTGCGGGCGCGAATGTGATCAAACGGCAGTCGGAGGCCGCGGTCTCGCCGGCGTCCTGGCCCTGGTAGCGCGCGAGGTCGATCACGCCGGTCAGGTTGCCCCGTATATTGGCCAGGCCCTGATACCAGTCCTGCGCCAGCGGCACCGGGGTGACCGGTTGCAGCGGAACGATCTCGCTAATCTGCGTCAGGTCAAGCAGGCACAGACGGCCGCCTATCAGCACGCCCAGTTCGCGGCCGCCGACGGCGGCGCCGGTCTTGGCGGCCTGCATGCGCTCCAGCAGCTGCACCTGGTACTGGCGCAAGCGGCTGCGGCGTTCCGGACCGGCCGGTGTGGAGGGGGTATCGGGCGTCTGGCTGCTCATCGTTTAGCCGAGGGCGGCGATTTTGGCCAGCAGCTCGGCCGCGTCGACCGGTTTCACCAGGTAGTCGCGCGCGCCCTGGCGCAGGCCCCAGATACGGTCGGTTTCCTGGTTCTTGCTGGAGCAGATAATCACCGGCACGTCCTGCAGGTCGGGATCGCGGGCGATCGCGCGCGTGACCTGGAAGCCGTTCGCGCCGGGCATGACCACGTCCATCAGGATCAGCTGGGGCTTGTCGGCCTTGATCTTGGCCAGCGCTTCCTCGCCGTTTTCGGCGGTGGAGACGGAAAAGCCGTTTTTGACCAGGATGTCGGTCAGGTAGTAGCGCTCCGTGGGCGAATCGTCGACGATCAGAATTCTTTGTATGGTCATGGTATTCCCCTGAAGCTTAGTTATTCTCTTAGTTATTCTTGTGCGGAGACGCCGCCGGTGTGCTCGCGCACCGCTGCCAGCAGGCTGTCTTTGGTAAATGGTTTGGTGAGGTAGGCCGCCGAGCCGACCATGGCGCCGCGCGCGCGGTCGAACAAGCCGTCCTTGGACGACAGCATCAGCACCGGCGTGGCGTGGAATTTGGCGCTTTTCTTGATCAGTGCGCAGGTCTGGTAGCCGTCGAGGCGCGGCATCAGGATGTCGCAAAAGACCAGCGCCGGATGATGGTCGTTGATCTTGGCCAGCGCGTCGAATCCATCCTCGGCCAGCACCACCTGGTAGCCGGCCTGGGTCAGGAAGATCTCGGCCGAACGACGTATCGTGCTGCTATCGTCGATCACCATGATTTTCAGGGCATTAGCGTGCGGCGTGGTCGTCGTCATAGTCGATTCGCTGGAATGGTGGCTACACCATAGCATAGCCGGGAGGCGGCCGGCGCGGGTATCAGATGGCTACCATCTCGAAATCGTCCTTGCGGGCGCCGCATTCCGGGCAGCTCCAGTTCATCGGCACGTCGGCCCAACGGGTGCCGGCGGCGATGCCTTCGTCCGGCAAGCCGGCTTGTTCGTCGTAGATCCAGCCACAGATCAGGCACATCCAAGTCTGGAACTCCTGCGTTGTTTCATTGCTACTCACGTTCTGCCACCCTTCAATCAAGTAAAATGCTGAATTAGGTATCTTAATCTACCCGCCGTGCAAAACCAAACATCTCCTCTCATATTAAGCTTCGGCGCCGCCGATCCGGCCGGCGCGATTGGCGTCCAGGCCGACCTGGCTGCATTTTCCGCCCTCTCCTGCACCGGCCTGGCGGTGACCACCGCGTTGCTGATCGGCGACAGTGCCCGCGTCGAAGACGCGCAGGACATCGATGCCGACTGGGTTTCCGACCAGGCCCGCGTGATCCTGGAAGACATGACCATGGCCGCCTTCAAGGTCGGCGCGTTGAATAATGTCGAGCAGGTGGCGGCCATCGCCGAGATCCTGTCCGACTATCCCGATGCGCCGCTGATCCTCGATCCGTTCAGCTCCCGCCTGCCCGATCCGGCCGACGCCGACGAAGTCGAGGAGCTGCTGACGGCATTGCGCCAGCTGCTGGTGCCGCAGGCGACGCTGCTGATGCTGTCGCAGGTGGAGCTGGGCCGGCTGGCCGAAACCTGGCGCGAAGGCGCCGAGGACACCATGGAATCGGACGTCGAGCATTTGCTGGCCCTGGGCTGCGAATTCGTGCTCGTCACAGGCACCCACGCCGGCTCGCAGCAGGGCGAAACGGCCGCGCCGAACACGCTGGCCAACACCCTGTTCGGCGCCGACGGCGTGATCAGCCACGACGCCTGGCAGCATATGCCCGGTCCATTCCTCGGCGCCGGCGGCACGCTGTCGGCGGCGATCACCGCCTTCATGGCGCGCGGCAGCGACGTGCCGGACGCGGTCAAGGCGGCGCAGGAGTACACCATCGGCGCGCTGGCGCACGCCCAGCGCTACGGCATGGGCAAGTTCATACCTAACCGTTTCTTCCACATGCAGCAGGCTTTACCAACTTGATATTGAAGATGCCATCATGACCACGATTTCCAAAAACGACCAGTTATTCGAACGCGCCCAGAAAACCACGCCCGGCGGCGTCAACTCGCCGGTGCGCGCCTTCCGTTCGGTGGGCGGCACGCCGCGCTTCATCACCCGCGCCGAAGGCCCGTACTTCTGGGACGCGGACGACAAGCGCTACATCGACTACATCGGCTCCTGGGGCCCGGCCATCGTCGGCCACGCGCATCCGGTGGTGGTGAAGGCGGTGCAGGAAGCGGCCGCGCGCGGCCTGTCGTTCGGCGCGCCGACCGAAGGCGAGATCCTGATGGCCGAAGAAATCTGCCGCCTGGTGCCGTCGATCGAGCAGGTGCGCCTGGTCTCGTCGGGCACCGAGGCGACCATGAGCGCACTGCGCCTGGCGCGCGGCGCCACGGGCCGCGACAAGATCATCAAGTTCGAGGGCTGCTACCACGGCCACGCGGATTCGCTGCTGGTCAAGGCGGGCAGCGGCCTGCTCACCTTCGGCAATCCGACGTCGGCCGGCGTGCCGGAGGACTTCGTCAAGCACACGCTGGTGCTGGACTATAACAACGTGCAGCAGCTGGAAGAGGCGTTCGCCTCGTTCGGCGACGAAATCGCCTGCGTGATCGTCGAGCCGGTGGCCGGCAATATGAACCTGATCAAGGCCAGCGAGGCCTTCCTGAAATCGATGCGCGCGCTGTGCACCAAGCACGGTTCCGTGCTGATCTTCGACGAAGTGATGTGCGGTTTCCGCGTGGCGCTGGGCGGCGCGCAGCAGCTGTACGGCATCAAGCCGGACCTGACGGCGCTGGGCAAGGTGATCGGCGGCGGCCTGCCGGTGGCGGCTTTCGGCGGCAGCGCTGAGCTGATGAGCAAAATGGCGCCGCTGGGCGCCGTGTACCAGGCTGGCACCTTGTCGGGCAATCCGGTGGCGGTGGCGGCGGGCATGACGACCCTGAAGATCATCCAGGAGCCGGGCTTCTACGAGAAACTGAGCGCGACGGCTGCGCGCCTGGCGGCCGGCTTGACCAAGGCGGCCAAGGATGCGGGCATCGTATTCTGCGCCGACGCGGTGGGCGGCATGTTCGGCCTGTACTTCAGCGAGACGCCGCCGAACAACTACGCCGAAATGATGGCCGGCGACCGCGCGCGCTTCAATGTGTTCTTCCACGCGATGCTGGATGAAGGCGTGTACTTCGCGCCGGCCGCGTTCGAGGCGGGCTTCGTCTCGGCGCAGCACAGCGACGCGGTGATCGACGAAACCATCGCCGCCGCCGCCCGCGTGTTCAAGAAACTGGCCGCCTAACCCTAAGACGAAGGGGTCTGGGGAGGGCTGCGCCCGCATCTCGCAGTGCGAGATGCCCCCGCCGGGGTCAGACCCCGGCCAACGCAGTGCGGGGTGCGGCGGTGCCGCAAGTTTTACGCTTCGTCTTCCTCGTCCTCTTCGGACTGCTGGATCACGCCGGTGTTGAAGTTGTATTCGAACAGGTCGCCGTAACGGCCCCACTCGATGGCGACGCGCAGTGCGCGTTCCGCTTCTTCTTCGCTGAGCGTGAAGCGCAGCAGCTTGAGGAACAGCTCCTCCGGCAAGTCGCCCGACTTGTCCTGCTGCAGGCCGTGGCAGATGTAGGCGATCAGCGGCACATGCTCCAACAGCTGCTTGCCGAAGATATCCTGCCGCTCCGTGTTGCTGGCCGCCGCGTACCTGCCGCCCAAATCAGTCAGCAAAATATCGCCGTTGGTCAGGTAGGCAAAGCCCAGCAATATCAAGCCGTTCAACACTTCCAGCAGCTCGGCGTCGGTCAGCTCCGTTTCTTCGGCCAGCTGCGGCAGGTCGGCGCGGCCGGAGAACGGTTCTTCGGACAACAACTCCAGGATACCTTCCATGTGCGCGATGTCGGCCTGCGGCAGGCGGTCGCCCAATTGCAGCTTGACCTCCTTCTCGCTGATCAGGCCACGGCGGCCGGCGCCGGCGGTCATCAGCTCATACACCTTGTCGATCAGCTGGCGCACTTCCGGCCCTTCGGCCTTGCGCGGCTGCGGCAGAGAAATCGGCAGCTCGGCGCGCACGCGGCCAGGATCGCTGGCGAAGATCAACACGCGGTCGGCCATCATCACCGCTTCCTCGATGTTGTGCGACACCACCAGGATCGCCTTGGTCGGGATCTGGCCCGACTGCCACAACTCCAGGATTTCTTCGCGCAGGCGCTCGCCGGTCAGCACGTCCAGCGCGGAAAACGCTTCGTCCATCAGCAGCACTTCCGGCTCCATCACCAGCGCGCGGGCGATGCCGACGCGCTGGCGCATGCCGCCCGACAGCTCGCGCGGCAGCGCGCCTTCAAAGCCGGACAGGCCGATCAAATCGATCACCTTTTCGGCGCGCTCGGCGCGCTCCTCGGCCGGCATGCCTTGCGCCTCCAGCCCCAGCTCGACGTTCTTCTGCACCGTCAGCCACGGGAACAGCGCGAACGACTGAAACACCATGCGGATACCGCGCGCCGTGCCGTACAACGGCATGCCGCGATACAGCACCTGGCCTTCATCGGCCTGGATCAACCCCGCCATGATGCGCAACATGGTCGATTTGCCGGAACCCGATTGGCCCAGCAGCGCGACGATCTCGCCTTCGTGCAGCGTGAAGTCCACGCCTTCCAGCACCGAGCGCGCGGAGCCGTCGGCGCCGCGAAAATGCTTGCCGACCGATTTCAATTCGACGATAGGAGTGCTCATAATTCGATCTCAATACTAGAAATGCAGCCGGCTCTCGGCCATGGTGTACAGGCGGCGCCACACGAAGTGGTTGAAGCCCATGACGAAGATGCACATGACGCCTATGCCCAGCGCGATGCGCGGGAAATCGCCGGCGGTGGTCATCTCCTGGATGTAGCTGCCGATGCCGTGCGCCTTCAGCGTGGTCGGGCCCCAGCTCACATACTCGGCCACGATGCTGGCGTTCCAAGAGCCGCCGGTGGCGGTGATGGCGCCGGTGACGAAGCTGGGGAAGATCGCCGGCAGCAGGTAGCGCCGCCATTTCAGCCAGCCGGTCAGGCCGAAGTTCTTGGCGGCGTGACGCAGCTCGGTCGGAATGGTGGAGGCGCCGGCGATCACGTTGAACAGCAAATACCACTGGGTGCCGAGTATCATCAGCGGCGACAGCCAGATGTCCGGGTTCAGGTTGTAGCGCACGATCAGCACCACCGCCACCGGGAACACCAGGTTGGTCGGGAAGGCCGCGAGGAACTGCGCCACCGCCTGCGTGCGCGACGCCCAGCGCGGGTTCATGCCGATCCACACGCCGACCGGCACCCACACCAAGGCGGCCAGCGCCAGCAACAGGATCACGCGCGCCAGCGTGTACAGGCCAAGCACGAACACATGCCCCACTTCGGCCCAGCCGACTTCCGTGCTGATGAAGTGGCCCAGGCTCCACAAGGCGTAGAACACCACGGCGGCGATCACCGCATCCCACACGCGCTGCGGCACCAGCGAGGGCTGGTCGCGGCGGGCGCGGATCGAAGTACCGTCGTGGCCCAGTCGGAACAGGGCGATGGAACGCGACAGCAGGTTGCCGAACCATTCCACCATGGCCTGCGTGCGCTCGGTGCGGCGCAGCCAGGTGAGCAGCCAGGATTGCTGTGCGGTGTCGCTGCCGGTTTCCTCGAAGCGGAACTTGTCGGCCCATGCCAGCAAGGGGCGGAAGAACAGCTGGTCGTACATCAGCACCCCGACCAGCATGGTGAGGATGGCCCAGCCGATGGCGCCCATGTCGCTCTTGGCGATGGCCATGGCGATATAGGAGCCGATGCCGGGCAGCTTGATGTCCTGGCCGGAGACCGAAATCGCTTCCGACGCCACCACGAAGAACCAGCCGCCGGACATCGACATCATCATGTTCCACAACAGGCCGGGCATGGCGAACGGCAGCTCCAGGCGCCAGAAACGCTGCCAGCCGGAGAGCTGGAACACGCGCGCCGCTTCCGACAATTCGGCCGGCACGGTGCGGAAGCCCTGGTAGGCGGAGAACGCCATATTCCAGGCTTGCGAGGTGAAGATAGCGAAGATCGCCGCGCACTCCACGCCCAGCAGGCTGCCGGGAAAGAAGGCGATGAAGGCGGTGACGGTGATCGACAGGAAGCCCAGGATGGGGATCGATTGCAGGATGTCGAGCATCGGCACCAGCACTTTTTCGGCCAGCCGGTATTTGGTGGTGAGGGCGGCGAACACGCAACTGAACACCACCGACGCGCCCAGCGCGATGAACATGCGCAGCGTGGTGCGCAGCAGGTAGTAAGGCAGATAAGTCGGGTCCAGCGACATGGGCAGCGTCTGGCCCAGCTCGTACGGGCGGACCATTTGCTGGCTGCCGTAGGCCAGCAGGACGAACAGCGCCAGCACGATGGGCAGCAGCGCCCAGTCCCAGCGATTGCCGCCAGCCTCGACCACCTGACGGGGGAAAAATTGCCGTTTTTTGCTCATTCTTTGTGCTTTCTTCGGCCAGAATAACCGATGCGGGTGACCGGAGAGTGACACAGGCCGCCATTCTAAGGGATAACTTATGCGAAATTAATTACGGTCGTGAAAGTTGGTGACTATTTACGGCCCTTGTAAGGCGCATAATTGTGTGACTTTCGGAATAATATTGCGCGTTATGAAATTGATTGCTGAAAAACGGTCCAAGACCGACAAATATGATGTTTTGCGCTTCGTGCGCAACAACGGCAGCTGCACCGACACGGTGATGCCGCGCCAGGGCATATTGCCGCACGATCTGTTGCACTACGTGGTGGAATCGGCCTTGCCGCTGCGGCACGGCTTCCTCAGCCTGCTGGCGCGCGGCGCGGATGCGCAGTTCGTCATGGAAGCGGTGCACGACGCCTCCAACAAGGATGTGGAGACCGAGGCGGTGCAGGCGGAAGCGATCGTCGAGGGGCTGCAGGCGCAGTTGTGGTCGGGCGCGTTCGACGAGGAAGCCTTCCTGGCCGGCGCCGCCTCCGCCTGCACGGCGCGCGACAAGCAGCCTTTCGACTTCGGCAAGATCGGCATCGACATCAAGGCGGCCCTGTACGACCGCGCGCTGTCGCTGAACGAAAAATGGATTTCGGCGCCCTACTTCAGCACCCTGTCGCTGGAATTCAGCCCGCAGCCGGTGTAGCGCTGAAGCTTGGGATTTACTTCAACCAGCCACGGCGGCGGAAGTACCAGAACGGGGCGATCGCGCTGGTGATCATCAGCGCGATGGCGAACGGGTAGCCGAGCTGCCATTCCAGCTCCGGCAGCCACTTGAAGTTCATGCCGTAGATCGAGGCGATCAGGGTCGGCGGCAGGAAGGCTACGCTGGCCACCGAGAAGATCTTGATGATCTTGTTCTGGTTGATGTTGATGAAGCCGACCGTGGCGTCCATCAGGAAGTTGATCTTGTCGAACAGGAAGGACGTGTGGCCGTCCAGCGATTCGATGTCCCGCAGAATCTGGCGCGCTTCCTCGAACTGTTCCGAATTCAGCAAGCGCCCGCGCATCAGGAAGCTGACCGCGCGCCGCGTATCCATCATGTTGCGGCGGATGCGGCCGTTCAAGTCTTCCTCGTGGGCGATGGCATTCAGCGCGGCGGCCGCGTCCTGGTCGGTGAACTCTTCCTGCAGCACGCGGCCGCTGACTTCTTCCAGGTTCTGGTAAATGCCTTCCAGCGCGTCGGCCGAGTATTCGGCGTCGGTCGCGTACAGGTCCAGCAGCACGTCCATGTAGTCGGCGATCGAGCCGGGCCGCGAGCGGGCGCGCATGCGCACCAGGCGGAACACCGGCAAATCGTCGGTGTGCACCGAGAACAGCATCTTGCGCGCCAGGATGAAGGCCACCGTGACGATGCGCGACGGGCCGTCCTCTTCTTCCAGCAAGAAGTCGGTGCGCAGGTGCAGGTCGCCGTTTTCCGCCTCGTAGTAGCGGGCCGACGCTTCGATGTCCTTGACTTCGTCCTCGCCCGGCAAGGTCACGCCGTAGATGGTCTTGACCCATGCGCGTTCGTCGTCCGTCGGGTCGGTCAGGTCGACCCAGACCGGCTCGACCTGTTCCAGGTCTGCGCGACTGTCGATGGGCACCTGGTTGAGCCGGCCATTCTGGAGAACGAAAACATTAATCATGGGTACGCGAGCCTTCTGGAAACAGCGCAAGTGTACCCGCAAAGCCCCTGCCGAGGCCAGCCTGCCATGCGGTTTTTCGGCCTAGCGGGTCGCTTTTTCTATCATTTTGTCGGTGGCCGACTGCGGGGCTGCGTCGGCCGGGTCCGGCTTGGGTACTTTGGGCGCTTCGATGCCGCGCGTATCGATGGCCTTGACCACCTTGCCGTCCTTGCAGTCCACGTCCGACAGCACGGTTTTGCCGTCGATAACGCACTTGCGCAGCACGCCGGCCGGGGCCGCCGGAACCGCAGACGCAGCCGTGGCCGCTGCGGCGGCCGAGGCCGACGCGGCCGCCGGCGCCTGGCCGGTCAGCTTGGCCAGTCCTTCGGTGAAGAAATTGCGCTCATGGCGGGCCGACATCAAAAACGCCATCGCAATCGCCGCCAGCGAGGCCATGACTATGGCCACCTGTATCAATCCGAGTCCACGCTGCTTGCTTAACATCGCTGCCTCCTAGGGTAATTCCGCCGATCCCATGCGGCGCAGGATCACGCCGGTGCGCCGCGCCAGATAGCCCGAATCGCGGTGCTTGTCGAAGAAGCGCGGATTGGGCAACATCACCGCCAGCTTGGCCGCCTGGGCCGCGCCCAGGTTGGCCGCGCTGACGCCATAATAATGCCGCGCCGCCGCCTCGGCGCCGAAAGTGCCGGTGCCGAACTCCACCACGTTCAGGTAGATCTCGAAGATGCGCTCCTTGTCCATCAAGGTTTCCAGCATGTAGGTGATGATCAGCTCCTGCCCCTTGCGCACATAGCTGCGCGAGCCGGACAGGAACAGGTTCTTGGCCAGTTGCTGGGTGATGGTCGAGCCGCCCGACACCACCTTGTGTTTCTTGTTGTTCTTCTCGTAGGCCTTTTGCAGCGCCTCCCAGTCGACGCCCTCGTGCTCGGAGAAATTGGCGTCCTCGGAGGCGATGATGGCGCGCTTGAGGTTGTTCGAAATGCGGTTGTACGGCACCCACATCTGCTGGATGTTGGCGTCCGGGTTCTTCTCGCGCAGCACCGAGCGCTGCTCGCGCATGAAGCTGGTCGTCGACGGATTATGGTCGACCCACCACCAGATCTGCAGGAAGAAGTACAGCTGCACGACCAGCACCAGCAAGACCGGCAGGATGAAGATCCACTTCACCCAGCGCCATTTGCCCGCCTTGGCCGCGCTCACAGCTTGGCCCGCAGCGATTGCAGTACTTCCGCTGTGGCCGGCTGCACGCCGCGCCACAGGCTGAAGGCCTCGGCGGCCTGCTCGGCCAGCATGCCCAGGCCGTCGCGCAAGCGTGCGCCGTGCTGGCCGGCGAACTGCAAGAATACCGTGGGGGAGGCGCCGTACATCATGTCGTAAGCAAGCGAACCTGGAGCAAATACCGACGCCGGCACCGGCGGCAGCTCGGCGCTCAGGCTGGCCGAGGTGGCGTTGATGACGATGTCGAACGCGCCTTCGATCTCGCCGTAGCCGCAGGCAGACACCACGCCCTCGCCGCCCAGCGCGGCAAACTGTTCCACCAGCGCCTCGGCCGTGGCCACGGTGCGGTTGGCGATGACCAGCTGCGCCGGACGATGTTCCAGGATGGGCAGCACCACGCCGCGCGCGGCGCCGCCGGCGCCCAGCAACAGCACGCGCTTGCCGATGATTTGCACGCCGGCGTTGTTGACGATGTCCGCCACCAGTCCCGCGCCGTCGGTGTTGTCGCCGACGATGCCGTCTTCGGTGAAGTGCAGCGTGTTGACGGCGCCGGCCGCGCGGGCGCGGATCGTCAACGCCTGCGCCACCTTCACCGCCTCCAGCTTGAACGGCACGGTGACGTTGGCGCCCTTGCCGCCCTCGGCGATGAAGGCTTGCACGGCGGCGGCAAAACCGTCCACCGGCGCCAGCCGTTTTTCGTAGGTCAGTTCCTGCCCGGTCTGCGCAGCGAATGCGGCATGGATCTCGGGTGATTTGCTATGGGCAATCGGATTGCCGAATACGCAGTAGCGGTCCATCAACGTCCTCCGCCGCTTAAGTCGGCTTGTAGTTTGTCTTCGCGGGTGAATTTGAAAGTCGTGACGATCACCCACAGATCGTCTTTTTCGTTCGACAGCATGTTCGGCGGGAACTTGCCGAACGGCGCGGCGCGGCGCACGATGTTCATCGCCGCCTCGTCCAGCGCCTGGTTGCCGGAGCTGCGGTCGACCTTGATGCCGCCGTCCCGCTCGTAAATCGTGCCGTCCTGGAACACCGGGATCGACAGCACCAGCTGGCCGTACAGCTTGCGGCCGTTCTGTTGCGGGAAGTTCAGCGTACCGATGTCTTCGATCCGCTTCTGGATCGATTTGTAGTACATCGCATAGCCCACCCCGCGCGTGCTCGGCGTGATGAAGGTCTTCTTCGGGCGCTTGTTCTGGTCGTCGATGGTTTCGCTGATCTCGGCTGCGCGGCGGGCGATGGCCTTGCTGGCGTCCAGCAGGTCGGCGCCGGTCGGCAGCGGATCGGGCTTGCTCTTTTCCGTCACCGGCGGCGCGGTGAACGGGGTCTGCCTGGCCGCCTGCGTCAGCAGGTTCTTCTGCAGTTCTTCCAGCTCGGCGATGCGGCGCTTGGCGGCCTTGATGCTGTCGCCGGTTTCCATCTTGCGCATGTCGGGCATGGGCGATTTGGAGCGGCCCTTGTCGACGGTGCCGCCGCCGTCCAGGTTGGCCTGGGCCAGCGCGTCGGCCTTCAGCGGCGCCTTGCTGTGCTTGGCGTTGACCAGTATCACTTCCAACCCCGGATCGGTGGCTTGCACCGGCGTCGGTTTGGGCGCGACAAAGTGCACCGCGAGCAAGGCGCCATGCGCCATCAGCGAGAGGCCGATGGCGAGGTACAGCAAGCGATTTTCTTTGAAAGACTTCACGCGAGGCCGGGGTAGAAAAGTTAGGGCTGATTTTACGTCAAAGCGAATGCGGGGCTGGAGGTTTTTGCCTGCGAACCCCGGCGGCTGTCGCCGTTTGGGGTCAGACCCCGTACGGGGTCTGACCCCGGTTTGGCTCCGGGTTACTCAGCAGCGGGCTCCTCGGCGGCGGCCTCGACCGCCACTTCCGGCGCATCCACCGCTTCTTCCGGCGTATCGCCCGCGTCCTCTTCCTCGTAGTCCAGCTCGGCATCGGCGGCCACCGTTTCGGTGGTCGGGATTTCCAGGATGCGGGCTTCGATGGTCAGGTCCACTTCGTCCCAGCGCAGGATGTCCAGCTTGACCTGCGCGCCGCGCGCCACTTGCGGCATGCCCGGCAGGCGGATGATCAGCGGAATATCGACCAGGCGCAGCACCTCGTCCTTCAGCACCACGGCCTCGACCTGGCGCGCCTCCTGCTGGCCCAGCCAGCGCAGGCACCAGTAGCGTTCCATGTTCGACTGGTGATCGCCGTAGGCCGCGTAAGCCGCGTCGAACTGCGACACGATCGCGAACAGGTTGGCGTCCTTGTGCTTGAAGTGCGCGACCAGCGGCGCGGTCACGCCGTGCTCGGCGCAGGCCAGGATCTGCCACTGGTTGACCAGGTCGGTATAGCGGCGCAGCGGCGAAGTGCTCCATGCGTACTGGTCCACGCCCAGGCCCTGGTGCGGCGCCGCATGGGTCAGCATGCGCACCTGCATCTTGGCGGCCCAGCCACCCACGCCCTGGCCCTGGCTGCGGTAGATGCCCGGCACGCCATGGTCGTGCATCAACTTGCCCCAGGTGCTGTTGGCGAAGATCATCAACTCGGCGACGATCTTGTCCAGCGGCGCGCCGCGCTTGCGGCGGCTGACCGTGACCACGTCGTCTTCCACGTAGAAGTTGAAGTCCACGCGATTGTTCTGTTCCGGCTTCAAGCCGAAGCCTTCACGCTTGACCATGCGCGCCGCTTCCAGCACTTGCGCCCATTGCCAGATCAGGCCCAGCGATTCCTTGTGCGGATAGTCGCCCTCGCCGCTGGCCAGCGTTTCCTCGTTGACCAGGTCGTCGAGGTCGTTGTGGCGCAGGTTGTTCGCGATCGGCACCATCTCGGCGCGGGTCTCGGTGGCGAGCACCGACCAGTCGGCCGGGTTCAGGGTGGCGTACAGCGACAGCGCCGGGCAGGTCTTGCCTTCGGCCAGCGTGAACGCTTCGACGATGGAGTCCGGCAGCATGGTGATCTTATCGCCAGGCATGTACACGGTGGACATGCGCGCACGCGCCATCTTGTCGACCGCGTCGTCCGGCTGTATGCCCAGGCCAGGCGCGGCGATGTGGATGCCGATCTTGATGTTGCCGTCGTCCAGCTTGGTGACGGAGAAGGCGTCGTCGATCTCGGTGGTGGTGACATCGTCGATCGAGAACGCTTGCACATTGGCCAGCGGCAGCTTGGTCGGCGCCACCGGCACCGGCACGTCCGGGAAGCCGGCGCCGCGCGGGAAATTCTCGAACAGGAACTTGGCCATGTGCAGCGCCTTCGGCGAGGCCACGCCGCCGGCCGCCAGCATCAGCCGCTGCGGATTGGTGTGCAGCTCGTTACAGGCAGCTTCCAGCGCCTTGTATTCGATCGAATTCTTGTCCGGCTTGAACAGCAGCTGCATGACGATGTTCTGCATCGAGGCCGGCAGCTTGTTGGCCTTCAGCTCTTCGACGTACTCGGCCTGCACCAGCGCCTGCTGTTTCTTTTTCTCGATGCCGGCTTGGGCGGCGCGCAGCGATTGCTCGGGCGCGGCCTTGTAGCGGCCTCGGCCTTTTTTGTAGAAGTAGATCGGCGCCGAATGCAGGCTCAGGATCAGGCCGGCGGCTTCGGCCGGCAGCGGCGCGTGGCCGAAGTATTCCGCGCCCAGCTCGGCGAAACCGAATTCCTCTTCGCCCGCGACTTCCCAGAGGAAGTCGAGGTCGATGTCGGCCGCGACCGCCTTGGCCTGTTCCATCAAATCCGTCGGCGACGGCTTCTCGTACTGCAGCAGCACGTCCTTGATCTTGACCTTGGTGCGCTTGCCGCTGGCCATCTCAACCTGATAGGCCTCGCCCGCTTGCGACATCATGGAGCCGACCTTGAAATCGCCGGATTCTTCGAAAAATAGATTCATTGCTAGCTTCTGTTCGTTGTTATTAGTTTCAATTCCAGCACGGAAGGCAGAAACACTTCCGTGACCAGCAGAGTACCCTGACGGCGCCGATATAGACAGCGCCGTGCATATAATATGAGTTCTTGCGGACCATCCAACCCGAGCGCCTTGCGCGCGCGCTGCGCCAGGGGATGTCCTTCCCGCAATCTTGCAAATTCCAAAACACCGCGCCGCACTTGCGGGTCGCCAAACAAGGTCGATCCCAGCGAGCGCTCGCCCAGTGCGCTGAACAATGGCCAGTCCGTGGCCGTGGCCGACATCGGCACCACCGTGTGCGCGAACACCACAGGCGTATTATCACACCGCAGCAGCACTTCCCTCTCCCAGACGCGGCCGGGCCTGTGCATGCCGATCGACACCGCCTCGTCCGTCAGACAGCGCGCCGTGGTTTGATGCAGGCACTGCACGCGGAACGCCCGGCTATGATCCTTCAACTTGGCGGTCAGCGAACCGTCGGCCGTCAGCCACTGGCGGTAGGCGTGCGGCGCATTCAGCGCCAGCACATGCGGCTGCCATTGCGTCTGCCGCAGTGAAGCACCACGCGTGGAGGCCGTCACTGCCTGGCCTCGATACCGCAAAACTCCAGCACAGACTCCACATAGTCGGGGAACTCCGAAATGGCATGGTCGCTGCCCTCGATGACCAGCTGGCGTGCGCCCGCATAGTGCGCCACCATGTCGCGATAGTCCAGCACTTCGTCGCCGGTCGCGGCGATCAGGAAGTAGCGCTCCTGGCGCGTGACCGGGTTGACGGCCAATGCGCGCAGTTCCTCGATGTATTCGCGCTTGAACTCGAACGGCTCGTCGGAATGGTATTGCGTGGTCACGCCGACATGCTTGTCCAGGTCCTTGAGCGGCACGATGGCCGGATTCAGCAACGCGGCGCGGCAGCCGATGCGCTCGGCCAACCAGGTGGCGTAGTAGCCGCCCAGCGAAGAACCGACGATGGTCAGCTCGCTGGCGGGGATGCCCTCTATTAAAGAGAGCGCCAATTCCATCGCCAGCTTCGGCGAGGCCGGCAGCTGCGGGCAGATGAACTGCGCCGACAAACCCAGCGCCGCCATGCGCTCGCCCATCACGCGCGCCTTCATCGATTTCGGCGACGAGCGGAATCCGTGCAGATAAAGAATCATCGCGCCAGCGCTTCCAGGATCTTGTTGTGCACGCCGCCGAAGCCGCCGTTGCTCATCACGAGGATCTGGTCGCCCGGCTGCGCGGCCTTGACGATGGCGGCGACCAGCACGTCGATGTCTTCATAGGCGCTGGCGACCTGGCCCAGCGGCGCCAATGCATCGCCCAGGCTCCAGCCCAGCGCCTGCTGGCTGCCGAAGCCGAACACCAGGTCGGCGTCGGACAGGCTGCCCGGCAGCGCATCCTTCATCGCGCCCAGCTTCATGGTGTTGGAGCGCGGCTCCAGCACTGCCAGGATGCGGGCTTCCGCCTTGGCGGGGCCTACACTTTTAAGTTTTTGCCTCAGGCCGCCGACGGTGGTGGCGATGGCGGTCGGATGGTGGGCGAAATCGTCATAAACAGTAATATCGTTTACCACGCCGCGCACTTCCATGCGGCGCTTGACGTTCTCGAAGGTGGCCAGCGACTTGGCCGCCTGCGCCACCGGCACGCCGACGTGGCGGGCGGCGGCGATCGCAGCCAGCGCGTTGGCGCGGTTATGCTTGCCGGTCAGGCTCCACTCCACGCGGCCGGCCACTTCGCCGCCGAAGATCACGTCGAAGCTGCCGTCATCGTATTCGTTCATCGCCCAATCGGCGCCTTCAGTGCGGCCGAAGCTTTCCTTCTCGCTCCAGCAGCCGCGTTTGAGCACACGTTGCAGCGCAGGCTCGTCGGCGTTGAAGACTACGCGGCCGATGCCGGGCACGGTGCGCACCAGGTGGTGGAATTGGGTTTCGATCGCGCCCAGATCGGGGAAAATGTCGGCGTGATCGTATTCCAGGTTGTTCAGGATCGCGGTCTTGGCGTGGTAGTGCACGAACTTGCTGCGCTTGTCGAAGAAGGCGGTGTCGTACTCGTCGGCTTCGATGACGAAGAAGATCGAATCCTTATCGCCCTGCATGCGGGCCGAAACGCCGAAGTTCATCGGCACGCCGCCGATCAGGAAGCCGGGCGCG
Organism: Duganella sp. S19_KUP01_CR8; assembly: GCF_036688705.1. Lineage (NCBI taxonomy): Bacteria > Pseudomonadati > Pseudomonadota > Betaproteobacteria > Burkholderiales > Oxalobacteraceae > Duganella > Duganella sp. S19_KUP01_CR8. The sequence continues at coordinate 173,469 of NZ_JAQQPR010000007.1, read as the reverse complement.
TAGCCGGCGTCTTCCAGGATCCAGGTCAGCATGGCCGAGGTGGTGGTCTTGCCGTGCGTGCCGGCCACGGCCAATACCCATTTGTCTTTTAATATGTGGTCGCCGATCCATTGCGGCCCGGAGACGAACGGCAGGCCGCGATTCATGATCTCTTCGATCAGCGGATTGCCGCGCGAAACGACGTTGCCGATCACGTACAGGTCGGGGTTGAGCTGCACCTGCTCCGGGCCGAAGCCCTGTATCAGTTCTATGCCCTGGGCTTCCAGCTGGGTGCTCATGGGCGGATACACGTTGGCGTCGCAGCCCGTCACGCGGTGGCCCGCTTCTTTAGCCAGAACAGCCAGGCCGCCCATAAAGGTGCCGCAAATACCGAGGATATGAATATGCATAGTGATCAAGACGACGAATGAATACGGGATTTTACCCGACCCGACGCCCTTTTCCCGGTTAAGAGTATTATCTCGTCCATGACGCCGAATGTTATCGAAGAAGTCCTGCTGCTGCGTGCGGAGATCGCCGCGGCCGCCGCACGCCTGATCGCCCAGGATGGCCTCGACTACAACGCGGCCAAGCGCAAGGCCGCCAAGCAGATCCTCGGCGACACCCAGCCGCCGCCCAACCTGCTGCCGGACAACGCCCAGATCGAGGCGGAAGTGCGGATCTACCAGTCGCTATTCCATGCCGACACCCAGCCCGCCCGCCTGTTCCGGCTGCGCACGCTGGCGGTCGACATCATGGACGGCCTGGCCGCCTTCCATCCCTACCTGACCGGCGCCGTATTAAATGGCACGGCCGGCCCGCACGACGACATCCACTTGCAGCTGTTCGCCGACAGCGCCAAGGAAGTGGAGATCTTCCTGCTGAACCGTAATTTACAAATCGACATCTCCGAGACGCCGCACTTCAAGGGCCCGCGCCACGGCTCGGTCGAAACGGTCAGCTTCATGTGGCACAAGGAAGGCGTACATGCCGCCTTATATGAGCTGGACGATTTGCGCGGCGCCGTTAAAACCCGCGGCGACGGCAAATTGATGCGCGCCGATATCGCCGCCGTACGCGCCCTACTAGTTAACAGTACTCACGATAACCCTGATCAATCTCAACCATGAACCAAAAACACCTCGCAGCCTACGTTGTTGTCGCTTTGCTATTCGCCGCCTCCGGCGCCTATGTCGGATTAAATAAACAACCGCCGGCGCCTCCACTGACCACCACCCAGCCGGCCGGCATCACCGGTCCGGTGGATGCCTTATATAAGCAGTCCCTGCCGGACGCAAAAGGCGTATCGCAGTCGCTGGCCCAATATAAAGGCAAGGCCATGCTGGTCAATTTCTGGGCTCCGTGGTGCGGTCCCTGCGTGCAGGAGATGCCGGAGCTGTCGGCGCTGGCCGCCGGAGAAGAGGGTAAGAAGCTGCAAGTTATCGGAATTGGTATCGATTCGCCAACAAATATCGCCGAATTTAGCGACAAGTTCAAAATCAGCTATCCAGTCTTCGTGGCTGGCATGGCCGGCACCGACCTCTCGCGCTCGTTCGGCAACGGCGGCGGCGGCCTTCCCTACACGGTGTTGATCGGCGCCGACGGCCAGGTCAAGAAGACCTATCTGGGCCGTCTGAAGTTTGACGAGCTGCGCAAGGACCTCGCAACTCTGTAAATAGTTTTACAAGTTTTTTTCTCTTGCCAATGCCGGCGGTTGGCGGCAAAATGCGGAACTTTCGCGGAAAACGGTCCTGAACCATGGCAAAAAACCTCCTACTGCTCAACGGTCCCAACCTGAATTTACTGGGTAGCCGTGAGCCTGAGGTCTACGGCGCTAGCACTTTGGCCGACATCGAACACGCTGCCCAGGCACAAGCCCAAGCAGCGGGCGCGAGCTTGTCCTGCTTCCAGAGCAACCACGAAGGGGCGCTGATCGACCGCATCCATGCCGCCAGAGCGGAAGGCGTGGACGCCATCGTCATCAACCCGGGCGGCCTGACGCATACCAGCGTGGCCTTGCGCGACGCCCTGGCGGGCGTGGCGATACCGTTTGTTGAAGTGCATATTTCGAATATTTACCAGCGCGAGTCGTTTCGACACCACTCATTTCTTAGCGCGATCGCTATAGGTACTATTTGCGGACTGGGTATCGAAGGATATCGGTTTGCCATCGACTTCGTTCTTAAAAAGCGATAATCTACGCGATCTGCGCGCAATTTCGCGCGGCTCCGCTCAAAAAGCGCTGCCGTTCACACTTACATAACAAAGACATTCCTGGGGGTTACATGGATTTACGCAAGCTGAAGACCTTGATTGATTTGGTCGCAGAATCGGATATCGCCGAACTCGAAGTGACCGAAGGCGAAAGCAAAGTACGCATCGTCAAGTCGTCCGCACTGCCGCAAAACCAGATGGTGATGATGCAGCCGCAAGGCATGCCGCAATACCACGCCGCCCCGGCGCAAGCCGCCGCGCCAGCCGCCGCTCCGGTGACCGCAGTCGCCGCCGAGCCGACCGGCCACGTGGTCAAGTCGCCGATGGTCGGCACCTTCTACCGTTCGTCCGCACCTGGCTCGCCGGCGTTTGTCGAAGTGGGCGCCGTGGTCAAGGAAGGCGACACCCTGTGCATCATCGAAGCGATGAAGCTGCTGAACGAAATCGACGCCGACAAGTCCGGCACGATCACCCAGATCCTGGTCGAGAACGGCCAACCGGTCGAATTCGGTCAACCGCTGTTTGTGATAGGCTAAGACCGGCCTGCGCCCTCCCCATCGGTGACGGGCGCGCCGGCTTGGTCCGCATTCCCTCCTCTACCTGACGTTACCGGCTTGCCGGTGCTCACAGACATACGCGAACCTATCATGTTTGAAAAAATCCTCATTGCCAACCGTGGCGAAATCGCCCTCCGTATCCAGCGCGCTTGCCGCGAACTGGGCATCAAAACGGTTGTGGTCCACTCGGAAGCAGACAAAGACGCCAAATACGTGAAGTTGGCGGATGAATCGGTGTGTATCGGTCCAGCACCGTCGACGCTCAGCTACCTGAACATGCCAGCCATCATCAGCGCCGCCGAAGTGACGGACGCCGAAGCGATCCACCCGGGCTATGGCTTCCTGTCGGAAAACGCCGACTTCGCCGAACGCGTGGAAAAATCCGGCTTCGTCTTCATCGGCCCCCGCTCGGAATCGATCCGCATCATGGGCGACAAGGTCTCGGCCAAGCAAACCATGATCAAGGCCGGCGTGCCGTGCGTGCCAGGTTCGGAAGGCGCTTTGCCGGATGATCCTAAGGCGATCGTGCAAATTGCGCGCAAGGTCGGCTACCCGGTCATCATCAAGGCGGCTGGCGGCGGCGGTGGCCGCGGCATGCGCGTGGTGCATACCGAAGCCGCGCTGATCAACGCCGTGGCGATGACCAAGACCGAAGCGGGCACCGCCTTCGGCAATCCGGAAGTCTACATGGAGAAGTACCTGGAAAATCCGCGTCACGTGGAAATCCAGATCCTGGCCGACGAACACAAAAACGCCGTCTGGCTGGGCGAACGCGACTGCTCGATGCAGCGCCGCCACCAGAAGGTCATCGAAGAGGCGCCGGCGCCGGGCATCCCGCGCAAGCTGATCGAAAAAGTCGGCGACCGCTGCGCCGAAGCCTGCCGCAAGATCGGCTACCGTGGCGCCGGCACCTTCGAGTTCCTGTATGAGAACGGCGAGTTCTACTTCATCGAGATGAACACCCGCGTGCAGGTTGAACACCCGGTCACCGAAATGATCACCGGCATCGACATCGTGCAGGAACAGATCCGCATCGCCGCCGGCGAGAAGCTGCGCTTCCGCCAGCGCGACGTGATGCTGTCCGGCCACGCCGTCGAGTGCCGCATCAACGCCGAAGACCCGTTCAAGTTCACGCCGTCGCCAGGCCGCATCACGTCCTGGCACGTGCCGGGCGGCCCGGGCGTGCGCGTCGACTCGCACGCTTATGCGGGGTATTATGTACCGCCGCACTACGATTCGATGATCGGCAAGGTGATCACTTACGGCGCCACCCGCGAGCAGGCGATCCGCCGCATGCAGATCGCGCTGTCGGAAATGGTGGTCGAGGGCATCCAGACCAACATCCCGCTGCACCGCGAGCTGATGGTCGACGCCCGTTTCATCGAAGGCGGCACCAACATCCACTACCTGGAACAAAAGCTGGCAGACATGCCAGACCTGCATAAACTGAGTTTGAGTAACAAGGCGCCACAATAATGAGCTGGACTGAAATCGTCATCGAAATCGCCCGCGACCACGCGGAAGCACTGTCGGAAGCCCTGATGGACGTGGGCGCACTGTCGGTGTCCGTGGAAGACGCGGACGAAGGCACCGACGCGGAAAAACCGCTGTTCGGCGAGCCGGGCATGGAACCGACTGAAGCGGCATGGGATCACAGCCGCGTAGTCGCCCTGACCAACGAAGACGACGACCAGGCCGTGATCGTGGCCGCCGCTGCCGGACAGGTCGGCTTGACCACCTTGCCGAAGTTCACCACCCGCAAGGTGGAAGAGCAGGACTGGGTGCGTTTGACCCAGTCGCAGTTCGCGCCCATCCACATCGGCAAGAACATCTGGGTCGTGCCGAGCTGGCACGAAGCGCCGGACCCTGACGGCCTGATCCTGGAACTGGATCCGGGCCTGGCCTTCGGCACCGGCTCGCACCCGACCACCCGTCTGTGCATGGAGTGGCTGGAAGCGAATCCGGCGCCGGGCAAGACCGTGCTCGACTACGGTTGTGGCTCCGGCATCCTGGCCATGGTGGCCAAGAAGGTTGGCGCCGGCGAAGTGGTCGGCGTGGACATCGATCCGCAGGCGATCGAATCGGCGGCCGACAATGCAGAGCGCAACAAGTGCGAGATCGAGTACTTCCTGCCGGACACCTTCGCGCAATCGAAGCATGCGACGCAGCGTTTCGACATCGTGGTCGCCAACATCCTGTCCAGCCCGCTGAAGCTGATGGCGCCTATGCTGTCGGGCCGCGTGGCCGACGGCGGCGCGCTGATCCTGTCCGGCGTGCTGGCGCGCCAGGCTGAGGAAGTGGCCGCTGCCTACGCCCCGTTCATCAAGCTGGGCGTGTGGGCTGAGCAAGACGGCTGGGTGGCGCTGCACGGCCGCCTCGGCAGCGATGTGGTTCCAGCGGCGCGCTAACCACAGCAATGGCGCTCGCCACCAAATGCCCCCACTGCAACACGATATTTCGGGTCGCCCATGACCAGTTGAAATTACGTGGGGGCATAGTGCGCTGTGGCTCCTGTAATGAAGTCTTTGACGGCAACGCGGCCCTGCTGGAGCCGCTCGCCGCAGCGCCCCAAGCGCCCGCATCCTCCCCTGCCCCACTGCCTGAAACCACGCCCTTCGACCAGAAGATGGCCGCGCTGGACACCCGCGCCGCCGAAGTGCTGGGCAGCGAATCCGCAGAACCGATTTACACGCTTGAGCTCGATACCGCGATGGACGCGGTCGAAGCGGCTGAGGCAGTCGAGCAAGCCGATGCACCCGCCGCTATCGAGGCCGAAGCGCTGGCCGACGCCGCCCTGCCCTACGACGACGACGGCCGCTACGACGACGAACCGATCGCCACCAGCCCGCTGGCCTTGCCGGCCGAGCCGCCCAGCCTGCCACCCGCCGTGGAAGAAACGCTGGACCTCGATCTGGACGTGGAGCCGGACGCCGAGCCTGAACCTGCCGCCGAACCCGAGCCTGAACCCGAGCCTGCCGTAGCCGCCGTCCAGGAACCGCAGTGGGACGCCGAAGCCGACGCCGAGCCGCTTGAAAACGCGCTCAGCATCGAAGCCATGTCGGACGAAGAACTGGCAGCCGCGCTGGAAGCCGAACTGGCCGTCATCGAGCAGGACGCCGCCGAACCGGGCGCCGAGCCCGACGCCGCCCCCACCGCCTTCACCTCCATGCTGGCCGACGAACGCCGCGAGCCGACGCTGGACGCGGCACCGGCCACCATCGCCGCAACGTCCGTCAGCGAGGCCGAGCGCTTCAACGAACTCGAAGAAGTCGACGAGGAAGCACTGGTGCAGCTGTCCTCCGCCGGCCTGGCCGAGTCGCAGATCCAGGCCGTCCACGCGCACGCGCTGCTGCCGGACGAGCCCGCCACCGAAGAAGCCGCCGCCGACAACGACGACGACGACACCGAAGAACCCGGCTTCATCAAGCGCGACCGCCTGCGCCAGAAGTTCGGCAAGGCCGCGACCATCGCCATGAGCCTGGGCGCGCTGCTGCTGCTGGCCACCTTGGCGGCCCAGGGCCTGACCACCTTCCGCAACCAGATCGCCGCCGCGCTGCCGCCGCTCAAGCCGGCGCTGACTGCCGCCTGCAACGCGCTCGGCTGCAAGATCGAACTGCCGGCGCAGATCGACGACCTCGGCATCGAGCAGGGCGAACTGCAAACCCTGAGCGAGACCACCTTCTCCTTCACCACCCAGCTGCGCAACCAGAGCGCCACCGCGCAAGCCTGGCCGCACATCGAACTGGTGCTGGACGACGCCAGCGACAAGGCCGTGTTGCGCCGCGTGTTCACGCCGCGCGAATACCTGGGCGCCGACGTCGCGCTCGACAAAGGCTTTGCCCCGCACACCGAACAATCTGTCAAACTGTACTTCGAATTGAAGCAGCTGAAAGCATCCGGCTATCACATCGCAGTCTTCTATCCTTAAAGACCTATCATGACCCAGACCTCTTTGATTTGCGGCTCGATCGCAATCGACACCATCCTGCAATTCCCTGGCCGCTTCGACAGCATCCTGCTGGCCGACCAGCTGCACAAGGTCAACGTCTCCTTCCTGGCGCCGACCATGCGCACCGAGTTCGGCGGCTGCGCGCCCAACATCGCCTACAACCTGCAACTGCTGGGCGGCGAGCCGCGCATCGTCGGCGTCATGGGCCAGGACAATGCCGCCTACATGGAGCGCTTCCGCAAGCTGGGCCTGTCCACCGACAACATCCTGATCAAGCCGGAAGCCTACAACGCCCAGTGCTTCGTCACCGCCGACGAAGACAACAACCAGATCAACGCCTTCCACCCTGGCGCCATGTCGTACGCGCACGAGAACGACGTCGCCAAGGCCGGTCCTGCCGCGCTCGCCATCATCTCGCCGGACGGCCACCTGGGCATGAAGAAGCACGCCGCCGACCTGGCCAAGCTGCAGATCCCGTTCATCTTCGATCCGGGCCAGCAGCTGCCGATGTTCAACTGCGACGAGCTGATCGAGTTCATCGACAAGGCCACCTACGTCACCACCAACGACTATGAGATCGAACTGCTGATGGACCGCACCGGCCTGACCGTGCCGGACATCGCCGGCCGACTGGAAGCGCTGATCATCACGCGCGGCGAAAAGGGTTCGGAAATCTACACCGGCGGCAAGCGCATCGAGATCCCGGCCGTGCCGGTGGACGCGGCGATCGACCCGACCGGCTGCGGCGACGCCTACCGCGCCGGCCTGCTGTTCGGCATCACCAAGGGCTGGAAGTGGGAAACCACCGGCCGCCTGGCCAGCCTGCTGGGCGCGATCAAGATCGCCAGCAAGGGCGCGCAGAACCACCAGCTGACGGCAGCCGAGATCGCCGACCGCTTCGAAGCCGCCTTCGGCTACCGCTACTAACCCGCACGACGCGCTTTAGGGGTCTGACCCCGTACGGGGTCAGACCCCGGCCTCACCGGGTTAAAGCGCCGCTCAATCTGAGTGCGCATGAAAAAGGGCAGACCTCAACGGTCTGCCCTTCTGCTTTGAGAGGCGTTGGTCAGCGTCCGCTGAACAGCATGCCCAGCACCAGCAGCGCGATCTGCAGCAGGATCAGCGCCACCAGCAGCGACAAGTCCAGGTTGCCGACCAGCGGCACCACGCGGCGAATCGGCCGCAGCAGCGGCTCGTTGAGCGCGCGCACGAACGGCGCCAGCGGCGCATGCGGATTCACCCAGCTGAAGATCGCCTCGATCACCAGCAAGGCCATGAAGCCGTACAGTATCCATTCCAGGAAGCGCTGGAAGGCCATCAGCAGCACCAGCGGCGTGGTCCAGCCGGCCAGATACATCACCGAGGTGGCCAGCAGCACGATCAGGAAGGCCCCGATCAGGCTGGCCCAGTCATAGCCGCCCACGCCGGGCACGATGCGGCGCAGCGGGCGCACCAGCCAGTCCGACAGCTGGAAGGTAAATTGGGCCACCGATGCCGGTGGGCGGACACGGATCGCTTGCATCCAGAAACGTAACAATAAAGCCCCGCCCAACAGGGTGGCGATGGCGTCGACAATCAACTTAACGATACTAAGCACGAGTCCCCTCCAAAAAAAAGCCGCTGTGTGATTGTCTCACACAGCGGCCCATTGCCTCAGCAGGCATCGAAGCTATTTAATTAGCTAGGACGGGTGCTGGTTGGGAACGGCCATGCTGCGGCCGGTGCCAACACGGTTTTTGCTGCAGGAGCGGCGGCCGGAGCTGGAGCGGCTGGCTTGGCGACAGCTTCCTTCTTCGGTGCAGCAGCCTTTTTCGGCGCAGCTTTTTTCGCGGCTGGCTTGGCAGCAGGAGCGGCGGCTGCCACGACTGGAGCTGCGGCCGGAGCGGCTACCGGTTTAGCGGCGGCCTTCTTGGCGACTGGCTTTTTAGCAGCTGGCTTGGCAGCAGCTGCTTTAACCGGCTTTTTTGCTGCTGGCTTAGCCGCGGCCTTTGCAGCCGGTTTGGCTGCTGCTTTTACCACTGGTTTTTTGGCGACAGCTTTTTTAGCTGCTGGCTTGGCTGCTGCTTTCGCTGCTGGCTTGGCTGCCGGTTTGGCCGCGGCTTTTTTTGCTGCTGGTTTAGCGGCTACTTTTTTCGCTGCTGGCTTGGCTGCTGCTTTTTTTGCTGCTGGTTTAGCGGCGGCTTTTTTAGCTGCTGGCTTGGCGGCGGCCTTGGCGACGACTTTTTTAGCTGCTGGCTTGGCGGCGACTTTCTTCGCTGCTGGCTTGGCTGCTACTTTTTTCGCTGCTGGTTTCGCTGCTGCTTTAGCGACGACTTTTTTCGCTGCTGGTTTAGCTGCTACTTTTTTCGCTGCTGGCTTGGCTGCTGCTTTTTTCGCTGCTGGTTTAGCGGCTGGCTTGGCTGCTGCTTTTTTAGCGACTGGCTTGGCGACAGCTTTTTTCACTGCTGGTTTAGCTGCTGCTTTTGCTGCTGGCTTGGCTGCTGGTTTAGCGGCGGCTTTTTTCGCGACTGGCTTGGCAGCGGCTTTTTTCACAGCTGGTTTAGCGGCTGGTTTGGCGGCAGCTTTTGCTGCTGGCTTGGCGGCGGCTTTCGCTGCGACAGGCTTTTTCGCTGGGGCGGCGGCTTTAGCGGCCGGTTTCTTTGCTGCTGGTTTCTTTGCGGCTGTTGCCATTTTTAGTTCTCCTTCATCGGGGATGGGAAAAATTCATTACAAGATTTAAACCCGTCCGGCCCGGAATTAGGCCAGGCGAATTATTCATCGGCGCAAACGAACTACGGTTTGCGCTAATGAATTCGGCACCAGCTGAACTGCTGCAACCCCTCACGAGTGCAGCACTTCAGCCATTAACCTGGTCGCCGTCCGTGGCCGGTCGGCGCTCAGGTACAAATCTTGTTGCGACGTTTTGCGGGTGGTCGGGCGTGTACTCAGCTCCAGGGACCTACGTCGCTGACCTCCACCGTTTTCGTTTTCAAACAAAAAGCCGCCCAGCCTGAACCTAATCAGGCGAGACGGCTAAACAAAAACGGTGTGGTCTTGTGCATATCTGTGTGAATCTGTATCCCGTATCGCGATCATTTCTGCGGCGTGTGCGACGTCAAATTTCTGCACACTTCAAAACACGCATTTTCAATCTCGTAAAGTACACGAAAACCTTGTCGGTGCGCAACCAGCACGATAGATATTCACGCGCTTTTTTTCGCGTTAAGCGCTTCAACTCACATGCGCATGCCGATTCTGCATGCCTGCTTGCGTCGTCGCGCCGCGATGTGCGCGCTCAATCGAGTTCGAAAAAACGTTCGCGCTGTCGCGCGAAAAAGGAGCGCTTGAAAGCGCGCCTTGTGCCGTCTGGGTTTCTGCGACGCCGTCGTCGCCGGCGAAAAAATCCGCACCACCCGCTGTCGAATCCGAGAGCGCTTGCGCATCGCTTGCGCGCCGCCGCTACTCACTGTTTTAATTTCGTCGCGATTATGAGACAGAGTGCGGCGAATGGCAAGCAGAATACTCCGGTGCGCGCCGGCGCTGATGCGCCGCGATGCGGATCGCGGCGCTGTTCGCGGACCGCGCGCGTGCGCGACGCGCCGCGCGATCGGATCACGCTCACTCCTCGTCGTCGCTTTTTAGCGGCGCTGCCGCTATGCGTTCATGCCGCAGCGAAGCGTCATCATCCGCGACAGTCGCGTCGTTCGGCTGCTCTCAACTCGGCCATCAACTCGGTGACGATGTTCTCGCGCACGCGGTCGATAGCGTCCGCCATCTCTCGGCCGAGCGCCACCTCCTCCACTTCGCCGGCAAAGGCATCCAGCCGCTCAGCCTCGAGATCTTCGAAGCGCTGGCAGGCTTCCAGCAGGATGCCGACGATGTCTGCGCGCGCACCATCACAGCGGACGACGAGACGACGGTGGGCACGCTACTCGACACCAACGAAGCGGAGCGGCTCGAGATCGTCCCCTGCTGCTGCGCCGCTGGCCAGTCGCTACGTTTGTTTACGCTATTGGATAGCGGCGACTAATCGCCGCTGCGCTATGAGCCGGCCAAGCCATCAATATCGCCGCCACCGGTGAACAGCGCGACGAGTGCAGCCCAGCGCTGGCTGGCGTATGTGGAAAGCGTGGGGCTGGCCGACGCTCACGGTGAACTGTTACGGCTCAAGGTGGCATCCATCGACGCGATGGAAAAAGCAGAACTGGCAAACCGCAAGCGCGCTCCGCGCAGACCGGCAGGCGTTCATCGGTGAGCGCCGCATCGGTAATGTGCGGCTGGATCCTGATCCAGAAGGGTCAGTCCAGGGGCTGGAACAATGCGCCTCGCCGCGCCAAACGCTCTCTCGCTTCCTCAAGGGCCATATGCAGCTTGCGCTCCAATTCCGCCTTGGACGGCAGCTCGGTCCAGTATTCGGCCACAGTGATGCCATCCTTGTGCATCTGGAGCAGCTCTATTTGCTCATGACGGGATTCCGCACACAAGATCAACCCGATGGGCGACTCCTCGCCTGAATGGCGCTCGTGCTTGTCCAGCCACTTGAGATACAGCTCCATCTGTCCTTTATGAGAGGCTTTGAAGCGCCCAAGTTTAAGCTCGATGGCCACCAAGCGATGGAGGCGGCGGTGAAAAAACAGAAGATCAAGATGAAAATCCTCGCCATCTATCACCATCCGTTTGTTCCTCTCTACAAAGGCAAAGCCCCTTCCCAACGCCAGGATAAAGGCCTCCAGCTGGAGCAGGATTGCGGTCTCCAGATCGGCCTCATCATAGCCCCGACGTAAGCCAAGAAAATCAAGAAAATAGGGATCTTTAAAGATGACGGCGGACGTGGCCTCAGTACAAAGCGGCGCCGGAGGTAATTGCGATGCTGCGATTTCGCTTCGCTCATAACTTTTCCGCTCAATTTGCCGGTGAAGCTCGCGGACACTCCCCCCTTCCGTGACGCTTTGCTGCGCGTAGCACCATCGGGCAGCCTCATCCCTCACTGGTAGCAACTGCAAAAAATGGGTCCAACTCAAATGTCGCATCAGTGATGCGACATTTTCCAAGTCTGGAAAGGCTTGTACAAACTGCACCATCCGGCGAAGATTCTGTACCTCGAAGCCTCGACCGAATTCATTCGCCAGCTTCTGACCTAAGCGAGCCATTATCTGGGTCCCATAACGAGCCCGCTCACCAACCAGTATCTGGCTATGCAAACGCTGTCCCACCGTCCAATACAAACGACTTAGTTCTGCATTGACGCTGCTGGACAAGCGCTGCCGACTGGACTCTATCAAGCCGCGCAACTCCGCATGGAGGGACTCCAGCCCAGGGATCGACGTCAAATTGGCTTTGCTCATGACTGCACCTCTGCGCCATCATCAAACAGCCAGAATATGCGCCTGCGAGAACAACCATGCCCGCAAAAAGCAAAAAGCCTGGCAAATGCCAGGCTTTTCGTTTGATCCCGTCCAACCAGATCGGGATCAGTCCCAGTTCAGCGCGCCGCCGGTCTGGTATTCGATGACGCGGGTCTCGAAGAAGTTACGTTCCTTCTTCAGGTCGATCATCTCGCTCATCCATGGGAACGGGTTGTCTTCCTGCTCGAACAGCGTCTCCAGGCCGATCTGGGTGGCGCGGCGGTTGGCGATGAAGCGCAGGTAGCCCTTGAACATGGTGGCGTTCAGGCCCAGCACGCCGCGTGGCATGGTGTCTTCGGCGTAGGCGTACTCCAGGTCCACGGCCTTCAGGAACAGCTGCTTGATCTCTTCCTTGAACGCTGGCGTCCACAACAGCGGGTTTTCCATCTTGATCGTGTTGATCAGGTCGATGCCGAAATTGCAATGCATCGACTCGTCGCGCAGGATGTACTGGTACTGCTCGGCGGCGCCCATCATCTTGTTCTGGCGGCCCAGCGCCAGGATCTGGGTGAAGCCGACGTAGAAGAACAGGCCTTCCATCAGGCAGGCGAACACGATCAGCGACTTCAGCAGCTGCTGGTCGTTGTGCACGGTGCCGGTGGTGAAGGCCGGGTCGGTCAGCGTGTTGATGAACGGGATCAGGAACTCGTCCTTGTCGCGGATCGACTTCACTTCGTTGTAGGCGTTGAAGATCTCCGCCTCGTCCAGGCCCAGCGACTCGACGATGTACTGGTAGGCGTGGGTGTGGATCGCCTCTTCGAAGGCCTGGCGCAGCAGGTACTGGCGGCACTCGGGAGCGGTGATGTGGCGATAGGTGCCCAGCACGATGTTGTTGGCGGCCAGCGAGTCGGCGGTGACGAAGAAGCCCAGGTTGCGCTTGACCAGACGGCGCTCGTCTTCGGTCAAGCCGTTCGGGTTCTTCCACAGCTCGATATCGCGCTGCATGTTCACTTCCTGCGGCATCCAGTGGTTGGCGCAGCCGGCCAGGTATTTGTCCCATGCCCACTTGTACTTGAACGGCACCAGCTGGTTGACGTCGGTTTTGCCGTTGATGATGCGCTTGTCGTCGGCATTGACGCGACGCGCGACTTGCTCGGCGTTGGCTTCGCCGGTGGCCAGTGCGGCTTGATTGACTGCAGCTTGTGGTGCGGCCGATGCGGCCTCTTCGTCCCAGGACAGCGACATAATGGATTTCCTTCTGAATTCTATCTGTATATATTAGTACCTCCGTCATTCCCGCGAAAGCGGGAATCCATACTCAGCATGGATCCCCGTTTGCACGGGGATGACAGTAGGCGGCTATGGTTTTACTGGCAAGCTTCGCATTCCTCGAAGCCGTCGTCGCCAGGACGCAGGTAGCAGGCCGCGCCGTCGGCTTCGGCTTGCGCCACCGACGATGCCGATGCCGCCGAACCCGCCAGGGCCGCCGTCGCCGGACCGGCCGCCGACATCGCGCTGGCCGACATGCCGCCGTCCACGGCCACCGCGTTCAGCGCGCCGGTCTTGGAGGTCGATTTCTCCGTGTGGGTGGCGGCGATGGTGCGCAGGTAGTAGGTGGTTTTCAGGCCACGCAGCCATGCCAGCTTGTAGGTCTCGTCCAGCTTCTTGCCCGACGCGCCAGCCATGTAGATGTTCAGCGACTGCGCCTGGTCGATCCACTTCTGGCGGCGCGATGCCGCTTCCACCAGCCAGGTCGGCGACACTTCGAACGCGGTTGCATAAATGTCACGCAGGTCTTGCGGGATGCGGTCGATCTTGGCCAGCGAGCCGTCGAAGTACTTCAGGTCGGAGATCATCACTTCATCCCACAGGTCGCGCGCCTTCAGGTCGCGCACCAGGTAGGCGTTGATCTCGGTGAACTCGCCCGACAGGTTGGACTTCACGTACAGGTTCTGGAAGGTCGGTTCGATGCAAGCCGACACGCCGATGATGTTCGAAATGGTCGCGGTCGGAGCGATCGCCACGCAGTTCGAGTTACGCATGCCGAACTTCTTGATGCGGTCGCGCACCGGGGTCCAGTCCATGGCGGCCGAGGTATCCTGCTCCAGGTAGCCGCCGCGTTCGTCGGCCAGCAGCTTGATCGAGTCCTGCGGCAGGATGCCGCGGTCCCACAGCGAGCCTTTGTACGACTGATAGTGGCCGCGTTCTTCAGCCAGTTCGGTCGAGGCCAGGTAGGCGTAGTAGCACACCGCTTCCATCGAGGTGTCGGCGAAGGACACGGCTTCGTTCGACGAGAACGGAATGCGCATCATGTGCAGGCAGTCCTGGAAGCCCATCACGCCCAGGCCCACCGGACGGTGGCGCATATTGGCGTTGCGCGCTTTGTCGACGGCGTAGTAATTGATGTCGATCACATTGTCCAGCATGCGCATCGCGGTGCGGATGGTCTTTTTCAGCTTGACGTGATCCAGCTTGCCCTCTTTCATATGGGCTGGCATGTTGACCGAACCCAGGTTGCAGACGGCGATTTCGTCAGGGCCGGTGTTCAGCGTGATCTCGGTGCACAGGTTGGAGCTGTGGACCATGCCGACGTGCGACTGTGGCGAACGGATGTTGCATGGGTCCTTGAAGGTGATCCATGGGTGGCCGGTTTCGAACAGCATCGACAGCATCTTGCGCCACAGGTCCAGCGCGGCGATCTTCTTGAACACGCGGATTTCGCCGGCGGCGGCCTTGGCTTCGTAGCCCAGGTAGGCTTTTTCGAAGGCCTTGCCGACCAGGTCGTGCAGGTCAGGGGTGTCGGATGGCGAGAACAGGGTCCAGTCGCCTTTTTCCATCACGCGCTTCATGAACATGTCCGGGATCCAGTTGGCGGTGTTCATGTCGTGGGTGCGGCGGCGGTCGTCGCCGGTGTTCTTGCGCAGGTCCAGGAACTCTTCGATGTCCATGTGCCAGGTTTCCAGGTAGGCGCAGACCGCGCCCTTGCGCTTGCCGCCCTGGTTGACCGCGACGGCGGTGTCGTTGACCACTTTCAGGAACGGCACCACGCCTTGCGATTTGCCGTTGGTGCCCTTGATGTGGGCGCCCAGTGCGCGCACAGGGGTCCAGTCGTTACCCAGGCCGCCGGCGAATTTGGCCAGCAATGCGTTTTCCTTGATGGCGTCGTAGATGCCTTCCAGGTCGTCCGACACGGTGGTCAGGTAGCACGACGACAGCTGCGAACGCAGGGTGCCCGAGTTGAACAGCGTCGGCGTGGAGCTCATGAAGTCGAAGGTCGACAGCAGGTTGTAGAACTCGATGGCGCGCGCTTCGCGGTCGGACTCGTTCAGGGCCAGGCCCATGGCGACGCGCATGTAGAAGGCTTGCGGCATTTCGATGCGGACGTCGCGGACGTGCAGGAAGTAGCGGTCGTACAGGGTTTGCAGGCCGATGTAGCCGAACTGCAGATCGCGGTCGGCGACCAGCGCCTTGGCCAGGCGGGCCAGATCGAACTCGGCCAGCTTGACGTCCAGCAGTTCGTTGGTGATGCCCTTGGCGATGTATTGCGGGAAGTAGGTCACGTATTCGGCGGCAGCGGCGCCCTGCGCGACTTCCTTGCCGAAGACTTCCTTGCGGATCGTGTGCAGCAGGATGCGGGCCGTCACTTGCGAGTAGGCCGGATCTTTTTCCATCAGCGCGCGGGCGGCCAGGATGGCGGATTTGTGCAGTTCTTCGACCGGCACGCCGTCGTACAGGTTCTTCAGCGTCTCGGCCAGGATGGCGTCGGCGTCGACGTGCTTTTCCAGGCCGATGCAGGCGGCGTTGATCAGGCCGGTGACGCGGTCCATTTCCAGCGGCTTGCGCTCGCCGTTTTCCAGCACGTGGATTTGCGGTGCTTCGATCGCGGCGGCGGCGCCCTGGGCTTCCTTGGCGGCGCGGCGCTCTTCCATATGCTTGGCACGATACAGCACGTAGGCGCGGGCGACATCGTGTTCGCCGGAGCGCATCAGCGCCAGTTCAACCTGGTCTTGCACGTCTTCGATGTGGAAGGTGCCGCCCGATGGCTGACGGCGCACCAGCGCGGTGACCACGCTGGCGGTCAGCTGTTCTACCAATTCACGCACGCGCGCCGAAGCTGCGCCCTGGCCGCCGTTAACGGCCAAAAAGGCCTTGGTCACGGCGATGGCGATTTTCGACGGTTCAAACGCGACGACCGCGCCGTTACGGCGGATGATGCGGTAGTCACCGAGGTCGCTGGCGGCCGTGACCGGGCTGCTGGCGGTGCTCGCAGCGGCTGCTGGTACCAGCGCTGGATTGATGGTGATGTCTTGAGTAGATTGCATTTAAGCTCCCCGATAACAGCGTGCAGTCAGTGCTGCGCGACGTAATGTTGTATAAAAAAAGGCCAAAATGAAGCGACCGGCCAAACCTGCCTGGCTGGTTAAACTGCAATAAAATGGGTGATGAACTGGCCTTGTCGGCTTGTAAATAGTTTAAGAACCAGTGTCATGAGAACTACTATATCTAGTGATTGGTGTGAATCGATACACTGATTGTAGTGGTCAGGTAATGGTAAGACAAGTGGAAATTTTGCCTTAAACGGCAATTTTTCTATTGACTTTGTGGAAGCCCTTTTGCGAAGCGTAGTCCGGCGCTAGCGCCCACTAACGCGGGCTCATCCGGTGCCTTTTGATTAAGCAAAGTCTGCCAGGTTTTCCGATAAATTTCCCAATCGAACAACGGTCCCGGGTCGGTTTTCCGGCCCGGCGCGATGTGTTCATGGCCCTGCACATCGGTCAGCGGATAGCGCGTTTGCAGCGCCAGCGTCAGCGCCGCCAGCGCCTGGTACTGGGCCGCTTCGAAGCCGCTGTCGTCGGTGCCTTCCAGCTCCACGCCGATCGAATAGTCGTTGCACTTTTCCCGGCCCTGGAAGGCCGACAGTCCCGCATGCCAGGCCCGCTCGTTAGCAGAAACATACTGCGTCACGCGGCCGTCACGGCGGATGAAAAAGTGGCTCGACACTTTCAACCCTCGCAGGTCCGCGAACGAGGGGTCAGTATTATAGTCCAAGCGGCCGCTGAACAGGTCGGACACGTGCGGACCGCCGAAACAGCCGCCCGGCAGCGAGATGTTATGGACCACCAGCAGCGTGATGTCGGCCGGGTCGGGACGGCAGTCGGCATGCGGGCTGTCGTAGCGCAGCGCCGGCGGCCACCAGCCGTCGGCGCCCAGTTCCGGCGGGCTCACGCCTCCGGCTCCTGGATGTTCAGCTTCTGCATCTGGTAGCGCAGCTGGCGGAAGCTGATGCCCAGCAGCTGGGCGGCCTGGGTGCGGTTGAACTGGGTTTGCGCCAGCGCCCGCAGGATGATGTCGCGCTCGATCTGGTTCAGGTAGTCGGGCAGGCTGCTGGGCAGCCCATCCAGGTGCGGCAGCGGCAGCGTGCCGGCGGCGGGCGGCGGCGGCTCGGCCGGCGGCGGCGACGGCAACGGCGCCACGCCCAACACGGCGGCCTCGGTGGCGGCCATGTACGGCGCCGGCAGCGCGGGTGTCGGCAGCGGCACGATGGCTTCGACCATGCGCGCGCCCTTCAGCGCCAGGTCGGCCACTTCGATCACGCCGTCGTTGGCGAAGGCCAGCGCCCGTTCCAGGATGTTTTCCAGCTCGCGCACATTGCCGGGGAAGGAGTAGCCGCGCAGCGCATCGAGCACGCCCTCGCCCAGCCGCACCTGGTGTTCGAAGGTGCCCAGCCGGTCGAGGATGGCGCCGGTCAGCACGGCCAGGTCGTCCAGCCGTTCGCGCAGCGGCGGCAGGCTCAGTTCAATCACGTTCAGGCGGTAGAACAGATCCTGGCGGAAGCTGCCCTGCTCCACGCACTGCGCCAGGTTCTTGTGGGTGGCGCTGATGATCCGCACGTCGACCGGCTCCTCGGCGGTGGCGCCGATCTTGCGCACGCGCCGCTCCTGGATCGCCCGCAGCAGCTTGACCTGCATCGCCAGCGGCAGGTCGGCCACCTCGTCGAGCATCAGCGTGCCGCCGTTGGCCGCTTGGAAGAAGCCGTCGCGCTCATCGGCCGCGCCGGTGAAGGCGCCCTTGCGGTAGCCGAAGAATTCGGCCTCCATCAGCGCCTCCGGGATGGCGCCGCAGTTGACGGCGATGAAAGGTTTGCCGTCGCGCGAACTCTGGGCGTGGATCTCGCGCGCCGCCAGCTCCTTGCCGCTGCCCGATTCGCCGTTGATGGCGATCGGCGCCATCGAGCGCGCCAGCCGCGCGATCTGCGCGCGCAGCGCCTGGATCACGGCCGATTCGCCCTTCAGCCGGCTGGCCGGCGGCTCGGCGCTGAGCGCTTCGCCCGGCGACGGCTCGGCGTTCAGCCGCAGCGCCGACTGCACCATCACCCGCAACTGGTCCAGCGCCACCGGCTTGGAGATGTAGTCGAAGGCGCCGGCCTTGAGCGCGATGACGGCGTTGTCGGCGCTGCCGAAGGCCGTCACCACCGCGATCGGCGTGTTCTTATATGCGGCGCTCACTTCGCGCACCAGCTCCAGCCCCAGGCCGTCGGGCAGGCGCATGTCGGTCAGCACCAGCTGGTACTCGCGTTCCGGCGTGGCCAGCAGGCCGCGCGCCTGCGCCAGCGTGGCGGCGCTGTCGACGTCCAGGCCCATTTTCAGCAGGGTCAGTTCCAGCAGCTCGCGCAGGTCGGCCTCATCGTCGACCACCAGCACGCGAGGCGCGCGTTGGGAACCTCTAGCACTCATCAAACAGCCTTTCTACGTCTGCGCCGGATGGGCGAAGGTGATTACAAATCGCCCGCGCGAGCGGGGAGTCCCATCGGGGCTGGCTTTGATATCAAAACGATATTCGTAGTCCAGTCGCGCCTCGTTATTCAAACACAATTCGCGCGCCAGATATAGTCCCAGCCCGGTGCCCTTGCTGGATGTGGTGTAAAACGGCTCGAACAGGTGGGCGCGCACCTCGGGCGAGATGCCGGGGCCGTCGTCCTGCACGTGCAGCTCCATGCGCCGCGCCTTGTCGCTGACCAGGTCCATGCGGATCGAGTCCGGCCCGCCGCTGGCGTAGCGCACCGCGTTGTTGAGCAGGTTGAGCACCACCTCGCGCAGGTGCAGCGCGTCGAAGCGCACCAGCGTGCCGGCCGGCGCCGAGGCGCCGATGATGTCCGGCGTCAGGCCGTGGGTCTCGACGAATTCGGTTTTCAGCTCGGCCAGGAAGACGTCCAGCGCCAGCGGCTCGCTGTGCGGCTGCACCTTGCGCGACAGCTGCAGGATGTCCTCGACCATGCGGTTGACCCGCGCCACGTTGTCGCCGACGATCTTCAGCAGCCGCAGGTGGACCGTGCTGTCGAGGTCCTCGCCCAACAGCGCGGTGGCGTGGCCGATGGCCGACAGCGGATTGCGCACCTCGTGCGCGATGCTGGCGGTGAGCCGCCCCATCGACGCCAGCTTCAGTTGCTGCGCCTGGTTTTCGATGCCGGTCACGTCCTGCAAAAAGATCACGCTGCGCTCGGTGCCCAGGCCGGCCGTGTTGACCGCCGCGAAGCGCACCTTCAAGTGCGCGGAGAGGTCGCGGCGCGCGCTCCAGGCGGCCGTCACGTCCTGCAGCGCCGCCTCGGCGTACGGCTTGATGGTGACATAGGCGGTGCTGCGCGCGGCGTCGGCGCGCCATTCGGCGTATGCTTGCGCCAGCGGCGCCAGCGCGGCGGCGGCCGACAGGCGGAACTTCATCTCGGGGCCGACCATGCCCAGCATCTGCTGCGCCGCCGGATTGCCGGCGAATACCTGGCCGTCGGGATCGACCACCAGGATGCCGTCGCCGACGTTGGCCATCACCAGCTGGTTCACCGCCTGCTGCACGGTGATCTCGACGCCGCGCTGGATCGCCAGTTCTTCCTGGCCGATCAACTTGGCCGCCATGCGGTTGACCACGAATACCGCGGCAAAGAAGGCCGCGCCGTACAGGCCCGCCTGCAGGTAGGGCTGGTCGCCCTCCATCATGAACACCCGCCAGGTCGATTCGGCCAGCATGAACAGCGCCACCAGCGCGGCGCAGAACAGCGACAGCATCAGCGGCGCCAGGATGGCCGAACCGGCCAGCGGGAACAGATAGAGGATGGCCAGGCCGCTGCGCAAGCCGCCGCCCGCCATATACAGCAGCGAGATGATGGCCAGGTCGCAGGCGATCTGCGACAGCAGCTGCAACAGGAAGCGGCGCTGCCAGTAGACCGCCGTCAGCGCGAACGCGATCGCCAGGCCCAGGTAGATCAGGCAGATCTGCAGGTAGAGATAGGGACCGGAGGCGCGCAGGCCGTGGTTGTCGAAGCTCAGGTAGACCAGCAGCACCAGCGCGATCACCACGCGGGTCGCGTTCAGCGTCTGCAACGAACGCCAGAAGGTTGCGCGCGATTCGGCCGACAGGGCTTGCAGGCGCGCTATCACGCCAGGGACCCTAGTGCGGTACTGCGCTCTTGGGGGAGCAAATAAAAATGATGCATTTGCGTGCCAGGCGAGGCGCAACACCGCAGCGATAGCGAGCTATCGCGAGGATTTGCAACGAAGCATGGCACGCAAATGCGCATTTTTATGCTCCAACAAGAGCGCAGTACCGCACTATGCCGCCGGCAGCGTGGCGTGGGCCGCGCTGCAATAGTCGCGGCCGCGCGCCTGCACGGATTCCGATGCCGGATAGAAGATGCCGCAATGGGCGCACTGCAGCATGGTCTCGGCTTCGGCCGCGACCTTCTCATTCGAACGCGCACCGCCGCCGGCAGGTTGCTGCGGTTCGCGGAACTGCTGCTGGTGGCGCTTCTGCGCCTCGCGGATCTTGCTGCGGACGGCGAAGATCACCAGGAACACCAAGGCCAACCAAAAGATAATACGGCTCATGCCCAACCCTTATGCAAAACCACTTCAAACACAAAACGGCTGCCGACGTAGGCCAGCAACAAGGTGGCGAAACCGGCCAGCGTGAAGCTGAGCGCAGTCTTGCCGCGCCAGCCGCGGAAGCGGCGGCCCGCCAGCAGCGCGGCAAACAGCAGCCACGACATCAGCGTGAACACCGATTTGTGGTCCCACTTGAGCGCCTGGCCGAACAGCTGTTCGGAGAACACGATACCCGATAACACGGTCAGGCTGAGCAAAGCGAAGCCGATACCTATCATGCGGAACAACAGTTTTTCCATCGTCAGCAGCGCCGGCAGCCGGTCCAGCGCGCCGGACATGAAGCTCTTGCTGTCGGTGCCGGCGTGCAGGCGTTTTTCCTGCAAGGCCATCAACACCGCGTGGAAGGCGGCCACCGTCAAGGTGCTGTAGGCCAGCGTGGCGATGGCGATGTGCCAGCCGAACAAGGGCGTCTTGCCCTCCAGCGGAATCACGTTGCCGGGGAAGCCGGCCTGCAGGGCGGCCGCCAGCGCGGCGTTCGGCATGACCAGGCGGCGCATGCCGTCCAGGCTGAAATTCTGGTTCTCTATCCAGTACGCGCCCACCGACACCCACAGCGCCGACGACAGCATGGCGGCGAAGCCGATGCGGATGGAGCCCGCACCGCCGGCCACCTCGGACCACAGGCCGGCGCCGTGCAGCAGCCAGGCGGCAGCCGTCAAGCCGGAAATCAGGACGGCGCGGCGCGACGGCAGCACCGCACAGAGGAGGTACAGCGCGATGGCTGCGAAGAGTAAGGAAGTCTGCATGTCCTTCAGTTTACACCATCGCTCAGTCGACGGCTGCCATGCGCAGCTCGTCGTTGTGATGGCGTTGCTGTTCTTCCATCACCAGTTGGCCCAGTTCGCGCTTGAGGGCGTTGAACTCGGCGGAGGCCGGATCGCGCATGCGCGGCAGTTCCACCATCAGGTCGCGCTTGACGGTGCCGGGACGGTAGGTCATGACGACGATGCGGTCGGCCAGGTAGATCGCTTCCTCGATGCTGTGGGTGACGAAGATGATGGTCTTCTTCAACTCGGCCCAGATGCGCAGCAGCTCGTCCTGCAGGTTGCGGCGGGTCAGCGCGTCCAACGCGCCGAACGGCTCGTCCATCAGCATGATCGGCGAGTCCAGCGCCAGCACGCGGGCGATCGCCACCCGCTGGCGCATGCCGCCCGACAGGTCCTTGGGGAAGCGGTTGCGGAAATCGCTCAGCGACAGCATCGCCAGCAGCTTGTCGACGATGGCGTTGATCTCGGCCTTGGGCAAGCCCTTGATCTCGAGGCCGAAGGCGACGTTGTCGGCCACCGTCATCCACGGGAACAGCGCGTATTCCTGGAACACCATGCCGCGCTCGGGACCGGGCGCCGTCACCTCCTTGCCGTCGGCGACGATGCGGCCGGAGCTGGGCAGCGCGAAGCCGGCGATCGCGTTCAGCAGGGTCGACTTGCCGCAGCCCGAAGGCCCCAGCAGGCAGACGAACTGGCCCTGCGGGATCTCCAGCTCGATGTCCTTGAGCGCCACCAGCTGGCGCTCGGCGGTCTGGAACACCTTGCTGACGTTGGCGACGACGATGTGGGGCGGGTTTGCAACACTCATCATCAGTTCTCCAGGCCGCGGTGCCAGCGCAGCAGATGGTTGTTCAGTTTGTTGACGGCGGTGTCGATGATCAGGCCGATCAGGCCGATGGTGATCATGCCGGCCATGATCTTGTCCGACCAGAAGTACTCGCGCGCCTCCAGGATGCGGAAGCCCAGGCCGTTGTTCACCGCGATCATCTCGGACACGATCACCACGATGAAGGCGGTGCCGATGCCGATCCGCACCCCGGACAATATATACGGCACGGCGGCCGGCAGGATCACCCGCAGGAACATGGTGCTGCCGCTGGCGCCGAGGTTGCGCGCGGCGCGCAGGTAGATGCTGTCGACCTGGCGCACGCCGGCGATGGTGTTCATCAGCACCGGGAAGAAGGCGCCCAGCACGATCAGGAAGATGGCCGGCGGATTGCCCAGGCCGAACCACAGGATGGACAGCGGGATGTAGGCGATCGGCGGGATCGGCCGCAGCAGCTGCATCAGCGGATTGAGCCAGGCGTACACGGTCTGGCTGGCGCCCATCACCAGGCCCAGCGGCAGTGCCAGCGCGGCGCCGATGGCGAAGCCGACCACCACGCGATACAGGCTGCCGAGGGCGTCGACGATCAACTCGCCGGACACCGCCCACAGCAGCCAGCTGCCCTGCTCCGGGCTGTACGGCTGGATCGGCAGCAGATAGGCGATCCAGCGTTCCAGCACCGCCAGCGGCGACGGCAGCATCTGCGGATTGACCCAGCCCTTCATCGACACCAGCTGCCAGACGCCGATCACCAGCGCCGGCACGATCAGGCCGACGCCGGCCTCCTTCAGCTTGAACGCGGCCATTTACTTGACGCCCAGGCTTTTCTTGGCGGCGTCCAGCAGGTCGGTCTTGACCCATTCCTTGGCGGCGGGCGGCTTGCTCATGCGGCCGACGCCGGTCTTGAACATGACGTCGGTGGTGATCTGGATGTGCTCGGGCGTGATGTCGTAGGAGTACGGCGAATTGCCGATGGCGTCGTCGAAATCGTCCTTGCTGATCTGGCCCTTGAACACCGTCTCGCGCACATACTTCTCGGCCACGGCCGGCTGCTCGATGAAGGTCTTGGTGGCTTCGACGAAGCAGCGCATGAACTTCTCGGCCAGCGGACGCTTCTCTTTATAGAACTTCTCGGTCATCACCATGGTGCGGATCGGCTCGCCGATCGGGGTGTCGTAGGGCTTGAGGATCTCGTTGCCGTAGCCCTTGTTGATCGACTGCGAGGATTGCGGCTCGGAGTTCATCATGGCGTCGATGTTCTTGCCCAGCAGCGCCTGGTTCAGGTCGGCGTAGGCCAGGTAGATCAGCTGCACGTCCTTGCCCTGCTGGTCGGAAGCGCTCAGGCCGGCCTGCTGCAGCTCGGCCAGCAACAGCACTTCCTGGATGCCGCCGCGCGTGACGCCGACTTTCTTGCCCTTCAGGTCCTTGACGCTTTTCATTTTGAGCTCGGCGCGGCCGACCAGGCGCGCGCCGCCCTTGGCGAAACCGGCCACCACGAAGATCGGCGCGCCGCTGGCGCGGCCGGAGATGGCCGCTTCCGACGCTGTGGTGCCGACGTCGAGCTCACCGGCGATGATCCCCTGCATCACATCGAGTCCCTTGGCGAACACCCGCTCCTCGACCTTGATGCCGCACTTGGGGGCGATCTCCTTGATGTAGGAGACGGCGCCGTAGTGGGCGAACTTCAGGTTGCCGAGGCGGACCACCTCCTGCGCCTGCGCGGCGCCGACTGCGGCCAGCATGGCGGCGATGCTCAAGGTCTTGCCGATAGCGTTCAGATTCATCCATCTCTCCTGTCGTGGGTGGTACGGCTTGGAATGCAGATCATACCAAGCTAGCGATGAGTTGCCTATCGCTCAATCAAGGCGCCGCGCGCAACCGGGCCAGTCGTTCGGCGCTCGGCGGGTGGCTGGAAAAATACGCCGGCAGCTTGCCGCCATCCAGCTTGTCCAGCTTGGCGAACACCGCCGCCAGGTGATCGAGCGCGACGCCATTGTGGCGCAGCATGGCCGCCGCGTAGTCGTCGGCTTCCTGCTCGGCGTCGCGCGAGTACTTCAGGTCCAGCGCCAGCGCCGGCAGCGTGCTCAGCATGGCGGAGATGTCGCCGAACACCAGCGAGGTCACGGCCGTCACCGCCGAACTCTGGATGATGCGGCGCGTCATATGGCGCCGCTGCAAATGGCCCAGCTCGTGCGCCAGCACGCCCATGACGGCATCGTCATCCTGGAGCAGCGCGACCATCTGGTCGGTCATCACGATATCGCCGGACGGCAGCGCGAACGCATTGGGGCCGACGCGGCTGCTGCGGAACACCAGCTGCCAGGCCGGCGCGGGGCCGGCCACCGCAGGCGGTGGCGCCAGCGCGGCAAAGCGGCGCCGCAAAGCTTGCTGGCGCGCCGGCGCCAGCGTCGACGGCGCGAACATCTGGTGGTCCAGCGCCGCCAGCACGCCCTGCCCCAGCTGGCGCTCGGCCGACACCGGCAAGGCGTCGGCGATCCAGCCGGCCCCGGCCGGCAGCAGATAGAGATAGCCCAGCGCCAGCAGCGCCACCGTGGCGGCGGCCGCAGCCAGCACGCCGCGCCAGCTATGCTGCAACCGCACCACCAGGCCGTCGCGATGGCCGGTCTGGCGCAGCAGCTGCTCGAAGCCGGCCAGGTCGTCGATCTCCAGGTAGGCGCCGTCGGCGAAGGTCACCTTGCGCGCCGCGTGGCGGCTGCGCTCGGACACGCGCAGTTCGGCCAGCGGCGCCACACGCCGGGCGTCGCCGTCCAGGCGGGCGACGCCGTCCGCCACACTCAGCGTGACGCGGTGCAGGCGCGAACTGCGGCCGTCGAAATAGCGCGCGGCGACCGGCGCGATAGGGTGCTGCGCGCCGCTCATAGCGACAGGTCGTAGTCCATGAACTCGGCCATGCCTTCGCCGGTCGCGCCGACTTCGCCCCCGGGCACGGCGGTGATGTCGTCCAGGCTGCCGTCCACCAGCAGCGACATCGACTCCAGGCGATAGCGCATCGCCCGCACGTGAGCGAACGGCAGGAACAGGCCCAGTGTGCAAATCACGGCCAGGTAGTTGGTGACGGTGATGAACACCAGCCGGCTCCAGCGCATGTCGGACTGGAAGCGATGATGCTCCAGGCTGGTGTGGTTCCAGATCAGCTTTTGCAGCATGTTCATGAACAGCGGATAGACCACGAAAACCCAGCCGTAAAACGCCAACAGGAACAAGCTGCTTTCGCCGGCCGCCTCGGCGCTGCTGGTCGGCTCCGGCGCGCCCTTGATCAGCAGCCAGAACAGCGCCACCATGCCGCCGCCGCCGATCAGCAGCAAGCCGCCGTACAGTTTATAAAAATCGGCGACGCTGCCGTCGAAGGAGAAACGCGCCTTGCCGTAACGGCTTTCATTGTGCTGCCAGGCCTTGGCGCGCTGGTGGATGAACGGCGTGGCCAGGCCCAAGGTCACGCCGTTCAGCAGCGGGCGCACCAGGTAGTTGGTATAAGCGTCGTGCACGTCGCCGGCAAAGCTGAAGCGAATGCCGCGATAGCTGGTGTTGTGCAGCCGGAATTGCAGGCTCTTCCAGATGACCCATGGCGAGGCCGCGCCCATGCCCAAGGCCACCACCACCGCCGCCAGCGGCGCCCAGGCGGCCCCGGCCAGGTAGATGGCGAAGATCACGGCGGCCACGATGCGGCCCTTGAGGATGGCGACCGGGTTGCCGTGGTATTCGAAGCTGCTGCCGGCCAGTTCGGTGCTGGAATAGAAGTACTGGTTGCGCCGCACCTTGGCCCAGGCCGAGTATATCCCCAGTGTGACGATGGTCAGCAGCAGGTTGACTATCCAGATGCGGAAATACTCGCCGCCGCTGGCGTGGAAACGCAGACGTTGCGTTTGCTCCCCTTGCACTTGTTCCATGTGGTGCCCCCGATATTAACAAAGCATCAACGATGCCTACACAAAACAATATTGTCAATGGGAAACTACATTTTTAACAAGATTCGTCGACACTCAGTCCTTCAGGTATTTGTCGTAGATCGCCCGGTAGCGGCCGCTCTTATGCAGCTGCGCCAGGCCGGCGTTGAAGTCGTCGCGGATGGCGGCGTTGCGGAACACCGGGCGGTAGTCGTTGGGGTCGGCGCGGATGAAACTGTGCTCGTCCAGCGCCGGCATCACGAAGCCCGGCTGGCGCTGCTTGAGCAGGCGCGTGTAGTACTGGAAGATGCTGCGGTCGCTCAGCACCACCTCGTAGCGGCCCAGCGCCAGCAGCTGCGGCTGGGCCTCCTGGCGGTTGTTCTCGACATAGTCGCGGCTGCGGACCAGCGGCTGCAGCCAGCTCGGATAGCGCACGGCCGCGCCGACGAAGGCGTTCACGCTGTGGCCCTGCAAGTCCTGCGGCCTGCGGATCTGCAGCCCGCGGCTGGCCAGCGTGTAGAACACATTGTCGTAGATGACCGGCGCGCTGGCGTAGTGGCCGCCATGGCGCGTCATGTCCTCGCCGACGTCCATCATGATGGCGTCGACGCCACCCGCCTTGAACGTGACCGGGATGCGGCCCATCGGCAGATAGCGCGCCTGCAGCACGTGGCCGCGGTAGGCCAGCGCCTCGCGCACCACCTCCACTTCGATGCCGGCATCCTCGCGTACTAATATAAAGGGCGGCAGATTGTCACCAAAGGCCATGCTGACGGTGGCGGCGCCGGCCGGCCCGGCCAGCGCCAGCATTATGGAGAGGAAGAGGTGCGCTCGGTTCATGCAGTAAATGATAACAGGCCCGCCGGCGCCCGCGACCTGCCCGATGGGGTAAAATGACGGCCACTGTTCATTCCGGGTTCATCATGCTAGACAATCTTACCCAACGCCTTGCCAAGGTCGTTAAAACCATGCGCGGCGAGGCCCGCCTGACCGAAGCCAATACCGCCGAGATGCTGCGCGAAGTGCGCCTGGCGCTGCTGGAGGCCGACGTCGCCCTGCCCGCCGTGCGCGAATTCATCGCCAAGGTCAAGGAAAAGGCCCTGGGCGAAGAGGTGATCTCCTCGCTGACGCCGGGCCAGGCCCTGGTCGGCGTGGTGCAGCGCGAGCTGGCCGCCCTCATGGGCGCCGACCTCGGCCCCGAGGCTTCGCAGCTGAGCTTTGCCCAGCAGCCGCCGGCGATCATCCTGATGGCCGGTCTGCAAGGCGTGGGCAAGACCACCACCGTCGGCAAGCTGGCCAAGTACCTGAAGGAAGAGAAGAAAAAGAAAGTGCTGACCGTCTCGGCCGACGTGTATCGTCCCGCCGCGATCGCCCAGCTGCAATCGGTCACGGCCCAGGTCGGCGCCGACTTCTTCCCGTCCACCGCGCAGGACAAGCCGGTCGACATCGCGCTGGCCGCGCTGGACTGGGCCAAGAAGCACTACCACGACGTGCTGATCATCGACACCGCCGGCCGTTTGGGCATCGACGAAGAGATGATGAAGGAAATCGCCGCCGTGCACGCGGCGGTCAAGCCGATCGAAACCCTGTTCGTGGTCGACGCCATGCTGGGCCAGGACGCGATCAACACCGCCAAGGCCTTCAACGACGCGCTGCCGCTGACCGGCATCGTGCTGACCAAGCTGGACGGCGACGCCCGCGGCGGCGCCGCGCTGTCGGTGCGCCACATCACCGGCAAGCCGATCAAGTTTGCCGGCGTGTCGGAAAAGCTGGACGGCCTGGAAGCGTTCGACCCGGTGCGCATGGCCAGCCGCGTGCTGGGCATGGGCGACATCATGGCGCTGGTGGAAGAGGCGCGCAAGGGCGTCGACACCAAGGCCGCGGCCGAACTGGCGGCCAAGGTCAAGTCGGGCGGCAAGTTCGACATGAACGACTTCAAGGCGCAGCTGGGCCAGATGAAGAAGATGGGCGGCATGGCCAGCCTGGTGGACAAGTTGCCGGCGCAGTTCCAGCAGGCCGCCGGCGGCGCCAACATGGACCAGGCCGACAAGCAGGTGCGGCGCATGGTCGGCATCATCGACTCGATGACGCCGCAGGAACGCGCCAAGCCGGAGCTGATCAAGGCCACCCGCAAACGCCGCATCGCGGCCGGCGCCGGCGTGCAGGTGCAGGAAGTGAACCGCATGCTGACCCAGTTCGAGCAAATGCAGAGCATGATGAAAAAGCTGTCCGGCGGCGGCATGATGAAGATGATGCGCTCGATGAAGGGCATGATGCCGGGCATGCGCTAAGCTGGGGAAAAGCCTGCGTCACAGAGGGAAAAGCGCGCCGCCACGGTGCGCTGCCCCGCGAAAGCCCGTGTTTACGTGGTGTTTCCGGGAAAAAACGCGAAAAACACTTGCATACTCGGTAAATCACCACCAATATTAGCCGGTGCGATCAATTGCGCAATTTTCCATGTGTTCGTTAAGGAGGCTCGAAGATGGCAACAGCCAAAAAAACCCCAGCAGCAGCACCAGCTAAGAAAGCCGCCGCGAAACCGGCAGCCGCAAAAAAGGCAGCACCCGCAAAAGCAGCAGCCAAGCCAGCAGCAGTGAAAAAAGCAGCCGCACCGGCCGCACCGCGCAAACCGAACGCCGCCTTCATGAAAGCGATGACGCCATCGGCCACCCTGGCCGCCGTGGTTGGCGCAGCACCGCTGCCACGCACCGAAGTCACCAAAAAAGTCTGGGATTACATCAAGAAGCTCGACCTGCAAGATCCGGCCAACCGCCGCATGATCAATGCCGACGACAAGCTGAAAGCTGTGTTCGGCGGCAAAGCACAAGTGTCCATGTTCGAAATGACCAAGCTCATTTCCGACCACCTGAAATAAGCGCAGCGGCCAGTACAGCCGCGCCGGGATGCCGTCCTCGCTCACGCGATGACGGCATTTTTTATGGGCGGGATGTTACTGCACCTTCCAGTTGTTCCAGGCCGACAGCACGGCGTTCGGATATTCGGGCTTACCGCGGCTGCCGTTGTAGCGGCCCAGCGCCAGGTAGAGGTTGCCCGACTCCATATCGATGTACATGCGCAGGATGGCGCAGCCGTAGCGCAGATTGGTCTGCATATTGAACAGCGCGCTGCGGTTGCGGTCGCCGATCACATTGGTCCAGAACGGCATCACCTGCATATAGCCGCGTGCGCCCACCAGCGACACCGCGTACTTGCGGTAGGCCGATTCCACCTGGATCAGGCCCAACACCATGCCCGGCTCCAGTCCGGCGCGGCGCGCCTCGTACCAGACGGTGGTCAGGAACTCGTTGCGGGTTTGCTCGTCGGGCAGCTTGCGCTTCAGGCGCGACGACACCTGCGCCAGCCAGCCCTGGTAGCGCAGGCGTTCGGTGTCGGTGCGGAAGGTCGGCTGCGGCGGGGTCGCATCCTTGATGGCGTTCGACAGCGCCAGCCGAACCGAATCGGCCAGCGCTTCTTCCTTCTGGTTGCCGGCGTGGGCGCCGCCGGCCAGCGCCAGCACCAGCAAAAACCCACACCATAAACTCCGTCGTTCCCGCGCACGCGGGAACCCATGCTGAGTGTCCTGCCCGGCGCAGTATGGATTCCCGCCTGCGCGGGAATGACAGGGGCTCACGTTCACGCCGCCATTTTGCCTTTGATGAAGCTGACGATGTCGGCCACCGGCACGGCGGTCGCTTCGGTGTCGCGGCGGCCCTGGTATTCCAGGTTGCCTTCCTTCAGGCCGCGGTCGCCGATCACCACGCGGTGCGGCACGCCGATCAGCTCCCAGTCGGCGAACATGCCGCCCGGACGCAGGCCGCGGTCGTCGAGGATGACGTCGATGCCGGCCGCCTGCGCGTCGGCGTACAGCTGCTCGGTCGCCTCCTTGACCGCCTCGCTGCGGTCCATGCCCATCGGGCACAGCACCAGCTCGAACGGCGCCAGCGAGGTCGGCCAGATGATGCCCTTGTCGTCGAAGTTCTGCTCGATCGCCGCGCCCAGGATGCGGGTCACGCCGATGCCGTAGCAGCCCATCTGCAATGGCGCGGGCTTGCCGTTCTCGTCGAGGAAGGTGGCCTTCATCGCTTCCGAGTAGGCGGTGCCCAGCTGGAACACGTGGCCCACTTCGATGCCGCGCTCGATCGCCAGCACGCCCTTGCCGTCCGGCGAGGCGTCGCCCGCCACCACGTTGCGCAGGTCGGCCACGATGGCCGGCTCGGCGGCATCACGACCCCAGTTGGCGCCGGTGTAGTGGAAGCCGGCGTCGTTGGCGCCACACACGAAGTCGGCCATGTTGGCGACCGTGCGGTCGGCCACCACGGTGACCGGGGCGAGGGTAGAGATCGGGCCCAGGTAGCCGGGCACGCAGCCGTACACTTCCAGGATCTCCGCTTCGGTCGAGAAGCGGTGCGCCGCCAGGCCGGCAACCTTGCCGACCTTGACTTCGTTCAGTTCGTGATCGCCGCGCAGCAGCAACATGAAATACTGTTTAGCCACTTTGCCGTCGGTCTCGGTTTCCACCGTCAGCGCGATGGTTTTCACGGTCTGCGACAACTCCAGCTTGAGCAGCTCGGCCACCGCCTCGCACTTGGTGGCGTTCGGGGTCGAGGTCTTGGTCAGCGCTTGCGCGGCGGCCGGACGGCTTGCCGCCAGCGGCAGCGCTTCGGCCGCCTCCATATTGGCGGCGTAGTCCGAGGTCTCGCAATACACGATGGCGTCCTCGCCGGTGCTGGCGATGACGTGGAATTCGTGCGAACCAGTGCCGCCGATGGCGCCGTTGTCGGCCGCCACGGCGCGGAACTTCAGGCCGAAGCGGGTGAAGATCGAGACATAGGCGTCAAACATGACTTTATACGACGCCTGCAGGCCGGCCAGGTCGCGGTCGAAGGAGTAAGCGTCCTTCATGGTGAACTCGCGGCCGCGCATCAGGCCGAAACGGGGACGGCGTTCGTCGCGGAATTTGGTCTGAATGTGGTAAAAATTCAACGGAAGCTGCCGATAGGATTTAATTTCCGAGCGCACCACATCGGTGATCACTTCTTCCGAAGTGGGCTGGATCGCGAAATCGCGGCCGTGACGGTCCTTCACGCGCATCAGCTCCGGACCCATCTTGTCCCAGCGTCCGGTCTCCTGCCAGAGCTCGGCCGGCTGCACCAAAGGCATCAGCAGCTCAATGGCGGCGGCCTTGTTCATCTCTTCGCGGACGATGGCCTCGACTTTGCGGATGACGCGCAAGCCCATCGGCATGTAGGTATAAATGCCCGAACCGAGGCGTTTGATCATGCCGGCGCGCATCATCAACTGATGGCTGACGATCTCGGCGTCGGACGGCGCTTCTTTAAGCGTGGAAATAAAAAATCGTGAGGCGCGCATACGGTGAATTCTTTTTAAAAAGAGAGAGTTATAATCAACCTAATTTTAAAGGATTAGCTGGCTGATGCGTCCATACTTTATACAAATGCGTTCAATTGATGCCTCTCCGGCCGTTTTCGTACCCCGAAAACCCAGCCGGAGCGCGGTTTTGTGGGCAAAAATATAAGCAGGGAGCTCGGTCGCAGAAAGTTTGAGGTGCAATATGCTCGATCGTGAAGGGTTTCGGCCCAACGTCGGCATCATCCTGCTAAACGCCCAGAACGAGGTGTGGTGGGGCAAGCGGGTGCGCGAGCACTCATGGCAATTTCCGCAAGGCGGCATCAAGTACGGAGAAACGCCGGAACAGGCGATGTATCGGGAGCTGGAAGAAGAGATCGGATTACGGGCAGAGCACGTCAAAATCGTCGGCCGCACGCGCGATTGGCTGCGTTACGAAGTGCCCGACCACTTCATCAAGCGCGAGATTCGCGGCCATTACCGTGGCCAGAAGCAGATTTGGTTCCTGCTGCGGATGTGCGCCCGCGACAACGACGTCAACCTGCGCCTGACCGACCATCCGGAATTCGACGCCTGGCGCTGGCACGATTACTGGGTGCCGCTGGACGTGGTGATCGAGTTCAAGCGCGATGTCTACCAGCGCGCCCTGCAGGAGCTGTCGCGCTTCCTGACCTGGCCGGCCAACGGCCACGAGCGCCGCCATCACGGTTCGCGCTATCTGCGCCAGCCGCACCCGCCTCGGCCGAATCCGGAAGCGCCGGGTTCGACTTGCGGCACGGAGGCGCCGGTCGAAGCGGTCGAAGTGGCCGCCGAGCCGCAAAAGAAAATCGGTTAAAAAAAAACGGGACAGTCTGACTGTCCCGTTTTTTTTACCCCGCACCGCCATGCGGGGTCTGACCCCGGATGGGGTCAGACCCCTAAGTGGCATGGCAAGCGTATCGCTTAGGCACGCTGGTTTGTTCAGACGATGCGGCAAGCCTCGTCGAACGCCAGCCGCGGCGCGCGCGGACGCAGCCTGGCGACGTCGCCGTAGCCGAGGTTGCACAGGAAGTTGGACTTGACGGCGCTGCCGGCAAAGAAGGCCTGGTCCACCTTGGCGTTGTCGAAGCCGGACATCGGTCCGCAATCGAGGCCGATGGCGCGCGCCGCCATGATCAGATAACCGCCTTGCAGCGACGAGTTGCGGAAGGCCGTGGCCTGGATCGCCGCGTCGTTGCCTGCGAACCAGGAGCGGGCATCGACCGCCGGCGACAACTGCGGCAGCTTTTCGTAAAATTCCATGTCCATGCCGACGATGACGGTGACCGGCGCCGCCATGGTCTTCTCGGCGTTGCCGGCCGACAGAGCCGGCAGCAGCCTGGCCTTGGCTTCCGGCGAACGGACGAACACCAGCCGCGCCGGCGAGCCGTTGGCCGAGGTCGGCGCCCATTTCATCAGGTCGTACAGCAGTTCCAGCTGGGCCTCGCTGACGGCGCGGTCCAGCCAGCCGTTGTGGGTGCGGGCGTTGTAGAACAGGGTGTCGAGGGCGGTTTGATTAAGCATGATTAATCCGTCAAGTTTAATGAATTGCCATGGTGGCGCGGGCTCACAGTACACATTTTATCCAGCGGGTACAATGTCGCCATGTTTAATCCATCTTCCGACGACGTGCGCCGCTTCTTTTGCGAGACCTTCCGCAAGCAGCGCGCCAACGAAATCCTGACGCCGCTTGAAACCATGGCGGCCGACTGGGTGCGCCACCACCCCGAGTACCACGACGTGCTGAGCGACGTCGAGGCCGCGCTGGCGCGCGACTACTCGGTGGACGGCGCGCAGGCCAATCCGTTTTTGCATTTGTCTATGCATTTGTCGATCGACGAGCAGATCTCGATCGACCAGCCGCGCGGCATCCGCGACGCCGCCACCGCGCTCACGCTCAAGCTGGACGACGCCCACGCGGCGCAGCACGAGATCATGGAATGCCTGGGCGAGATGATCTGGAACGCCCAGCGCAACGGCACGCCGCCGGACGGCGACGCCTACATCGAAGCGATCAAGCGCCGCCTGTAAAACAACCCGGGGTCAGGTCCCCCATTTATTCATGAGCCCGGCTGCTACAGTCGGACTCATGAATAAATGGGGGACCTGACCCCGGATTTTCTGACTACGGTCGGCTTAGCGGTGGACTGCCAGCGTGCCCGGCAGACTGTGCAGGTAGGCGGCCAGGTCCTTGATGTCCTGGTTGCTCAGCGGCTTGACCTGGCCGGTCATGATCGCGTTGTTGCGGCCGTTGGCGCCGTCGCCGCGCTTGTAGGCGGTCAGCGCGTGCTCCAGGTAATCCTTGTGCTGGCCGGCCAGCTTCGGATAGCTCGGGTCGATCGGAGTGTTGAAATCCTTGCCGTGGCAGGCGAAGCAGCTGTACTTGTCGGCCAGCGCCTTGCCGGCGTCGATATTGCCGCCAGCCACAGCGGAGAAGGAAACGGCGGAGCAGAACAGCGCGGTGATCAGTTTTTTCATGTCGTCGGTCCTCATTTCGCGGCGGTGGCGGTGGCGGTCTGCTGCGAGTAGAACGCGGCAACGTCGGCGATGTCCTGGTCCGACAGGCTGCCGGCGATGCCCTTCATCGACGGATGCTTGCGGTCACCTTTTTGATACGCCTTCAACGCACCCTCGATGTACTTGGCCGACTGGCCGCCTATCATCGGCACCTGGAACACTTCCGGGAACGTGGCTTTGTAGCCGGGGATGCCGTGGCAACCGATGCACATTTCAATCTTGCCCTTGGCGTTCTGGGCATTGCCCACGATGTCCGCCGCCGTGGCGAGTTGGGCGAAGCCTGCGAGCACGAGGAGTGCGGTGATTTTTTTCATGGTATTTGCAAGGTAAGTAATCGGATACTACCGCGGATGCAAAACTTGACTTTTGCACTATTAACCTGCGATTCTAACTCAAGACTTTCACCCGCGCTACAGGGAATCATTGCCGCAACAACACACTGTCAAGCCCTCCGGCCGAGCACTCCCTCTAACGAACTCCCCTATACTCTTGCCTATCCTCCCTTCTTTTTGAGATCGACACGCATGCACGCCAAACAACGCTTTGAAGGTTCCGACCAGTACGTCGCGACCAATGACCTGAAACTGGCCGTGAATGCGGCTTTGACGCTGCAACGCCCGCTCTTGATCAAGGGCGAGCCGGGCACCGGCAAGACCATGCTGGCCGAGGAAGTGGCGGCCGCGCTGAACATGCCGCTGATGCAGTGGCATATCAAGTCCACCACCAAGGCGCAACAGGGGCTGTACGAATATGACGCAGTGTCGCGTTTGCGCGACTCCCAATTGGGCGACGAGCGCGTGCGCGACATCCACAACTACATCGTCAAGGGCGTGCTGTGGCAAGCCTTCACCGCGCCCGAGCCGGTGGTGCTGCTGATCGACGAGATCGACAAGGCCGACATCGAGTTCCCCAACGACCTGCTGCGCGAGCTGGACCGCATGGAGTTCTACGTCTACGAAACCCGCGAAATGGTGCAGGCCAAGCACCGGCCGCTGGTCATCATCACCTCCAACAACGAGAAGGAGCTGCCGGACGCCTTCCTGCGCCGCTGCTTCTTCCACTACATCAAATTCCCGGACCGCGACACGATGGAGCAGATCGTCGCCGTCCACTACCCCAACCTGAAGCAGGAGCTGCTGGCACAGGCGCTGCAAACCTTCTACCAGGTGCGCGACGTGCCGGGCCTGAAGAAAAAACCGTCGACCTCGGAATTCCTCGACTGGCTCAAACTGCTGCTGGCCGAGGACATCCCGGCCGAGGCGCTGCGCAGCAAGGACGCCAAGGCCATCGTGCCGCCGCTGCACGGCGCCCTGCTCAAGAACGAGCAGGACGTGCACCTGTTCGAACGCCTGGTGGCCATGAACCGGGCCAACCGCTGATGCACCAGCTCGCCCACCCCGCCGCCACTATCGCGCCCGTCACGCTGGAACTGCACGGCGTGCGCCTGGAACCGCTGGGCCCGCAGCACGCCGACGGCCTGCGCGCGGCCGCCCGCGACGGCGAGCTGTGGAAGCTGCGCGTGACCTCGGTGCCGGAGCCGGAACAGGTCGACGCCTACATCGCCACCGCGCTGGAAATGCGCCCCGGCCGGCTGGCGTTCGCCGTGGTCGAGGTCGCCAGCGGCGCGGTGATCGGCAGCAGCAGCTACCACGACATCGTGCCGGCCATCGCCAGATTGGAGATCGGTTATACCTGGTATGGCAAGAGCCGCCAGCGCAGCCACGTCAACACCACCTGCAAGCTGCTGCTGATGACGCACGCCTTCGAAACCCTGGGCGCGGCGCTGGTGGGCCTGCGCACCGACAATTTCAACTTCGCCTCGCAGGCGGCGATCGAGCGGCTGGGCGCGAAGAAGGACGGCGTGCTGCGCCACCACGCGCTGCGCCGCGACGGCACCGTGCGCGACACCGTGATGTACAGCATCGCCGCCGGCGAATGGCCGGAGATCAAGGCGCAGCTGCGCTACAAGCTGGCGCAACACGGGACCCTCTGACATGCTGATCGATTTCTTCTTCACCCTCAAGGACGCCAGGATCCCGGTCACGATCAAGGAGTTCCTGACCCTGCTCGAGGCGATGCAGCAGAACGTCATCGAGGCCTCGATGGACGATTTTTATTACCTGGCGCGCCTGACGCTGGTCAAGGACGAGGCCCACTTCGACAAGTTCGACCGCGCCTTCGCCCAGTATTTCAAGGGCATCAACGCCGCCTTCGAGAGCAACGCCGCGATCCCGCTGGACTGGCTGCTCAAGCGCATGCAGCGCGAGCTGAGCGAGGAGCAGAAGGCGCAGCTGGAAAAATTCGGCTACGACAAGCTGATGGACCGCCTCAACGAGCTGCTGAAGGAACAGAAGGAGCGCCACGAAGGCGGCAGCAAGTGGATAGGCACCGGCGGCACTTCGCCGTTCGGCAACGGCGGCACCAACCCCGAGGGCGTGCGCATCGGCGGCAAGGGCGGCAACCGCACCGCGGTCAAGGTGTGGGAGGCGCGCGCCTACCAGGACTACGACGGCGAACGCGAGATCGGCACCCGCAACATCAAGGTGGCGCTGCGCCGGCTGCGCAAGTTCGCGCGCCAGGGCGCCGAGGACGAACTGGCGCTGGACGCCACCATCCGCGCCACCGCCAACAACGCCGGCTTCCTCGACATCAAGATGCAGCCCGAGCGCAAAAACAACATCAAGGTGCTGATGCTGTTCGACGTCGGCGGCACCATGGACGACCACATCGAGCGCACCGAGGAGCTGTTCTCGGCCGCCAAGACCGAGTTCAAGAACATGGAGTTCTTCTACTTCCACAACTGCGTCTACGACTATATGTGGAAGAACAACCGCCGCCGCAACGCGGAGCGCTTCCCGACCTGGGACATCCTGCGCAAATACCCGCCGGACACCAAGCTGATCTTCGTCGGCGACGCCACCATGAGCCCCTACGAGGTGCTGCAGCCGGGCGGTTCGGTCGAATACAACAACGAGGAGGCCGGCAGCGCCTGGCTGGC
The DNA here is from genome assembly GCF_036688705.1 of Duganella sp. S19_KUP01_CR8. NCBI lineage: Bacteria > Pseudomonadati > Pseudomonadota > Betaproteobacteria > Burkholderiales > Oxalobacteraceae > Duganella > Duganella sp. S19_KUP01_CR8. The sequence continues at coordinate 136,115 of NZ_JAQQPR010000007.1, read as the reverse complement.
GCGCTTCACCAGCGCCTTCCCCAAGTTCGCCTGGCTCAATCCCGAGCCGGAGGGCGTGTGGCAGTACCGGCAATCGATCTCCATCATCCGCCAGCTGATGAACGACCGCATGTTCCCGCTGACCATGGACGGCCTGGAGCGCGCCATGCGCACGCTGAGCAAATGACCGGAAAACACAAGTGTTTCCCATGTAAAACAATGTAAAGAGTGCGCGCTACAATTTTAAACAAATATTAACTTGTCATCGTATCGTACGACGTATAGCCTGTCTTTTCTTTATGCTGTTGGCCGCAATCCCGCCCACAAAGACCGCACGTTCTTATGTCACGTACAAAAAAAATTCTGCTGCGCCTGCGCCGGCTGGCGCGCCGCGCCAGCAACCGCCTGATCTTCGCCGCCCTGCTGGCGCTGGAGGCGCTGATCGTCCTGCTCGACGTCGACACCGGCGCCGGCATCTCCTACGCGCCCTTCCTGGTGGCGCCGACCGCGCTGGCGGCCTGGCTGCTGGGGCGGCGCGCGGCGCTGTTGTTCGTCGTCCTGTCCAGCGTGGCCCGGGTGTACGACTACACGGTGACCCGCGCCCCCGACGAGGTGCTCTACCTGCGGGTCTACGAGCTGCTGCAAAGCGCGGCGCTGTACGGCCTGGTCGCGCTGCTGGTGCTGTACCTGCGCGGCCGGCGCGATGCGCTGCTGCGCCATGCGCGCAGGGTGCGCGACGCCGCCCGCCGCGAACGCCACCGGCGCATCCTCGATTCGGCGATCCGGCGCGCGATCCCGGAGGACGTCGACTCCATCATCCGGCTGACCACTTCGGGCGGCGAAAGCGGCGGCTTCGACCAGTCGGTCACCGACAGCGTGCGCCAGGCCACGCTGGCCACCACCTTCACCGCCGGCATCGTCGACGGCGCCGCGCTGCGCGACCTGTGGGCCGGCGGCCAGACCACGGTGCCGATCGAGTTCTGGGTCTGCGAGATCGACGCCAAAGTGGTCAGCTACATGATGATACTGGGGGTGGACGGGCAGAAAAGCATGCAGCGCGAGCTGCACGCGATGGTGGTCGAGCACACCTACCGCGGCCACGGCGTGGGCGGCATGATGGTCGACTTCTTCTGCACCCACTACAAGCAGCGCCGCCTGGTGGCGGCCTGCCGCGACGGCTCGGCCATGCTGCGCCTGCTCACCCGGCGCGGCTTCGCGCAGCTGACCCGCAGCGACAACCAGGACTACCTGATCATGGCGCGCGACTAGCCTTGCCGCGCGACGGCGGCCTCAGGCCGGCAGTTGCAGCCGGTAGCCGACCGCCGTCTCGGTCAGCAGGTAGCGCGGCTGGGTCGGGTCGGCCTCCAGCTTGTGGCGCAGGTGGCCCATGTAGATGCGCAGGTAGTGGCCGTTCTCCGATTGCGACGGCCCCCACACGGCGCGCAGCAGCTGCGGGTTGCTCATCACGCGCCCGGCGTTGCCGACGAGCACCGCCAGCAGCCGGTATTCGGTCGGCGTCAGGTGCACATGCTCGCCGCCGCGCGTGACGCGGCGGTTCTGCAGGTCGACGGCGACGTCGCCGAACTGGATCAGGCCGGCGCTGTCGGCGGCCGGCTGGCGCTGGCGGCGCAGGGTGGCGCGCACCCGCGCCAGCAGCTCGCCCACGCCGAACGGCTTGGTCAGGTAGTCGTCGGCGCCGGCGTCCAGCGCGCGGATCTTGTCGGCCTCGTTGACGCGCGCCGACAGCACGATCACCGGCACGCTGGACCACTTGCGCAAATCGGTCATGAAGTCGATGCCGTCGCCGTCCGGCAGGCCGAGGTCCAGCACCACCAGGTCGGGCTTGCGGGTGCCGGCGTCGATCAGGCCGCGCTGCAGCGTGGCCGCCTCGTGCACCTGCCAGCCCTCCTCCTCCAGCGCGCTGCGCACGAAGCGGCGGATCTGCGGTTCGTCTTCCACCAGCAGGGCGGTGGGGGCGGTGTCGGGGGTGCTCATGGTGTTCCTTCGATTTCCGGTTCCGGCATGGCCGGCGGGGTGCCCAGCGGCAGCGTCATGACGAAGGCCGCCCCGCCCAGCGGCGACGCCGCGGCGTGGATGCGGCCGCCATGCGCGTCGACGATGGCGCGGCAGATCGCCAGCCCCAGCCCCACGCCCGGCTTGGCCGATTCGCGCTCGCCGCGGGTGAATTTTTCAAACACGGCTTCCTCCCGCCCATGCGGCAGGCCCGGACCGTCATCATAGACCATGACGTCGATCCAGGCCCCGCGCAACGCGGCGGCGATCTCGATGCGCGAGCCGGGCGGCGTGTACTTGGCGGCGTTCTCCAGCAGGTTGCACAGCACCCGCTCGATCAGCACGGCGTCATAGCTGAGCAGCGGCAGGTCGGGCTGCAGCCGGGTACGCACGGCGTGCCCTTGCAGCAGCGAGGCGCTGGCGCGCAGCGCGCTGCCGACCACCTCTTCCAGCGCCTGCCATTGCAGGTTGAACTTGACTTCGCCGCTCTGGATGCGCGCCATGTCGAGCAGGTTGGACACCAGTGCGCTCATGCGCAGCGCCTCGTCGTGCAGCAGCGACGCCACCTCCAGCTGGGCCGGCGCCAGCGCCGGCTTGGAGCCTGCCAGCGATTCCGACAGCCCCACCAGCGAGGTCAATGGCGTGCGCAGATCGTGCGACAAGGCCGCCAGCAGCGAGTTGCGCAGGCGTTCCGACTCCATGTTGACCAGCGCGTTCTGCGCCACCTCGATGTAGTGCACCCGCTCCAGCGCGATCGCGGCCAGCGCGGCGAAGGTGTCGAGCTGCTGGCGCTGTTCCGGGATCAGGATCCAGCGCCGGTGCTCGGGCTCGATCGCCAGCACGCCGCGGGTGCGCATCGGCGCCACCAGCGGCAGGTAGAAGATGCGGCTGGCCGGCAGGGTGTCGGTGCCCAGGCCGGCGCCCTCGGCGCGGTCGAAGGCCCACTGGGCGATGCCGACGTCGAGCGCCGTGCGGTGGCTGCGGGCGGCGGCGTCGGCCCCGCCGGGCATCGGCATCGGCATCGGCGTCGCCGCCGGCGGCAGCAGGCGGCCGGCGGCGTCCGGCACCAGCAAGGTGGCGCGGGCGCGGAAGGCGCGCTGGATGAAGCCCTGGGTGGTCTCGAAAATCTGCTCGGTTTGCAGGGCGCCCGACAACTCGCGGGCGAACTCGTACAGCGCGCGCGAGCGCTTCTCGCGGTGCGAGGCCACGCGCGCCTGGAAGCGCAGGTCGGCCGTCAGGTGGCCGGTGATCAGGCCCACCGCCAGCATCACCACGAAGGTGATCAGGTACTGGAAGTCCGACACCGCGAAGGTGAAGCGCGGCGGCACGAAGAAGAAATCGAAGCAGGCCACGCTGACGCAGGTGGCCAGCACCGACGGCCCGCGCCCGAAGCGCACCGCCACCAGCACCACCACCAGCAGGAACAGCATGGCGATGTTGGCCAGGTCGAGATAGGCCAGCAAGGGCGTGGCCAGCAGCGCGGTGGCGACGCTGGCGGCGCTGGCGGCCACGTAGCCGAACACGCGCTTACGCGCCAGTTCCGCATCCGGCTCGCCGTCCGGGCCGCCGTCGGCGGGGTTGGAGGGATTGGCGGCATTGGCGCCGCGCGCGGCCGGCGCCGCCTCGTTGCTGGGCGCGCCGATCTCCACCAGGTCGATGTCGGGCGCGTAGCGCGCCAGGCGCTTGATGTGGGGCGCGCGCCAAGGCCAGCTCGGGTGGGCGCGCCCCAGCACGATCTTCGACAGGTTGTGGCTGCGCGCATAGTCCACCGCCGCCTGCGCGATATCGTGGCCGGACACCACGGCGGTGGTCGCGCCCAGGTCTTCGGCCAGCTTCAGGGTCCTGAGTATCTGTTCGCGCTGCACGGCCGGCAGCCGTTGCAGCGACGGCGTTTCGATGTAGATCGCGTGCCAGCCGGTGCCCAGCTGCCTGGCCAGGCGCGCCGTGCTGCGCACCGTGTGCTCGCCGCCCGGACGCGGGCCGACGCAGGCCAGCAGCGCGGCGCCGGTCTTCCAGATGTCGGCGATCGACTGCTCGACGCGGTAGGCGCGCACGTCGTCCTCGATGCGGTCGGCGGTGCGGCGCAGCGCCAGCTCGCGCAGCGCGATCAGGTTACCTTTGCGGAAAAAATTTTTGGAGGCGCGCTCGGCCTGCTGTTCCTTGTACACCTTGCCGCTCTTGAGGCGCGCCAGCAGTTCGTCGGCCGGGATGTCGACCAGCACCACCTCGTCGGCGGCGTCGAACACGGTGTCGGGCACGGTTTCGCCGACGCGGATGCCGGTGATGCCGCCGACCACGTCGTTCAGGCTTTCCAGGTGCTGCACGTTGACCGTGGTCAGCACGTCGATGCCGGCGTCCAGCAGTTCCTCGACATCCTGCCAGCGCTTGGGATGGCGCGAGCCGGGGGCGTTCGAATGCGCCAGCTCGTCCATCAGGATCAGCGGCGGCCGGCGCTCCAGCGCGCCGTCCAGGTCGAACTCGGCGAGCTGCTTGCCGCGGTGGGCGACCTGCCTGAGCGGCAGCACGTCCAGTCCCTCCAGCATGGCCGCGGTCTCGCTGCGGCCATGGGTCTCGATCACGCCGACCAGCACCGGCTGGCCGTCGGCCTGCAGCTTGCGGGCGGCGGCCAGCATGGCGTAGGTCTTGCCGACGCCGGCCGAGGCGCCGAAGTAGATGCGCAGCTTGCCGCGCGCGGCGCGCCGCTCCTGCGCCTGCACCTGGGCCAGCAGCGCGTCCGGGTCGGGACGGTCGGGACGCAGGCTATCGTTGGGGAACATGGACATCCGCCGATTCTACTGCTTCGCCGCCGGTTTTGCCTGGTCCAGCGCCAGATTCAGTTCCAGCACGTTGACGCGCGGCTCGCCGAAGAAGCCGAAATACTGCTTCAGCTGGTGGCGCTCGACCAGCGCCAGCACCTGCGCGCTGTCGGTCTTGCGCGCGGCGGCGATGCGGCCGGCCTGGTAGCGCGCGGCGGCGACGCTGATTTCCGGATCCAGGCCGCTGCCCGAAGCGGTCACCAGGTCGACCGGTATCGGCGCGGTGTTGGCCGGGTCGGCCGCCTTGAGCGCGGCGATGCGGCCCTTGACGGCGTCGATCAGGGCCGGATTGTTGGCGCCCAGGTTGGAGCCGCCGGAACCGGCGCCGTTGTTGGGCATCGGCCCGGTGGCCGACGGCCGGCTCCAGAAGTACTGCGGCGAGGAGAAGGCCTGGCCGATCAGCGCGGAGCCGACCGCCTTGCCGTTGACTTCGACGATGCTGCCGGCCGCCTGCGCCGGGAAGGCGACGGCGGCGACGCCGGTGACGGCCAGTGGATACAGCACGCCGCACAGCAGCGTCAATGCGCCGAACACCACCAGCGCGGGACGAATAGGAGAACTCATGATGATTCCTTGTTAAACCAGGTTGAACGCCGACAGCAGCAGGTCGATCGCCTTGATGCCGATGAACGGCAGGATGATGCCGCCGATACCGTACACCAGCAGGTTGCGGCGCAGCAGCGCGGTGGCGCCGATGGCGCGGTACTGCACGCCCTTGAGCGCCAGCGGGATCAGGGCGACGATGATCAGCGCGTTGAAGATCAGCGCCGACATGATGGCCGACGACGGGCTGGCCAGGTGCATGACGTCGAGCGCCTTCAGCTGCGGATAGGTGCCGACGAAGGCCGCCGGGATGATGGCGAAGTACTTGGCGATGTCGTTCGAGATCGAGAACGTGGTCAGCGAGCCGCGCGTCATCAGCATCTGCTTGCCGATTTCGACGATCTCCAGCAGCTTGGTCGGATTCGAATCCAGGTCGACCATGTTGCCGGCCTCCTTGGCGGCCTGGGTGCCGGAGTTCATCGCCACGGCGACGTCGGCCTGGGCCAGCGCCGGCGCGTCGTTGGTGCCGTCGCCGGTCATGGCCACCAGCCGGCCCTCGGACTGGTAGCTGCGGATCAGCTTGAGCTTGTCCTCCGGCGTGGCTTCGGCCAGGAAGTCGTCCACGCCCGCCTCGGCGGCGATGGCGGCGGCGGTCAGCTTGTTGTCGCCGGTGATCATCACGGTCTTGATGCCCATGCGGCGCAGCTCGGCGAAGCGCTCCTTGATGCCGCCCTTGACGATGTCCTTCAGCTCGACCACGCCCATCACCCGGCCGGCGTCGACCACCACCAGCGGCGTGCTGCCGCGGCGCGCCACGTCGTCAACCGCGCGCGCCACCTCCGCCGGATACGGTTGACCCAGCGCCTCGACATACTGGCGCACGGTGTCGGCCGCGCCCTTGCGAACATGGCGTTCGCCGATATCGACCCCGCTCATGCGGGTCTGCGCGGTGAACGGCACGAACACCGCGTGCAGCGAGGCCATCTCGCGTTCGCGGATGTTGAACTTCTGCTTGGCCAGCACCACGATGCTGCGGCCTTCCGGCGTTTCGTCGGCCAGCGAGGCCAGTTGTGCGACGTCGGCCAGCTGCTGCTCGGTCACGCCGGGGGCGGCGTAGAAGGCCGAGGCCTGGCGGTTGCCCAGCGTGATGGTGCCGGTTTTATCGAGCAGCAGCACGTCGACGTCGCCGGCCGCTTCCACCGCGCGGCCGGAGGTGGCGATCACATTGGCCTGAATCATGCGGCTCATGCCGGCCACGCCGATGGCCGACAGCAGGCCGCCGATGGTGGTCGGGATCAGGCACACCAGCAGCGCGATCAACACCGTGATGGTGATCGGCGTGCCAGCACCGGCGGCGGCCACCGAGAACAGCGAGAACGGCAGCAGGGTCACCGTGACGATCAGGAACACGATCGTCAGCGCCACCAGCAGGATGGTCAGCGCGATCTCGTTCGGGGTCTTCTGGCGCTTGGCGCCCTCCACCATCGAGATCATGCGGTCGAGGAAGGTCTCGCCCGGATTGGCGGTGACCTTGACCACCAGCCAGTCCGACAGCACCCGGGTGCCGCCCGTGACGCTGGAGAAGTCGCCGCCCGATTCGCGTATCACCGGCGCCGATTCGCCGGTGATGGCGCTCTCGTCGACCGAGGCCACGCCTTCGATCACCTCGCCGTCGATGGGGATCACGTCGCCCGCTTCGACCAGGATGTAATTGCCCTTGCGCAGATCGAGCGCCGGCTGCGGCAGCCAGGTGGTGCCGTGCTTCGGGCTGGCCAGCTTCTTGGCCGTGACGCTTTGCTTCAGGCTGCGCAGCGAGGCCGCCTGCGCCTTGCTGCGGCCCTCGGCCATCGCCTCGGCGAAGTTGGCGAACAACACCGTGAACCACAGCCAGACGGCGGTGGCCAGGATGAAGCCCGGGCGCGCCTCGCCCACGCCGAACAGCGACTGCACGTACAGCGCGCTGGTGATGATGCTGCCGACATAGACCACGAACATCACCGGACTGCGCAACTGGGTGCGCGGGCCGAGCTTGCGGAACGAATCGGCGATGGCCGGCATCAGCAGCTCGGAATCGAACATCCGGAACTTCCTGGCGGGCGGGGTGGTAAAGATCGTCATCTCTTTTTGAGTAGCTTGTGACATGGTGTTTCCTTATTGGGCAAACAGCTGCAGGTGTTCGACCACAGGGCCGAGCGCGAGCGCCGGAACGTAATTGAGCACGCCGACCAGGGCAACCACGCCACACAGCAGGCCGATGAACATGGCCCCGTGGGTCGGCATGGTGCCGGCGTTGGCCTCCAGCCGCTGCTTGCCGGCCAGCGAACCGGCGATCGCCAGGATGGGCACGATCATGGCGAAGCGGCCGAACCACATGGCGACGGCCAGCATGGTGTTGTAGAACGGCGTGTTGGCGGACAGGCCGGCAAACGCGCTGCCGTTGTTGTTGGCGGCCGAGCTGAAGGCGTACAGGATTTCCGAGAAGCCGTGCGCGCCGGGGTTGGCGATGCCGGCCTTGCCGGCGTCGCACATGACGGCGATGGCGGTACCGGCCAGCACCAGCGTCGGCGTGACCAGGATGGCGATCGACGTCATCTTCATTTCATAGGCCTGGATCTTCTTGCCCAGGTATTCGGGCGTGCGGCCTATCATCAGGCCGGCGATGAACACCGCCATGATGGCGAAGACCAGCATGCCATACAGGCCGGAGCCGACGCCGCCGAAGATCACTTCGCCGAACTGGATCAGCAGCATCGGGATCATGCCGCCCAGCGGCATGAAGGAGTCGTGCATGGCGTTGACCGCGCCGCAGGAGGCGGCGGTGGTGACGGCCGCGAACAGGGCCGAGGCGCTGATGCCGAAGCGGGTCTCCTTGCCTTCCATATTGCCGCCCGATTGCAGCGCGCTCATGGCCTGGTCGACCTGCAGCGTTTGCAGCACGGGGTGGGCCTGCTGCTCGGCGCCCAGCACGGCCACCGTGCAGACCACGAACAGCACGCTCATCGCGCCCAGCACCGCCCAGCCCTGGCGCTGGTCGCCGACCATGCGGCCGAAGGCGAAGCACAAGCCGGCCGGGATCACGAAGATCGCCAGCATCTGCAGGAAGTTCGACAGCGCGGTCGGATTCTCGTACGGATGGGCTGAATTGGCGTTGAAGAAACCGCCGCCGTTGGTGCCCAACATCTTGATCGCTTCCTGCGAGGCGACCGGCCCCATGGCGATGTTCTGCGTGGTGGCGGTCAGCGTTTCGGTGACCGGCTCGCCCTTGGCATCCTTCAGCGGCTGGCCGTCGGCGCCCACTTTGGGCTGGGTGTAGGTTACGGCGTCCAGCAGCTGCACGTCCTTGTAGGCCGAGAAGTTCTGGATCACGCCCTGGCCGGTCAGCGCCACGGCCAGCACCAGCGACAGCGGCAGCAGCACGTACAAGGTGGAACGCGTGACGTCGGCCCAGAAGTTGCCGATCGATTTGGCGGAGCGCGACGAGAAGCCCCGGATCAGCGCATACGCGACGGCGATGCCGGTGGCGGCCGAGAAGAAGTTCTGGCACGTCAGCACCAGCATCTGGGTCAGGTAGCTCATGGTCTGCTCGCCGCTGTAGCCCTGCCAGTTGGTGTTGGCGACGAAGCTGACGGCGGTGTTGAAGGCCGAGTCGGGACTGACGTTGGCCATCGCCTGCGGATTGAGCGGCAGGAAGGCCTGCACGCGCTGCAAGGCATACACGGCCAGCGCGCCGACGCCGTTAAACAGCAGCAGCGCGATGGCGTAGGCTTTCCAGGATTGGCCTTCGGGCGCGCCGTCTTTACCGGCGATGCCGGCGGCGCGGTACAGCAGGGTTTCGAGCTTGGCCAGCCAGCCCATGCCGGGCACTGCGCCTCCGTTGCCGACGCGGGCCAGCAGGATGCCCAGCGGCCAGGCCAGCGCCAGCAGCGCCGCCAGGAAGGCCACCAGCAGTATGGTCGATTGCAGGGTCATCACAGGTCCTCCGCATTCAACAGGGCCACCACCAGATACACCAGCAGGCCGGCCGAGGCGATCGTGCCGATCAGATAAAAGAGGTTCATGGCTGGCCTCCCAGCTTGTCGCAGCCAATGGCGAACGCCACGCTCACGGCAAGAAAGACCACCAATGCGCCGATAAAAACTATGTCCATCACACCCCTCACAGGTCTTGTTTTGATACTGAGAAGGTTAGCGACTGAGGTCTAAAGATTGTGTAAAGACTTGGGGGCGGGGTGTAAACAAAGCGTAAAAATCGGCGGGGAGTATATGTATGGGGTGCTGTTTTGAAGTCTATGTACTGAAACCTCCTACTTTTTCGACTGAATCCGACTACTTGAACCTATTTTCAGAACGCTGGTCTAAAGAAGGAGGAAGTAGTCAAAACCAGTGGAGAAAGTAGACATGAAGAGAACATTGAGTGTGCAGCTTCCCTCCCATACCCTGCTCGATATGATCGAACAGGCTGGCTTGAACGGCGAATCGCAGGATCCGTCAGTGATCGTGCTGGCGGCGGTGGAGCTCTGGCTGGCCGCGCAGCAGAAGCGCGCGCCGGCCGCAGCGCCGGCCGCCGTGCATGGCTACCAATGGAAATCGCTGTTTCTGCCGGAAGGCACGCTGGTACGCTGCATCAGCTACGGCGACCATCACTACGCCAGCGTGGAAGGCGACGCCATCGTCTACGAGGGCCGCAAGCTGTCGCCCAACCAGTTCGCGGCGCTGCACGCCAACAGCGTGCGCAACGCCTGGAACGACTTGTACATCCGCCGCCCCGGCGACAAGTTCTACAAAATCGCCCGCCAGCTGCGACGCGAACAGGCGGCCGCCGACAAGGATGCACATCCTCAGCCCGAAGCCGCCCTATTGCCCGCCGTCCCAACCCGAGCCGAGCCTGCGCCCTGCCCGCCAGCGCCAGCCACGCCTCCCCGCGACACCAGTCCCGGCGTAGGCTGGACGCTGCCCGAACGCCGCAAGTTCCGCCTCCGGCTGGAGGACGTCGCCTTCGATTAAAGACCGGCATTTACGCTTTATTTACAGGCACGGCCCGACTATTTAGAAAATTTTTACGGAGGCAGGCATACGCTGTTTCTGTCTCAACTAAATAAAGAGCCCATATGATCGTCGCACTGACAGGCATGGACGGTAACGCCACCGTCTCCGACCTGGCCGAAGACCTGGCGATGCTGCGCGTGGCTGCCGGCAGCCGCGTGCTGCTGGTCAGCCCCAACCCCGGCGCCTACGATCCGCAACTGTACGATGACCTGGTGATTGACGCCTCCCACCACGACGCTGACGCGGCGCTCGCCCGCGCGGCCGTCATCGTGGCGCTGGTGCGCCCGGCCGACATCGAGCAAGGCCGCCACGCCGACTTCCTGACCCGCCTTCGACGGGCGCAAGAACGTAATCCCGGCGCCCGCGTACTGGTGACCATTGCCCACGGCAGCCAGCCGCTGTCGCCCCACCAGACCGGATGCCTGCTGGTGTTCGTCGCGCAAATCCCCGGCGCGCGCCTGGCCGACACGCTGGAACTCGACCAGCGCGGCACCTACCACTCCCACCACAGCGAACTGGAACTGGGCTGCCGCAAGACGGCCTACGTGCTGTGCGCCCCGGAAGTACGCCACCTCTACAGCGAAGTATTCCGCGGACAGCGGACGTAAAAAAAGGGGCGCGCGCCAGGCGCCGCCCCTTCGATGACCGGCGCGAGTCCGATCAGAACACTTTGCTGATGGTCAGCTGCAGCGCTGCCTTGCCCAGGAACTTGCCGTTGGCCGGCGACGCGTAGGCGGTCTTGTCGGCGTTGGTGCCGATCACGGCCAGCGCGCCGGTCACCACGCCGAAGTCCTTGGTAGCGCCGATCTTCCAGTCGCTATAGCTGGCCGCGCCGTTATGCTTAACGTTCTGGCGGCCGGCATGCAGGTTGACCGTGCAGCCCTCGCCCGCCTCGATGTTGGCGCCCAGGTCCAGGTAGCCGCTGTTCTTGCTGTCGACAAAACCAAACAGATTCGTCACCGAGTGCGAATACTTGATATAAGCCGGACCATAACCCAGCTGGCCATACAGCTCGGTGGTGTTGGCGTTGGCGAAACCGCTGACGTGCGACAGCTCGTTCGAAGGATAGACATAGGTCAGCACGCCCACGTCGTAGGACACGTCGGGCGTGACCTGGCCGCGTTTGCCGGCGTAGATATCCCACTCGATGCCGCCGCCGCCGCCGGCGTCCTTGGTCCATTTGATGGTCGACAGCCAGGTGCCGGCGTAGAAGCCGGTCGGGTTGTTGGTGTAATCAAAGCCGCCTTGCACGGCCGGTTTCAGGCGCGTCTGCGAAATGCCACGATAGCGATAGTCGCTGACCACGGCGGCATTGAAGCTGGTCTCATTGTCCGGCTTGACGGCGGGCGCGGCATCCTCGGCGTCAGCGCGCGTGCCCGTGAAAACAGCGACGACGGCGGCGGCAAGTATCAATTTCTTCATAAAGCGGTCCTTCTTTTAGTGGTTGGATCAAGCAGCCAGCTTATCGACGGCGCCGTAAAAACGGTCTAAAAAGGCGGGCCGGGGTTGTAAACATCGTGTATAAATTGGCCCGCGCCGTTTTTTTGCCGCGATTACGCCCGGTTGAGGATAGAATACGCAAACGTCCGCATAAAACTGTACATAAACCCAGTATCGAAATTACAAGCTTGATCACGTATGGCCACTAAAAAACCAGTTTCCGACTACAGCGAAGCATCCATCCGGGTCCTCAAGGGCCTGGAACCCGTCAAGCAACGCCCGGGTATGTACACCCGCACCGAGAATCCGCTGCACATCATCCAGGAGGTGATCGACAATGCCTCGGACGAGGCGCTGGGCGGACATTGCAAAAACATTATCGTCACGCAGAACGCCGACGGCAGCATCACCGTCGAAGACGACGGCCGCGGCATTCCGGTCGGCCTGCACCCCGAAGAGGGCGTGCCGACGGTGGAAATCGTGTTCACCCGCCTGCACGCGGGCGGCAAGTTCGACAAGGGTTCGGGCGGCGCCTACGCCTTCTCCGGCGGTCTGCACGGCGTCGGCGTGTCGGTCACCAACGCGCTGTCCAAGCGCCTGGAGATCACCGTCTGGCGCAAGGAGCCCGACGGCACCGGCCTGCACAAGCTGGCCTTCGAGCACGGCGACGTGGTCGAGCCGCTGTCCTCCGTGGTCGCCCCGCGCGACGGCAAGAAGTCCGGCACCCGCGTCACCGCCTGGCCGGACGCCAAATATTTCGACTCCCCCGCCATCTCGCAGACCGAGTTGCAGCGCCTGTTGCGCTCCAAGGCCGTGCTGCTGCCGGGCGTCACCGTCACGCTGACCAACGCCAAGACCGGCGAATCGCAGGTCTGGCAGTACAACGACGGCCTGCGCGGCTACCTGACCGAGGCGCTGGCCCAGGCCACCGACGGCGAGACCCTGATCCCGCTGTTCGAAGGCGCGCAGTTCGCCGGCCCGGACGCCGAAGGCTTCGCCGAGGGCGAAGGCGCGGCCTGGGTGGTGGCGTGGACCGAGCAAGGCGCCGTGGTGCGTGAATCCTACGTCAACCTGATCCCCACGCCCAACGGCGGCACCCACGAATCGGGCCTGCGCGACGGCTTGTACGGCGCGGTGAAGAACTTCGTCGAGATGCACTCGCTGCTGCCGAAAGGCGTCAAGCTGCTGCCGGAGGACGTGTTCGCGCGCGTCTCGTTCGTGCTGTCGGCCAAGGTACTGGACCCGCAATTCCAGGGCCAGATCAAGGAACGCCTGAATTCGCGCGACGCCGTGCGCCTGGTCTCGACCTATTCCAAGCCTGCGCTGGAGCTGTGGCTAAATCACCACGTCGACTACGGCAAGAAGCTGGCCGAACTGGTCATCAAGCAGGCGCAATCGCGTCTGCGCTCGCTGCAAAAGGTCGAGAAGAAGAAGTCGTCCGGCGTCGCCGTTTTGCCGGGCAAGCTGACCGACTGCGAATCGACCGACGTCGCCCGCACCGAACTGTTCCTGGTCGAGGGCGACTCGGCGGGCGGTTCGGCCAAGATGGGCCGCGACAAGGAATTCCAGGCCATCCTGCCGCTGCGCGGCAAGGTGCTCAACTCCTGGGAGACCGACCGTGACCGCCTGTTCGCCAACAACGAGATCCACGACATCTCGGTGGCGATCGGCGTCGACCCGCACAGCGCCGACACCATGCCGGACCTGAGCGGTCTGCGCTACGGCAAGATCTGCATCCTGTCCGATGCGGACGTCGACGGCTCGCACATCCAGGTCTTGTTATTGACGCTGTTCTTCAAGCACTTCCCCGGCCTGATCGCCAACGGCAATATCTGCATCGCCCGGCCGCCGCTGTACCGCGTCGACGCGCCGGCGCGCGGCAAGAAGCCGATCCAGAAACTGTACGCGCTCGACGCCGGCGAACTGGTGGCGATCGAGGACAAGCTGCGCAAGGACGGCCTGAAGGAAGGCGCCTGGTCGATCTCGCGCTTCAAAGGCCTGGGCGAGATGAACGCCGAACAGCTGTGGGAAACCACCATGAACCCGGACACCCGCCGGCTGCTGCCGGTGTCGCTGGGCGCCTACGCGCACGGCGAATCGTCGGCGCGCTTCAATATGCTGATGGGCAAAGGCGAAGCGGCCGCGCGCCGCGCCTGGATCGAAGAACACGGCAACGAAGCCGAAGCAGACATCTAATTACTGACCGACTATGACTCATCAAGCAAATCTCTTTGACGAACCGGCGCCGGAAACGGCAGCGGTGGCTCAACCTGCAGCACCTGCGCCCTTGGCCGAGTACTCGCCTGCGTCCGCGCAGGCGAGCGCCGGCGAAACCGACAATCCGCTGGACGGCGGCGCTGGCGGCACCGGCGGCGGCGACGGCGGCAACGACGGCAATGGTGGCGGCAACGGCGGCAACGACGGCCCCCTGGGCGGCGGCGATGACGGCGACGGCGGCGACACGCTGACCCTGTCCACCTTCGCCGAACGCGCCTATCTCGACTACGCCATCTCGGTGGTCAAGGGCCGCGCGCTGCCGGACGTGTGCGACGGCCAGAAGCCGGTCCAGCGCCGCATCCTGTACGCGATGAACGAAATGGGCCTGAACAGCACCGCCAAGCCGCGCAAGTCCGCGACCGTGGTCGGCGACGTGCTCGGTAAATTGCACCCGCACGGCGACCAGTCGGTGTACGACGCCATGGTGCGCATGGCGCAGGACTTCTCGCTGCGCTACCCGCTGGTCGATGGCCAGGGTAACTTCGGCTCGCGCGACGGCGACGGCGCGGCGGCGATGCGATACACCGAAGCCCGGTTGACGCCGATCGCCAAGGTGCTGCTCGACGAAATCAACCTCGGCACCGTGGAATTCCAGGCCAACTACGACGGCTCGACCGAAGAACCGTGCCTGCTGCCGGCCCGCCTGCCGATGGTGCTGTTGAACGGCGCCTCAGGCATCGCGGTCGGCCTGGCGACGGAAATCCCGTCGCACAACCTGACCGAAGTGGCGCAGGCCGCCGTCGCCATGATCCGCAATCCGAAGATCAGCCACGGCGAATTGATGGCCATGATCCCCGGCCCGGACTTCCCGGGCGGCGGCCAGATCATCACCCCGCCGTCGCAGATCAGCGACATGTACGCGACCGGCCGTGGCAGCATGAAGGTGCGCGCGCGCTGGAAGATCGAGGAACTGGCGCGCGGCCAGTGGCAGGCGGTGGTCACCGAACTGCCGCCGGGCACCTCGTCGCAGAAGGTGCTGGAAGAGATCGAAGAGCTGACCAATCCGAAGATCAAGATGGGCAAGAAGGCGCTGTCGCCGGAACAGATGGCGCTCAAGTCGCTGATCCTGAATTCGCTCGACACCATCCGCGACGAATCGGGCCGCGCCGCGCCGGTGCGCCTGGTGTTCGAGCCGAAGTCGAAGAACCAGGACCAGACCGAATTCATGCTGCTGCTGCTGGCGCATACCTCGCTCGAATCGTCGGCCTCGATCAACCTGGTCATGATAGGCGGCGATGGCCGTCCGCGCCAGAAGGGCCTGACCGACATCCTGCAGGAGTGGATCGAGTTCCGCTTCGCCACCGTCACCCGCCGCACGCAGTACAAGCTGGGCAAGGTCGACGCGCGCATCCACATCCTGGAAGGCCGCGAGACCATCCTGCTGAACATCGATGAAGTGATCCACATCATCCGCAACTCTGACGAACCGAAAGCGGCGCTGATGGAACGCTTCCGCCTGTCGGAGATCCAGGCCGAGGACATCCTGGAAATCCGCCTGCGCCAACTGGCCCGCCTGGAAGCGATCAAGATCCAGCAAGAACTGGCCGAACTGCGCAAGGAAAAAGGCCTGCTGCAAGACCTGCTCGACAACCCATCGTCGATGAAGCGCGCCATCATCAAGGAAATCGACGCCGACGCCAAGACCTATGGCGACGCCCGCCGCACCCTGATCGAAGAAGCGCAGAAAGCCGTGGTCGAACAGAAGGTGGTGGACGAGCCGGTCACCGTCATCATTTCGGAAAAAGGCTGGATACGCGCGCGCACCGGCATCGGCCACGACGCCGCGCAGTTCACCTTCAAGGCCGGCGACACGCTGTACGGCGCCTTCGAGTGCCGCACGGTGGACAACCTGCTGGCCTTCGGCAGCAACGGCAAGATCTATTCGGTGCCGGTGGCGGCGCTGCCGAACGCGCGCGGCGACGGCGTGCCGATCACCACGCTGATCGACCTGGCCAGCGGCGCCCGCATCCAGCACTACTTCGCCGGCACGGGCAGCACGCAGCTGCTGCTGGCCACCAGCGCCGGTTTCGGCTTCATCGCCAAGGCGGGCGACATGGTCAGCCGCATCAAGGGCGGCAAGGCCTTCATCACATTGGAGGACGGCGACGTGCCGCTGCCGCCGGCGGTCATCGCCGACAGCGCCAGCGCGGTAGCCGTGTTGTCGGCCAATGCGCGCGTGCTGGTGTTCGGCATGGACGAGATGAAGGTGCTGACCAACGGCGGCCGCGGCGTGATCCTGATGGAGCTCGACGACAAGGAAACCCTGATCGCGGCCAAGCCTATCAGCCAGAAAGGCGTGATCGTCGCCGGCATCGGCCGTGGCGGCAAGGCGCAGGAAGAGCGTCTGTCCGCATCGGCGCTGGCGGTCCACTTCGGCAAGCGCGCCCGCAAAGGCAAGGCGCTGGCGACCAAGATCAAGCCAACCTCGCTGACGCCTATCGTCTAACCCCGCCCTCTCCCCCGTCATTCCCGCGAAAGCGGGAATCCATACAGCGGCTCCTCAGTCAGCTCAGCATGGATTCCCGCCTGCGCGGGAATGACGGGCACAAAAAAACCGCCGGCATGCCGGCGGTTTTTTTATGCGCTACTGATTAGTTCTTGGCGGCGGCAGCTTTGACGTCGGCAGCCGATTTGGCTTTGACGGCATCGGTCTTGTTGGCGGCGATGGCTTTGTCGGCGGTCGCGTCAACGGTTTCCTTGATCGCCTTGGCGTCGGCTTTCACGTCTTTTTTGACGGCTTTTTCTTCAGCCTTGGCGACCGCTTTGTCACCCTTGGCTTCTGCCTTGGCTTTGTCTTCAGGATCGGCCTTGGCTACTTTTTCGTTGGCTTTGGCTTTTTCCACGTCGACGTGGGCGGCGCCGGTGTCATGGGTCTTATGGGCTTTGGCGATAGCCTTGTCGGTTTTCTTGTCGGCTTTGACGTCGGCCTTCAATTCCTTCTGCTGCGCCTTGGCCACGTCCTTGTTGGCTTCATTTTCAGCCTTGACGACGGCCGGAGTCTGAACCGGAGTGGTTTGTGCGTAAGCGGCGGTTGCAAACAGGCCGGCGATCAGGGTAGCGATAATTTTGTTCATGGTGTTTCCTCTCAAAGTTTTATTTGGATGCGTTCTTGTTCTTGCCACGTATCCAGAATAGGCCGATGAGAGGAAGCACTCTGTACGGTACCGTACCTAACGCGAATTACCTGCCAGCCCCCGGGCGCGAGTACAAATCGATGATGGCGCCGATGGCGTCGGCGCAGACGGCGCAGAACTTCTCGCTGCGGTCGAACATAATGCACTGCATCTGCGGGCGGTAGTAGCCGCTGGCCTCATAGTTCGCGCCCTCGAACGCGCCCACCGTGTGGAACTGCGGGTCCTTCGAGAACAGCACATTGGTCGACTCCAGGTCCTTGCGGAACAAGGCGCTCATCTCCGACTCCGGCCGGTTGGCGGCCCGCAGCGCGGCGCGCTCCTTCTGGTAGGCGCGCGACGCGGTCTCATAAGTCTCCTTGGCCCACGGCGTCGGCAGCGGCGTGCCGTCCTTGACGAACTTCTTCCATTTCAGATTGGCCGGATCGCGCAGCGCGGTCGCATTCGGCTCCCATGGCTCCTGGCGCGTGCCGTTCGACTGGTAGGCCACCGGCGAGGTGTAGTACTCGTCGGCCAGGCCGGCGAAGTGGTGGCCGAATTCGTGCACGAACAGGTAGTCGGCCCAGTCGTTGTTGGCCGCGGCGGTGCTGAACTGGCCGAAGATGCCGCCGCCGCCGTAGGTCTCGTTGTTCACCAAAATCTCGATGAATTCATACGGCGCGTACTGCGCCAGCTCGCGCAGCGCGCGGTTGTCGGTGGTGAGCACATAACGCTCGCTGCCGAAGATGTCGTAGCGCGTGCCCAAGGGCGACGCGTGGTGCACGCCGGTCGAAGGACGCGACACGCCCGATTCCTCGGTCGGCAGCGCCAGCGCCCAGACGTTGAAGTCCTTAGCGCGTTCCTTGAACGGCGAGGTGGCGAACAGGTGGTCGGCCAGCTTGCGCGCGGTCGCTTCGAACTTGGGCATGTCGGCCTTGGTGTAGCCGTCGCCCAGGATCAGCAGGTCGACCTTGTCGGGCGACGGGCCGTTGACGCGGATGGCGATCGGCTTCGGCGCCGCCGCCATCGACGCGGGAGGCGTCTGCTTGCGCACCACGTCCATCGCATCGGTATCGACATCGGCGGTCCACACCACCGAGAAGGCGTTGCGGTCGTCGCGCTTCAGGATGCGCACGCGCACCGGGCGGTCCGGCTTGGGAAAGCGCACCGACTCCTGGAAGCCGCGATTGGCGTGCGACGCCTCGTCGGTGCTGCGCCATTCGGCGAAGATGGTGGAGAAGCCGCGCGAGTACAGCAGCTCGCCGCTCTTGGCGTCCACCACTTCGACCATGTTGTTGCCGCGATTGGTGTTGTCGATGGTGCTGCGCATATCGCCCGCCCACGGCAGCGGCTCGATCACCACGCGCTCCAACGCGTAGCTTTCGTTCAGCGCGTTGCCGCTGTGGAGATAATCGACACGGACGGTGGCGGGTTGCGCGGCCATCGCCGGCAGGGCGGCGACGGCCGCGAAAGCGGCCAACGCCAAGGATACGAAGCGGTTCATGGAACTCCTGTGGTTCAGTGTACGGTGACCGCCATTGTAATCCCGGCGGGACGAGGAGATGGGGGTGTCCGCCGCGCTCCATGCACTGAAACCTCCTGCTTTTTCCGCTGGATTTTACTTGTTTATCCTGTTTTTACAGTAGCTGCCAAAATCAGCCGAAAGCAGGAGATTCCAGTCGTAAAAGCAGGATGATCCAGAACAGGGAGCGCGCCGAGGCTCCCGCCCACCACACCCGGTCTAGTTTTTCTGCGTCAGCGACTGTCCGATGTCGAGCGGGCGGATGTCGAGCCGCATATTGAGGATGGAGTAGCTTTGCGGCGCCGCCGACGCGTAGCCCACGCTGTCGCGCGTCTTGGAGAAGGTGAACTGGAAGCCCAGCTCCGGCAGCGGCGTATTGCGGCCGCTGGTGGCGATGCCGATCGCCTCGCTGCGGCGGTTGTTCATCAGGTTCTCCATCAGCTCCACCACCGCGTTCTTGCCCAGGATGTCGGCCGAGAACACCGGCTCGCGCAGCACCGCCGCATGCGCCTTCAGCTTGCCGGACGCCTTGGCTTCCGACGGCGTGAAGGTGTGCGTGCCCAGGTCGTACTTGTCGCCCCGGTCCAGATAGCTGATGACGGCGTTGGAGACGTTGAAGCCGGCGTTGGCCGGATCGGTGGTGGCGCGCGTCAGGTCGATCAGCAGCGCGCCCTTGTGGCCGACGATCTCCACCCGCCGCCGGCTGTCCACCACCATCGCCGTGTTCTCGTCGATGCCCAAGCCGAACTTGTAGCCCTTCTTCAGCATCGCCGGGATCATGCGCGCGAAGCGGCCGCGCACCAGCAGGTGCTGGTCGACGAACACGTCGTCGCCGATGAAGCCCAGCCCCGGCGCGATCTCCCTGCCCTCGGTCACGCCGCCGCGCAGGGTGGCGAACACCGTGTTCGGCGCATAGAACATGGTGCTGCTCATGATGGCCGCGCCGGCGCTGCTGCCCGCCACCACGCCGCCGTTGCGGTACAGCTCCCACACCGCGTCCAGCACCGCGCTGCGGCTGCCGTCCTCGCGCACCAGCGCCTGCGTGATGCGGGCCTGGTCGCCGCCGACGAAGAACACGCCGCCGGCGCCGCGCACCGCCGCCGCCAGTTCGGGATCGTCGGCAGCCTTGCGGAAATCGCTGTCGGCCAGCTTGACGGCCAGCGGCACCAGGAAGGCGTCCGCGCCGTACTGCTTGAGGAAACCGACGATGGCCGCGCCCACCGGCGCCGGATCGGCGGCGGCCGACGGCAGCACCGCCACCCGCGCGCCCGGCCCGCCGGCCAGCTGCACGATGCGCTGCCAGACGTCGGCGTTGTCCTGCCGCAGATTGCCGCCGATGATGACCAGCGTCCCCTTGGGAGCGGCCGGCGCGGCGGTCGAAGCGGCCAGCGCGCCGCCCAACGGCACGGCAAACATCAGCGCCGCCTGCAAGCAATGCTTCAAGATTGACATCCGCATAAGCGCCCCCGCAATGAAAAATGGGATGGAGCCCGAGGCGCCATCCCATCCAATATACCCGATTTCGCGCGGCCGCTAGCGGTAGCGGTACAGCGGCTGCTGCAGTTGGATAGGCCGGATATCCATGCGCAGCTTGAGCACCGAATACGCCTCGACTTCGGTCGAGCTGTAGCCGACGCTGTTGATGGTTTTACTGAAGCGGAATTCGAAGCCCAGGTCCGGATAGGCGTCGCGCGGATTGCCGAAGGCGATGCCGATGGCCTCCTGCTGGGCGTTGTCGATCAGGTTGACCATCAGGTCCAGCACCGCGTTGTTGCCGAGGATGTCGTTGGTGAACACCGGCTCGCGCGTGTCCGGCTGGTTGGGATCGAGCTTGTTGTCGGCCTTGTCCGGCGACGGCGTGAACTCGCGCGACACCAGGTTGAACTTGTCACCCCGGTCCAGGTAACTGATGGTGGCGTTGCTGATGTTGAAGCCCTTGATGCCGCGATCGGTGATCGCCGCCGACAAGTCCAGCAGCAGCGCGCCGCTATAGCCGATGATCTCGACGTCGCGCTTGGCGTTGACCACCATGGCGCTGTTCTCGTCGATGCCCAGGCCGATCTGGTAGCCCTTCTTCAGCATCACCGGGATCATGCGGGCGAAGCGGCCACGCACCAGCAGATGCTGGTCGACGAACACGTCGTCGCCGATGAAGCCCAGGCCCGAAGCGATTTCATGGCCGTCGTTGACACCCTGCTTGAGCATGTCCAGGGTCGGCTTGGCGTCGTAGAACATGGTGGTGCTCATGATGGCCGCGCCGGCGCTGGAACCGGCCACCACGCCGCCGTCGCGGTACACGTCCCACACCGCGTCCAGCGCCGCCGTGTGCTTGCCGTCCGGGCGCACCAGCGCCTTGGTGATGCGGGCCTGGTCGCCGCCGGTGAAGTAGATGCCGGTGGCCGAATGGATGGCCGCCACCACTTCCGGATCTTCGGCCGCCTTGCGGTAATCGCTATTGGGCAGCGTGACGCCCAACGGAATAAAGAACGCCTGGGCGCCGTATTGATTCAGCTTGTTGACGGTGTTCTGGGCCGACTTCTCGGGATTGATCGAGGCCGAGCCGAACACGCCGATACGCGCGCCCTTGCCGCCGGCCAGGGTCACGATGCGTTGCCAGACTTCGGCGTTGTCGGCCCGCAGGCCGCCGCCGATGATGACCAGGTTGCCCGCCGGCGGCGCCAGCACCGGTTTGGGCGGCGGCACCGCCTTGGCCGGCTTGCTGGACTTGACCGTCACCTTGGCGACCGGCGCCGATCCGGTCCCCTGCGCGGCCACCTGCGCCGCACACACGCCCGTGCCGGCGACTACCAGCAGCCAAAGCATGACGAGACGCCGCAGCGTAAAACCTGTTAATTTCATGTTGCCCTTCCGATGAAAACCGGCGCCACGCTCACGCGCGGCGCCGTCGATAATGCAGATGATACCAATCAATTACTAAATCCGGCTTAAAGCATCATTACGTTACATTACTTGAAAGCGTAATTGGCGCTGGCATAGAAGCGCCGGCCGCGCGGATCGGTGTAGGTCGGATCATAGCCCGAGATGAAGAAGAAGGCTTGATTCGAGTACGGCGGCGCGGTGTTGAACAGGTTCTGCACCCCGGCGCGCAGCTTGAACGCCTTGTTCACCTGCCAGGCGCCCGACATATCCCACAGCGAGTAGGCCTTCACGCGGTTGGCCGCCACCACCGAGCCGTCGTCGGTGTTGATCGCCGAGTTCTGGTCCTCATAGCCGCTCGAATACGTGTTCGACAGGCTGGCCGAGTACGGGCCGCGGTCCCAGTCGAAGGTGACCGTGTGGCGCCAGCGCGGCACCACGCCATCGGTGACGAAGCGTCCCAGGTTGCTCAGGTAGGGATCGCCCACCGAATTCTGGATCTTCGAGTTGAGCACATAAGTGCCCGACAGGTGGCCGCCGAAGTTGCCGGCCCAGGTCTTCACGCCACGGTAGTCCAAGGTCAGGTCCAGGCCCGTGGCCAGCTGCGCACCGCGATTTTCCTTGCGCAGCTCGATGTAGTCGATGGCGTCGTCCTCGTCGCGGTGCACCAGGTTGCCGTACTTGGCCAGGTTGCCCAGGATGACGTCGTCGCCGATCTCGCTGATCAGGTCCGTGCGCTTGATGTTCCAGTAGTCCAGCGTCATCGTCACCTGCTTGGACGGCTCGATCACCATGCCCACCGAGTACTGGCGGCTGTGCTCAGGCTTCAGGTTCGCGTTCGAATAGCGACGGGTGTTCCAGTTGTCGGCGCAGTCGGCGAAGTTGTTGTCCGCCGCCGCGCAGGCGACCGGATCGGGCAAGGTCGCGGTGGAGCTGTAGATGGTCGGGCGGTACAGGTCCGACATCGACGGCGCGCGGAAGCCGCGCCCGGCCGAGGCGCGGAACAGCATGGTCTTGGCCGGCATATAGGTCACGCCCACTTTCGGGCTGGCGGCGCCGCCGACCACCTGGTAGTGATCGTAGCGCGCCGACAGCTGCGCCTCCCACTGCTTGGTGAACGGCAGCAGCAGCTCGCCGTACATCGCCTGCACCGTGCGTTTGTCGCTGGTGGCGCGGCCGCCTTCGGGCGCGGCGTCGTTGTTGATGTTATCGCTCAGCAGCAGCGCCGACGGCGTGAAGTCGGTGCGCTCGTGGCGCACCTCGCCGCCGATCGCCAGCGCCGCCTCGCCGCCGGCCAGCTTGCCGACCGCGTGCGAGACCTTGAAGTCGATCGAATCCATCACGCCGCGCGCATGGCGCACGTCGTCGTTGACCTGGATCGAATCGAGCAGCGCCACGCCGGCAGCGCTGGACGGACCGAAGGGATTGATCACGCCGTCGTAGATGCCCTTGACCAGCTTGTCGTACAGCAGATAGCCGTGGGTATCCTTGTCCTTGATGGTGTTGACGCTGTGGTTCAAGCCGATGTCGTAATCGAAGCCGTTGGCGCTGCCGGTCAGGCCGACCACGAAGCGCTGGCTTTCGCTGGTCAATTCGCTGGTGCGGCGGCCGGCGTCGTTGAGGCGGATGCGCAGCTCGACATCGCCGACCACGTCGTCGTCCGCGCTGGCCTCGTCCGACTCCAGGTCGTACTTGGCCAGGCCAGGTATCTTCTTGTAGTTGATCGGCGCCCGCACGCGCGCCGTCGAGGCCACGTAATTGGTCTTCGAGCGGCTCAAGGCGATCTCGGCGAACAGCTGGTTGTCGGCGTTCAGCTGCAGCACGCCGCGGCTGAGGAAATTGACCTTGTCCGACTTCGGATACAACTCGGTGTCGCCCATGTAGTTGTAGGTGCAGGCGTCGACCCCGCCGATGCCGGCCGGCAGGTACAGATTGGCCGCTGGCGCGCAGCCCGGCACCGACAGGTTGATGGTGCGGTTGGTCAGCGGCTTGCCGTTGAGGGTGAAGCCGTTGTCGTTCAGGTAGTCGCGCTGGGCGCCGGTCAGGCGGATGTTGGCCGGCGAGGTATAGCCGGACAGCAGGTGCGGCAGGCGCTCGGGGATCTGCAGGTTGCCGATGAACTTGCGCTGCGAGGTGCTCAGGGCGTCGGTGCGCTGCACGTCCACCACCGCGAACACATTGTAGCCATCCTTGTTCAAGTCGCCGGTGCCGGCGGTCAGCGTGGCGGTGCGCTTGCCGGCGCCGCCCTCCTTGGTCTTGCTGCCGTAGGCGTTCAGCTCCACGCCCTGGAAATCCTTGCGGGTGATGAAGTTGATCACGCCGCCGATGGCGTCGGTGCCGTACAGCGCCGAGGCGCCGTCCAGCAGCACTTCGACGCGCTGGATGGCGGCGGCCGGGATGTTGTTCAAGTCGACGCCGGTGTCGTCGCCGGGCGAGGCGAAGTTGGCCATGCGGCGGCCGTTGAGCAGCACCAGCGTGGACGAGGTGCCGATGCCGCGCAGGTTGGCGCTGTTGAAGCCGCGCTGGTCGTGGCCATCGGTGATGCTGGCGCCGTCGGTCAGGCCGCCGACGTTGGCCGACACGCGCGCCATCAGCTCCGAGGCGGTGGTGACGCCGGCCTTCTCGATCTCCTCGCGGGTGATCACCTGCACCGGCAGCGCGGTTTCCGATTCGATGCGGCGGATCGCCGAACCGGTGATCTCCACCTTCGGCAGCAGCGCCGGATTGGCAGCCGAATCTTGTACCTGCGCTTGCGCCAGCGCCGGCTGGCCGAGCAGGCCGACCACGGCGCCCGCGCTCAAGGCCAGGCGCACCGACCGCGCCATCATCTTCACCCGCATGCTTTGCACATCACCCATGATTTTCTCTCTGATTGTTATATAAATGATTCTATTAAACAAACTGTACGCACATCGCCGGGAAAACTCAAGAAACCGGGCCGCCTTTCGCCGTGCGGTGATTTACTTTGTGAAAATAGTGCTACATACTCAATCTTTGTCGAAAAAGTCCTTCCTGCCATGCAAGTACACAAACATCCGCTGTCCGGTCCGCACAGCAACGCCAGCTTTGAACTGACCAGTCTCCACTTCGGCCGCCCCGGCGCCGGCAAGAAGGTCTACATCCAGGCCTCGCTGCACGCCGACGAAGTGCCCGGCATGCTGGTGGCGCAATACCTGCGCAAGGAACTGAGCGCGCTGGAAGCGGCCGGCCGCATCAGCGGCGAAGTGATACTGGTGCCGGCCGCCAATCCGATCGGCCTGGCGCAGGCCATCCACGGCGCCGCCTTCGGCCGCTTCGACCTCACCACCGGCATCAACTTCAACCGCTCGTACAAGCACGTGGCGGACGACCTGAAAAAATCGCTGGACGGCCTGCTGGGGCAGGACGCCGACGCCAACGTGCGCCTGATCCGCGAGCACGCGCGCGCCTCGATCGCCGCGTGGCAGCCGGCCACCGACGCCGACACGCTGAAGAAAACCCTGATGACCCTGGCCATCGACGCCGACATCGTGCTCGATCTGCACTGCGACAACGAGGCCGCGCTGCACATCTACGCCGGCACGCCGCTGGCCGAGGGCGTCGCGCCGCTGGCCGCCATCCTGGGCGCGCACGCGCTGCTGCTGGCCTACCAGGCCGGCGGCGAACCGTTCGACGAAGCCTGCAGCCGCCTGTGGTGGGACCTGGACAAACACTTCGAAGGCCGCTACCCGATCCCGGCCGCCTGCCTGTCGACCACCGTCGAACTGCGCGGCGAAATGGAAGTGAGCTACGCGCTGGCAGAGAAAGACGCCGCCGGCCTGATTCAGTTCCTGACGCTGAACGGCGTGCTGCAGGCGCCGGACGCCGCGGCCGCAGCGGCAGCCGCCGTGCTGCCCGCGCCGCTGTGCGCCGCCACGCCGCTGGAAGGCGTCGAGCCGCTGTACGCGCCGCATGCCGGCATCCTGGTCTACACCCGCGACCTCGGCGCGCGCGTGGCGCCGGGCGACGCCGTGGCCGACCTGATCGACCCGGTCAGCGGCGAGACCACGGTGATACGCGCCGGCGTGGCCGGCGTGTTCTTCGCCCGCAGCGCGCACCGCCACGTGATCCGTGGCATGAACGTCGGCAAAGTCGCCGGCGCCCAGGCTTACCGTGCCGGCGATTTGCTGAGCCAATAACGCTGTATAAAAAAATGACCACTAAAAAATTCAAGCTGCCGCACACCTTCGTCCTGCTGTTCATCATCCTGGCCCTGATCGCGGCGGCCACCTGGCTGGTCCCCGGCGGCAAGTACGACACCCACCTGGTCAACGGCAAGCAGCTGATCGATCCGTCCAGCTTCCACTACATCGCCAGCGCGCCGCAGGGCGTGACGGCGCTGATGAAGGCGCCGATCAAGGGCTTCGTCGACGCCGCGCTGATCATCGGCTTCGTGCTGATCGTCGGCGGCGCCTTCTCGGTGCTGCAGAAGACCGAGGCGGTCGATTCGATGATCAAGTCGCTGGCGCGCGCGCACGACAGCTCGGTGTTCATCCAGAAGGCGCTGATCCCGGTGTTCGTCACCATGTTCTCGATCGGCGGCGCCACCTTCGGCATGAATGAAGAAGCCATACCGTTTATATTGATTTTCGTGCCGCTGGCGCTGGCCCTGGGCTACGACACCATCACCGGCGTATCGATCCCCTTCCTCGGTTCGCAGGTCGGCTTTTCGGCGGCGTTCCTGAATCCCTTCAACGTCGGCATCGCCCAGGGCATCGCCGGCGTGCCGGTGTTTTCCGGCTGGGCCTATCGTTTGATCGTGTGGTTCATCGCCACCGCCATCACCATCGTGTTCCTGATGTGGTACGCGGCGCGCGTGAAGAAGACCCCGGAACTGAGCCCGACCTACGCGCTGGACCTGGACAAGCGCCGCGAACAGCCGCACGGCCTGGGCGAGTTCCACGGCATGACCGGGCGCCACAAGCTGGTGCTGGCGATCTTCGTCGGCTCGCTGGCGATCATGGTGGGCGGCGTGGTCGGCTACGACTGGTACATCGACGAAATCGCCGCGCTGTTCCTGACCATGGGCATCGTCATTGGTTTGGTGGGCAAGCTCGACTCGACCCAGATCGTTGAAGGCTTCATCCAGGGCGCGCGCGACCTGGTGGGCACTGCGCTGGTGATCGCGCTGGCGCGCGGCACCATGATCCTGGCGCGCGACGCCCACATCATCGACACCATGCTGCACTCGCTGATGCCGCTGGTGCAGTCGTCCAGCCCGATCTTCGCGGCGTGGAAGATGTTCGGCATCCAGACCGTGATCAACTTCTTCATCCACTCCGGCAGCGGCCAGGCCGCGCTGACCATGCCGATCATGGCGCCGCTGGCCGACCTGGTGGGCGTGACGCGGCAGACCGCGATCCTGGCGTTCCAGTTCGGCGAGTTCACCACGCCGATGATCCCGACCTCCGGCATCACCGTCGGCGTGCTGGCCTTGGCGCGCATCCCATGGATCACCTGGGCCAAGTGGATGGTGCCGCTGCAGCTGATCTACGCCGTGCTGGCGCTGGCCCTGCTGGTGCCGCCGTGCCTGATGAACTGGCAATAACCTCGTCGCTCCCGCGAAAGCGGGAGTCCATGCTGAGCCCGCGTTCCATGGACTCCCGCCTGCGCGGGAGTGACGGTGGTCAGTTGCTGTAGATGTTAGGGAAGTAGCGCTCCATCAGCGTGGTCGGCCGGGCCGGCGGCGTGAAGCCGAATTTCTCGTACAGGCCGTGCGCGTCGCCGGTCGCCAGCGTGAAGCGGCGCAGGCCCTGCAGGTCCGGGTGGCCCAGCACCGCCTCCATCAGCTGCGTGCTGTAGCCCCGCCCCCGATACTCCGGCAGCACGAACACGTCGACCAGGTTGGCGAAGGTGGCGCAGTCGGTCACCACCCGCGCGAAACCGATCTGCCGCCCGTCCAGGTAGGCGCCGAAGCACAGCGAATTGTCGATCGCCCGCTCCAGCACCGCCAGCGGCATGCCGATCGCCCATGTCGACTGCTCGCTGATAAATTGATAAATCAGCGGCACGTCCAGATCCGCTTTATTAGTGCTGATGTGCAGAGTCGTCATGATTTCGATAGCCAAAATAGTAATGTTGACATATTTTTGAGCAGCTTGCGGTTTATAATCGTTGTCGACATCAATCACACGCACAAGCCTTCCCCACTATGACAGCACAACTTTCCAAAAAAAGCGAAGCCTGGTCGGCCCGTTTTAACGAACCCGTCTCGGACCTGGTCAAACGCTACACCGCTTCCGTCTTCTTCGACAAGCGCCTGGCCAAGGCCGACATCCAGGGCTCGCTGGCCCACGCCGAAATGCTGGCCGCGCAAGGCATCATCAGCGCCGCCGACCGCGCCGAGATCGAGCGCGGCATGGCGCAGATCTCCTCCGAGATCGAAGCCGGCCAGTTCGAATGGCTGCTGGACCTGGAAGACGTCCACCTGAATATCGAAAAACGCCTGACCGAACTGGTAGGCGACGCCGGCAAGCGCCTGCACACCGGCCGTTCCCGCAACGACCAGGTGGCCACCGACATCCGCCTCTACGTGCGCTCCGCCATCGACGACGTGGTCGAACTGCTGGCAGCCCTGCGCGGCGCCCTGACCGACCTGGCCGAGAAAAACGCCGACACCATCATGCCCGGCTTCACCCACATGCAAGTGGCGCAGCCGATCACCTTCGGCCACCACATGCTGGCCTATGTCGAAATGTTCGGCCGCGACGCCGAGCGCATGGCCGACTGCCGCAAGCGCGTCAACCGCCTGCCGCTGGGCGCCGCCGCGCTGGCCGGCACCACCTTCCCGATCGACCGCCTGCGCGTGGCCAAGACGCTGGGCTTCGACGACGTTTGCCACAACTCGCTGGACGCCGTCTCCGACCGCGACTTCGCCATCGAATTCACCGCCGCCGCCTCGCTGATCATGACCCACGTGTCGCGCATGTCGGAAGAACTGGTGATCTGGATGAGCCCACGCGTGGGCTTCATCGACATCGCCGACCGCTTCTGCACCGGCTCGTCGATCATGCCGCAAAAGAAAAACCCGGACGTGCCGGAGCTGGCGCGCGGCAAAACCGGCCGCGTGTACGGCCACCTGATGGGCCTCCTGACCCTGATGAAAGGCCAGCCGCTGGCCTACAACAAGGACAACCAGGAAGACAAGGAACCGCTGTTCGACACCGTCGACACCGTGGTCGACACGCTGCGCATCTTCGCCGACATGGCCGGCGGCATCAGCGTCAAGCCGGATGCCATGCGCGCCGCCGCGCTGCAAGGCTACGCCACCGCCACCGACCTGGCCGACTACCTGGTCAAGAAAGGCCTGCCGTTCCGCGACGCCCACGAAGCCGTGGCCCACGCCGTGCGCGCCTGCGACGACCTGAAGATCGACCTGTCGGAAATGTCGCTCGACCAGCTGCGCGCCTACTCGGCGCTGATCGACGACGACGTGTTCGCCGTGCTGACGCTGGAAGGTTCGGTCGCCGCGCGCGACCACGTCGGCGGCACCGCACCGAACCAGGTGCGCAAGGCCATCGCCCGCGTGCGCGAGCAACTGGCCAAATAAGGCAATGGCGCGCCCGACGCTCACCTATCGCAAACCGCAACTGGGGCGCGACTACTGGGTCATGGACAACATCCTGCCGAACGCGCAGGAGGTTGCCCAACGCTGCTTCGCCCGCGAGGACTGGGAACTGGGCGCGCCGCATCGCCCAGAGCCGTGGCCCGGCATGCGCAGCAAGGGCGCGCTGCTGCCGGACGAACTGGCGCAGGTGGAAGCCTGGGTCAAAAAAGTCACCGGCGCCAAGAAGCTGTGGCAGGAAGCCACGCCGCAAGGCAGCACCCTCAATCACAACTATGTTCAGCTGGTGGGCGGGATCGAATCCGGTCCGCGTCCGCACACCGATTCGTTAAAACTGTGCCGCTACGCCGCGGTGATCTACCTGTCGCCCGATCCGCTGCCGGCGGCCGGCACCTCGTTCTACCGCCTGCGCTACCCGGACGGCACGCTAGGCGGCAATTACTGCAGCCCGCCGCACGCCAACCTGCGCGAGGCGCTGGGCGTGACCAGCCTGCCGCCGCAGGCTTGGCAGGAGGACCAGCGCGTCGACAACCAGTTCAACCGCATCCTGCTGTACCGCGCCAACCTGGTGCACTCGGCCAGCAGCTACTTCGGCTGCGACCACGACGACAAACGCATGACCGCCGTATTCTTCTGGATGGCCTGACTAAGGCCGGCCGCCTACTGGGTGACGATCTTCGATAGCACGGTGAACGCGGCGCCGGTCTGGTTCTGCTCCAGCAGGATGGTCAGCTCGGTGTAGGTGCAGATCATGTTGACCAGGTTGATCTTGTCCCACGCCAGCTGCTTGAGGATGGCGTGATAGATGCCCGGCGTGCGGCTGGTGTCCGGATTCAGGTGCAGCGTCACCGCGTTCAGGTTGTCCTGCCGCGCCAGCAGCCGCTCGCCGGCGAACACCTCCTCCACCATCGCCGTCAGCACGCGGCTGCAAATGACCATCACCTCGTTGACCCCGCGCGTGACCGTGACGAAGGCGCCGCGCATCGGCTCCGCCTTCGACAGCAGCTGGCGATGGCATTCGTTGATGCTGTCCGAATACCGGTAGGTGTACTCGGTCAGCTCGGTGCGGGTGGTCAGCTCGCCGGTCTTCTGCGCCAGCGCGAGCGGCTGGTTGCTCGCCTCCGGCAGGCGCTCGGCCACGCGCCGCAGCGCCATCACCACCGCCGCCTGGCCGACCGGCTTCCACATATCGCTTTCCAATTGCGGCTGCAACTGGCGCGCCAGCTCCGACAGATTAATCAAATTGCGCCGCAAGCCCTCCGTGAGGAAGGATGACTCCATGACGATGCGTTCTACTTTGGTAGCAATCGACAGCATACAAACTCCCCTGTCCGCGCGCCGGCGGACAAACACTATACTGAACTGCAGGCGCTGCGCCGAGCGGCGCGCCTTGGTAGGCGTCCGCGCAGCGACGCACTCACGCTGCCGGCGCCCCGGATGGAGGCGCAGCGGCTAACGAAATGCGGCAAGCGGTGATGATTGGAGGTCGATGCTAGGCCGTCGGCGGCGCCGTCGTGTGGGCGGCGCGCAGAGCGCGGGCGGAACTGACATTATGCGTTGGGTGTGCGGTCATTATTTTCTTCCTGTGGTTCCCGTTGCGCTTGTTACCAAGGGTCGTGCCCTGCGCTTTTTATATGCCAGTCACGAACCATAATCCGAGCTGGCATCAACTAGTTTAATTCGCAATATTAGAACTCTGCAACCACGATTTGCTGAAAATTTGTGCATAGTGTTGCGTAGCCACCGAAAATAGAGGGTCGCGCCTAGTTCGTTGTTGATATAAGACAAACCAAGCCTATCGTGCGCATTCATGCGGCCTACATCTGGTATGGAGGGCGCCGCAAGCCCTGTTTTTCGCCCCCTCCAGGTGTCTAATTTCGGACATTTTTTTCTTCCGTGACTATTTTTCCAAGTTTTTTGACTTCGTGATCTCGACAGGAATAGTGTCGCCCCTACTCGCCGTTTTAGCCGCAAAAAATACGCTGCCAGGCCAACCGCCGACGCAGCGTCGGGAACGCCGAGTTGGCCACTATCCCGGCCAAGGCCGCACCTAGCGAAAACATAAACCCCATGGAGAAGAGATGAATTTACGTAAGACCCTACTTGCTGCATCCATCGTCGCCGCATTGCCGATGATGGCTTCCAACGCAGCGCAAGCGGCGGCACAGCTGATGTCCGCACCGGTGGCCCTGGCCTCTCCACAAGAGAGCGCAGGACTGGTGTCCAAGCTCGCAGCGCTGGACAACCAGCGCGGCCTGTCCGCCGACCATAGCTTCCGCATCGCCAGCCAGCACCCCGGCGTCGTCGGCGAGAAGATCACCCGCGCCAACCACACCTTCAAAGGCCTGCGCGTGTTCGGCTCGGAGTCGGTGGTGGTCACCAACGACGCCGGCGACATCGTCAGCGAATCGGTGTCCGACCGTCGCGCCAAGCTGGGCGCCCCCGCCACATCGACCGACGGCCGTTCGGCCACCGTCGCCCAGGCCGACTGGACGCCGACGCTGAGCGCCAGCGACGCCATCGCTCAAGTGGTCAAGGCCGTCGCGCCGAGCGGCACCCACCGCTGGGAGCCGAAAGCCGAACTGCTGATCTATCCGGTGATGAAATCGGTGCGCGTGGCCTCGGCCCTGAACAAGTCCGAAGCGGCGCTCAACGCCACCGACCTGGAAGATGTGGTCGACCACTACGAGCTGGCCTACTTCGTCCAGACCCGCATGGCCGACAAGGGCAAGCTGGTGTACTTCGACACCATGGTCAACGCCAAGACCGGCGCCGTGATCGCCCGCTGGAAAGCGCTGCAGACCGTGGTCGGCACCGGCAACAGCCAGTACAACGGCACCGTGCCTATCCAGACCTCGCTGTCGGGCAGCACCTACAAAATGCTGGACTCCACGCGCGGCACCGGCGGCACCTACGGCGGCATGGCGATCACCAACGCCAACCACAGCTCGGCCGACAATCCGAACGCCGGCAGCATCTACACCAACACCAGCAACACCTGGGGCGACGGCCAGCAGTACATCAACGGCGGCAGCACCACCAACGCCAACGGCCAGACCGCCGCGGTCAACTCGCTGTGGGGCCTGATGAACACCTACGACGCGCTGAAAAACGTGCTGGGCTGGCAGTCGCTGGACGGTAACAACACCGCCACCTACATCGCCGCCCACGTCGACACCCAGTACGACAACGCCTTCTTCGAACCTGGCTGCAAGTGCATGTACATCGGCGACGGCTCCAGCTTCTACAGCCTCGGTTCGATCGACGTGATCGGCCACGAGATGTCGCACGGCGTCACCGACGCCACCTCCAACCTGACCTACTCCGGCGAATCGGGCGGCTTGAACGAATCGAACTCGGACATCGGCGGCGAGATGGTGGAAGCCTATGCGCGCGCAGGCGGCACCGGCAGCGTGATCCCGGCATCCGGCAACGATTGGATGATGGGCAAGGAGATCAGCAAATCCGGCCAGCCGCTGCGCTGGATGTACAAGCCAAGCAAGGACGGCGGCAGCCCGGACGCCTGGAGCAGCACGATCAAGAACCTCGACGTGCACTATTCCAGCGGCCCTAACAACCGCATGTTCTACTTCCTGTCGCAGGGTTCGAACGCCAGCTCGTCGAGCGACTACTACTCGAAATACCTGGTCAAGAGCCCGGCCGCGATGACCGGCATCGGCAACGACAAGGCGTTCCGCATCTGGTTCAAGGCGCTGACCACCAAGTTCACCTCCTCGACCAACTACGCCGACGCCCGCACCAAGGTACTGGCCTCGGCGACGGAACTGTATGGCGCAGGCTCGAAAGAAGTCATCGCCGTGACGCGCGCTTACGCGGCGATCAACGTCGGCGCCGACATCGACGAAACCGGCGCCACCGGCGGCGTGTCGATCACGACCCAGCCATCCAACGTCAGCGTGACCGCAGGCTCCACCGCCTCGTTCAGCGTCGGCGCGACCGGCGGCACTTCGCCGTACACCTACAAGTGGTACCGCAACGGCGCCGTCATCAGCGGCGCCACCTCGGCCACCTACTCGTTGACGGCGCAGACGGCCGACAACGGCGCGGTGTTCAACGCCGTGGTCAGCGACTCGTCGTCGCCGGTCAAGACCGCCACCTCGGGCAACGCTACGCTGACCGTCGGCACCACCGGCGGCACCACCGAGCGCGTGACCAACGGCGGCTTCGAGTCCGGCGTGACCGGCTGGGCCGGCACCACCGGCGTGATCGGCAACTACAGCGGCCAGACCGCCTACGAAGGCACCAAGTTCGCCTGGCTGGGTGGTAACGGCAGCACCGCGTCGGAAACCATCACCCAGGCGGTGACGATTCCTTCGACCGTGACCTCGGCCACGCTGACCTTCGCGCTGCACATCGACACCGCGGAAACCGGCAGCACCGTCTACGACAAGCTGGTGGTGACCGTGAAGAACAGCGCCGGTTCGGTGCTGGGCACCCTGGCCACGTATTCGAACGCGAATGCGGCCAGCGGCTACCAGGTCCGCACCTTCAACATGAGCGCGTACAAAGGCCAGACCGTCACGCTGTC
Source organism: Duganella sp. S19_KUP01_CR8 (assembly GCF_036688705.1). Taxonomy (NCBI): domain Bacteria; kingdom Pseudomonadati; phylum Pseudomonadota; class Betaproteobacteria; order Burkholderiales; family Oxalobacteraceae; genus Duganella; species Duganella sp. S19_KUP01_CR8. The sequence continues at coordinate 102,362 of NZ_JAQQPR010000007.1, read as the reverse complement.
GTTCGCCATGACTGAAGACTCGTCGCTGCAAACGTCGTTCGTGGTGGACAAGGTCAGCCTGATCACCCAGTAAGTGTGATACCCAGCCCCGCCTGACCCGACGGGGCTGTATTTTCCGGGACGGCAGCCCATCGCCGCCCCGTTTTTTTCACCTGAGTGTTTAAGGCAGTACGCATGCAATGCAGTTCCATCTCCAAGTGCAGGGTGGGCCGTCCGGCCCGCAAACCATAGCGATCGACGCCGCCAGCGAGGCGGAAGCGATACGGCAGGCGGCGCGCAACGGCTGGCGCGTGCTGGCCATCGGCAGTACCGAATCCACTGGTGCGGGGGCGCGCGCGCCCGCACGCCTCAGCAAGCAGCCCTTCCCGCTGCTGCAATTCAGCCAGGAGCTACTGGCCCTGCTGGAAGCGGGCCTGAACCTGAGCGAAGCCACCGCCACCTTGCTCAACAAGGAAACCCGCAGCGGCGCGCGCGCCACCCTGGCCGCCATCCAGCGCTCGCTGCAACAGGGCAAAAGCTTCTCCGACACCCTGGCCGATTTCCCGGCCGTCTTCCCCGATCTGTATGTCGCCACCGTACACGCGGCCGAGCGCTCGGGCAATCTGCCGGAGGCGCTGGCGCGCTTCGTCGGCTACCAGCTGCAGTTCGACGCCATCCGCAAGAAGCTGGTCTCGGCCGCGATCTATCCGACCATGCTGCTGGTGGTGGGCACGCTGGTCACGCTGTTCTTGATGGGCTACGTGGTGCCGAAGTTCAGCGTGGTGTACGAAAGCTCGGGCCGCGAAATCCCGTGGGCCTCGCAGATGCTGCTGTCCTTCGGCCAGACGCTGGCCGCGCATCCGTGGCTGAGCGCTGGCGCGCTGGGCGGCGTGGTGCTGGGCGTGGTGTTCAGCCTCGGCAACGCCGCCATGCGCCGGAAGCTGGTGCTGGCGGTGCTGCGGCTGCCGGTGCTGTCGGCCAAGGCCGCCGAGTTCCGCCTGGCGCGCTTCTACCGCGCGCTGTCGCTGCTGCTGCACGCCGGCATACCGCTGTCGAAGGCGCTGGCGATGACCAACGCCATGCTGCTGCCGGAGCAGCAGCTGCAGCTGGTGCAGACGCGCCGCGCGGTGGAACAGGGCCTGCCGTTCTCCACCGCGCTGGAGCAGAACGCGCTGGCCACGCCGGTGGCGCAATCGCTGCTCAAGGTCGGCGAGAACACCGGCCGCCTGGGCGACATGCTGGAACGCTCGGCCAAGTTCCACGACGAGGAATTCGCCCGCTGGGTGGACTGGGCCTCGCGCCTGCTGGAACCTGTCTTGATGACGCTGATCGGCGTGGTGATCGGCGGCGTTGTCGTATTGATGTACATGCCGATCTTCGAATTGGCGGGGAGTCTGTCATGAACGCACGCGAACCGGCTGTCCTCAGCCCCGAGATGCTGCACAGCGCGCGCGCCGCCGCGATGGCGCAGGGCCGTCCGACGATGGCGCTGCTGCAGGAGACCTCCAGCCTGACGCCGGAAGAACTGACCCGCCAGCTGGCCAACCTGTTCTGCTATCCGGCCTGGCCGATGAGCAAACTGCAGGCCGCGCTGCCGGCCTTCGACCTGCTGTCCTACACCGACTGCGCGCAGCGCGACTGCGTGCTGCTGCGCGACGAAGGATCGGACCCGGTGCTGGTGATCGGCAATCCGTTTGCCGAAGATACCCTGCAGTGGGCCGACTACGCCATCGGCTGCGCCTACAGCGTGGCGCTGGCCCATCCCGACGACCTGACCGCCTACCTGGTGCAGCAGGAGAGCGTGCAGCAGGCCATGCAGGACATGATGGAAGACGGCAGCCACGGCGAGCTGGCGGACCTGGACCAGACCATCGAGGACATCTCGCTGATACGCATCAGCGAAGACAGCAGCCCGGTGGTCAAGCTGGTCAACTCCACCATCTACGACGCGCTGAAGTTCCAGGCCAGCGACATCCACCTCGAATGCGACGCCGCCAGCCTGGTCATCAAATACCGCGTGGACGGGGTGCTGGTGCAGGCCGGCACGGTGCAGGGCTTGCAGATGGCCGAGCAGATCATCTCGCGCATCAAGGTGCTGGCGGAGCTGGACATCGCCGAGCGCCGCGTGCCGCAGGACGGCCGCTTCAAGGTGCGCGTCAAGGGCAGCGAGATCGACTTCCGCGTCTCCATCATGCCCAACATCTTCGGCGAGGACGCGGTGCTGCGCCTGCTGGACCGGCGCGCGCTGACCGAAGCCGCCGCCGCGCTGCGGCTGGAAAGCCTGGGCCTGAACGACGACGCCATCGTGCAGATCCGCCGCCTGGCCGCCAAGCCGCACGGCATGCTGCTGGTGACCGGGCCGACCGGCTCCGGCAAGACCACCACGCTGTACGCCGCCATCACCGAGATCAACACGGGCCGCGACAAGATCGTCACCATCGAGGACCCGGTGGAATACCGGCTGCCGCGCGTGCTGCAGATTCCCGTCAACGAGAAGAAGGGACTGACCTTCGCGCGCGGGCTGCGCTCCATCCTGCGCCACGATCCGGACAAGATCATGATCGGCGAGATCCGCGACGACGAAACCGCGCAGATCGCGGTGCAGGCTTCGCTGACCGGCCACCTGGTGTTCACCACCGTCCACGCCAACAACGTGTTCGACGTGGTCGGGCGCTTCCTGCACATGGGCGTGGACCCGTACAGCTTTGCGGCGGCGCTGAACGGCATCGTCGCCCAGCGGCTGCTGCGCCTGAACTGCGAGCATTGCGCGGTGGAGGTGGCGCCCGATCCGCAGGACCTGATCGACAGCGGCCTGGCCGCCGACGCCGTGCGCGACTGGCGCTTCAAGGCCGGCAGCGGCTGCGGCCATTGCCGTGGCACCGGCTACAAGGGCCGCAAGGCCGTGGCCGAGGTGCTGATACTGAACGACGCCATGCGCGAGATGATCTGCACCCGCGCACCGGTCAGCCGCATGAAGGAAGAAGCCGCGACCATGGGCTTCCGGCTGGCGCGCAGCGCCGGGCTGGATCTGGTGCGGCAGGGAGAAACGACCTTACTGGAGCTCAATCGTGTCACTTATTGAACGTCTTCTCCCCATCGGGCAGCGGCGCCTGCGCGTGCTGCTCGCGCCGCAGCAGCTGTTGTGCGTGATCCGCCAAGGCAAGCGGCTGGTCGAAGGCAGCGCGCAGCAAATCGCCGTCGATGGCGCCGGCGACCACTGGCAGGCCGCCATCGATGCGTTGCGCGCGCTGTTGCAGCAGCCGGACGTCGTGGCGGCCAGGCTGCCGCTGGAGATCAGCCTGTCGGGCCGCTGGAGCCAGCTGGTGCTGGCGCCGTGGAGCGATGCGCTGCTGTCCGAACCGTCGGCCGGCCGCTTCCTGCAAACGCAGCTGGCGGCCCTGTACGGCGACAACGCGCGCGGCTGGAGCGTGATCGGCGACGATGCGCCGTACGGCCACACGCGGCTGGTCTGCGGTGTCGACAGCACGCTGCTGCAAGCCCTGAAGGACGTCGCCGCCGAATTCGGCCACGCCTGTCGCGTGATCGAGCCGCTGCTGGGCACCGCCCTGCGCGCGCAGGAGTCGTCGCAGCCGATTCGGTTGAAAAAAGGCACGGCCACCGCGACCGGCGCACTGGCTCTGATCGAACCTGGCCGCATCACGATGGCGGCGCTGCGCGACAACCGCATCGTCGCCATCCAGTCGCAGCCGGCCAGCGAGGCCTGGCGGCTCGAACTGCCGCAAGCCTGGCAGCGCTGGACCTTGCGCGCGCCGGAGCTGGCCGGCATCGAGCAGGTGGCCGTCACCGACCTGAGCGCGCCGTCCACCGCCACGCTGCATCTGGTCCCCAGCGCATTGCCCTCGCGCTTCCGCCTGAGCGCCAATCCGTTCGGCGAACACGCCGCCGTTGCCATGGCCGCGACGCAGCAACGACCGCCTGCGACATCGCCGGAGGTGGCGGCATGACGCGCCTGAACTTCCTGCCACGCGCCACGCAACCGACAGGCTGGCGCCTTGCCTTGCTGGCCACCGGCCTGCTGATGCTGCTGCCCGCCGCCGGCAACTGGATCTCGCAGCTGCAAACCGTCAAACGGCTGGAGGCGCGGTTGGACGCACAATCGGCCGCCACGCAACCGACGCGTTTGACGCGGCCCGCGCTGGCGCCGGCGCAGCAGCACGAACTGGATCTGCAAGTGAAGGCGGTGGCCGAAGCGGTTCGCCAGCTCAACCTGCCGGTCACGCGGCTGATCAAGGCCATCGTCGCGCCGGCCGACGTGCGCGTCGCCCTGCTGGCACTGGACCTCAACGGCCAGCCGCCGCAAGACGGCGCCGACACCGCCGTCCCTTCCGGCGCGCTGAAGATCGCCGCCGAAGCGGAAACCGCGCAAGACATGATCAACTACCTGGCCTTCCTCAACCAGCAGCCGATGTTCCGCTCCGTGTACCTGGTCAAGCACGAGATGGCGGCCGGCGCCGGCGAGCGGCCCTATCACTTTCAGCTGGAGGCCCAATGGCGGCAATGAAATCCGGCGCGCTGCCCAAGCTGAAGCTCGCGCCCAACCTCGCACCCAGGCTGGCGTGGCAAGCGCGCCGCCTGCTGCGCCAGGCCGGTCCCGGCGCGGTGGCAGGCATCGCCTGCGCGCTGCTGGCCGTGCTGGCGCAATGGCACGCAACACAACTCGACCAGCGCCAGGCCACGTTGACGCGACAGCTCAACGCCGCCGCCCGCGCCGCCGCCATGCCGCACACACCGGCACCGACGGCGGCCGGCGGCGTCGCCGCCTTCTACGCCTACCTGCCAGCGCACGACGCGATTCCCGATCAGCTCAAAGAACTGGTGAAGGTGGCGCAGCAAAGCGGCATCGCGTTGAACAAGGCGGAGTACAAGCCCGAACTGGACGCCAAGGCCGGCTTCCTGCGCTACCGCATCACGCTGCCGGTCAAGGCCGATTATGCGAGCGCGCAGACCTTCATCATCAACGCGCTGCAAACACTGCCAACGCTGACGCTCGACTCGGTCGCCTTCAAGCGCGAACAGATCGAGTCCGGCGAAATCGAAGCGCGCATCCAGTTTGTGCTGCTGGTGCGGCAGGAGGCGCGGAAATGAGAAAAATCGTCATCGGCGCCGCCGCCGTCGCCACACTGCTGGCCGCATGGTTCGCACCCGACCAGGACGGCGGCGTGGTCGGCCCCGCAGCCGCCACCACGCGCGAAGCCGCGCCGGTGTCCGCCGCCCAGGCTCCCGTAGCCGCCGCCACGCCCCCCGCCAGCGCGGCACCACCGGCCGACAACGGCATCGACCTGCAAATCCATCCGCGCGTCGCCGACGACGAGATGGGCAACGTCTTCGCCAAGCAAAGCTGGGCGCCGGAGACGCCGAAGAAAATCATGATGGATCAGGCGCAAGCCCAACAAACGGCGCAGCAGTCCAACGCGCCCGCCGGCCCGCCGGCCCTGCCCTTCCAGTTCATGGGCCGCTTCACGGATGAAGGCAAGACCGTCTACTTCCTGCAAATCGACGGTCAGAACGTCGTCGCCCGTCCCGGCGAAAAAGTCAACGACAGCTATCTGCTCGACAGCATCAGCGGCGACACGATGAACTTCATCTACCTGCCGCTCAACCAGAAACAAACCTTAGTCGTAGGGGACACCAATTGAAACCGACCGCCCACCGCCTGCACATCCTGGCCGTCACGCTGCTGCTGAGCGCCTGCGCCGGCAGCCAGACCTTCAAGGAAGGCAACGCCCTGCTGGATGCAGGCCAGATCGACCAGGGCCTGGCCAAGCTGGAACAGGCCTCCCGCGACGATCCGCACAACGCCGAATACCGCATCGTGCTGCTGAACCGCCGGCTCAAACTGGTCAACGCCATGAACAGCCACGGCGACATGCTGCGCGCGAAAGGCCAGGCCGCCGAAGCCGGCGCGATGTACGACCGCGCACTGGCGCTGGACCCATCCAACCAGGTGGCGCGCCAGGGCAAGACCGCGCTGGAGCAGGATCAACGCCAGCAGAAAGTGACGGGCGACGTCGAAGCGCTGGTGCAGCGCGGCGGCGACGCCAACCTGGCGCAGGCGCAGGAGCTGCTGCGCCCCCTGCTGGCGGAACGCCCCAACCAGCGCGACCTGTTGCGCCTCAAGACCCTCGTCAGCGACGCCCAAACGCGCCTGCGCCCCGCCAGCGGACGGCTGGCCATGGCCTACCGCAAGCCGGTGACACTGGAGTTCCGCGACGCCCCGATGCGCGCCGTGTTCGATTTCATCAGCAAGGTATCGGGCCTGAACTTCGTATTCGACCGCGACGTGGATCCCAACCTGCGCGCCACCATCTCGGTGCGCGACACCAGCATCGAAGAAGCCATCGGCATGCTGTTGAGCGCCAACCAACTGGAACAAAGCGTCACCGGCGAACGCTCGATCACCATCTACCCCAACAATCCGCAGAAGCAGAAGGACTACCAGCAGCTGCTGGTGCGCAGCTTCTTCCTGGCTAACTCCGACGTGAAGACGGTGGCGTTCTCGCTCAAGACGCTATTGAAGGCGCGCGACATCGTCACCGACGAACGCATCGGCACCATCATTATGCGCGACACGCCGGAAATGATACGCATGGCCGAACGCATCATCGCCGTGCAGGACGTGGCCGATCCCGAAGTGATGCTGGAGGTGGAAGTGCTGGAAGTGAAGCGTTCGCGCATCCAGGAGCTGGGCGTGCGCTGGCCGGACACCGTCGGCCTGACCCTGCTGGGCAGCGGCCAGTACGGCCAGCTGAACGTGGGCGACCTGCGCAAGATCACCGGCAGCACCATCGGCCTGGGCTTCGGCACCGTCACCATCAACGCCAACAAGAACGACACCGACAGCAACATCCTGGCCAACCCGCGCATCCGCGTGCGCAACAAGGACAAGGCCAAGGTGCTGATCGGCGACCGCGTGCCGGTGATTACGGTCACCACCAACAACGGCGTCAGTTCGGACAGCGTGAACTACGTGGACGTGGGCTTGAAGCTGGACGTGGAACCGAACATCTACCTGGACGACGAAGTGGCGATCAAGATCAACCTGGAGGTCAGCAGCGTGGTCAAGGAGATCGTCAGCAAATCCGGCACCCAGGCTTACCAGATCGGTACCCGCAGCGCCGCCACCGTGCTGCGCCTGAAGGACGGCGAGACGCAGGTGTTGGCGGGCCTGATCAGCGACGAAGACCGCACCACCGCCAACAAGGTGCCCGGCGTGGGCGACCTGCCGGTGCTGAGCCGCCTGTTCGGCAGCCAGAAGGATGACTCCACCCGCAGCGAGATCGTGCTGTCGATTACGCCGCGCGTGCTGCGCTCCATCCGCCGGCCGGAATTGTCGGCGGCGGAGTTCAACTCCGGCACCGAATCCGATATCGGCGGCCGCAGCCAGCTCGGTACCACGCTGGCCTCCGTACCCGATACGGCGGCCGACATGGCGCCCACGCCGCGCGACGCCGCGCCTGCTTTGGCACCAACCTTGGCGCCTGCCGGCTCCTCGATGAGCGGCGGCTCGGGCATGACCGGCGGCGACGCGCCGCCAGCGCCGCCCGCCAAGCCGGAACCGGTCAATCCCATGCCCTACACGCCGCCGAAGAAAGGCCAATAGCCATGCTGCGCAAGGCTCAACGCGGTTTCACCTTCATCGAGTTGATGATTACGCTGTCCATCCTCGCCACGCTGGCGATGGTGGCGGCGCCGATGGCGCAAGTGGCGCTGCAGCGCGAAAAAGAGCACCAACTGCGCACCGCGCTGATCGAGATCCGCGAAGCGATCGACGCCTACAAGCGCGCCGCCGACAACGGCCGCATCAAGCTGGCGATGGGCGAATCCGGCTATCCGAAGAAGCTGGAAGACCTGGTCACCGGCATGCCGGACCAGCGCAGCCCGCGCAAGCAGAATATGTACTTCCTGCGCCGCATACCGCGCGACCCGTTCGCGCCGGCCGACGGCAACAGCGCCGGCTGGGCCCTTCGTTCCTACGCCTCGCCGCCGGACAACCCGTCCGAAGGCGAGGACGTATTCGACATCAGCTCCCGCTCCACCGTCATGGGATTGAACGGCATCCCCCTCAAACAATGGTGACCGCCATGAAACGCAACAAGGGCTTCACGCTGGTGGAACTGCTGGTGGTGTTGGCGATCATCTCGCTGCTGCTCACCATCGCGCTGCCGCGCTATTTCAGCTCGGTCGACAAATCGAAGGAAGTGGCGCTGCGCGAAAACCTGCAGGTGCTCCGCAGCGGCATCGACAAATACTACGCCGACCGTGGCGAGTATCCGGCGGCGCTGGGGGACCTCGTCACGCAGCGCTACTTCCGCAAGGTGCCGCTGGATCCGGTGACGGAGTCCGCCACCACCTGGCAGCTGCTGCCATCGGCCGACGCCGACAAGCCCGGCGTGGCCGATATCCGCAGCGGCGCAAAAGGAAAGACCCGCGATGGCATCCCGTTCGAACAGCTGTAGGCGGCAAGGCGGCTTCGCCTATCTGTGGACGCTGATGCTGGTGGCCTTCATGGGCGTCGGCCTGACCATCGCCGCCGACCTGTATGCGACCGCCATGCGGCGCGACAAGGAGCGCGAGCTGCTGTTCATCGGCCACGAGTTCCGTCGCGCGCTGGAAGCCTACACCAAGGCTAATGGCGCCGGCCAGTATCCGCTGACGCTGGAGGAACTGCTGAAGGACCCGCGCTTCCCCAACGCCAAACGCCACCTGCGCCGGCTGTACAACGACCCGATCACCGGCAAACCCGATTGGGCGCTGGTGCTGCAACAGGGCCGTATCGTCGGCGTCCGCTCGACCTCCACCAAGCGCCCCATCAAGCAGGATAACTTCGACGACGACGACGCCGGCCTGGCGAAGAAAGCGCGCTACGCCGACTGGATATTTGCCTATCCCTATGACCTGTTCATCGTGCAGCAGAATACGGAAGCCAAACGCTGACTTGTTGCGAATTTGTTGATCTTGGACAGAACCCCCAAGCCATCCGCGATCTAGCGTGATTCATCCGCCACGCGGAATCGGCGACATCATTCGATGCCAGCTGGAATGGTTGAACTTGGGAGGATGAGATGATCCTGCGTACACGCCTGCTACCCGCCACCACCGCCGTCGCCGCAGCGACCGCACTGCTGGCCGCCACCGCGACGCTCGCGGCAGACCAACTGATGGCCCCTCCGGTCAACACGCTCACGCCGCAGGACAGCTCCGGCCTGGTCGCGCAACTGGCGGCGATGGACGTCGCGCGCGGCGTCCCGCCCGACCTGAGCTTCCGCATCAGCAGCCTGCATCCGGGCGTCGTCGGGCAGAAGATCGTCCGCGCCCAGCACACCTACAAGGGCCTGCGGGTGTTCGGCTCCGAGTCGGTGGCGGTCACCAACGCCACCGGCAACATCATCAGCGTCTCGACCTCCGACCGGCGCGGCCAGCTGGCCACCGGCCTGGCGCCGTCCTCCATCAGCGACATGGTGCCGACGCTGAGCGCCAACGACGCCATTACCGTGGCGGCCAATTCCATCGCGCCGCGCGGCACCAACCGCTGGCCACCCAGCGCCGAACTGCTGATCTACCCGATCATGAAGACGGTGCGCCTGCCGTCGGCGGCGGGCAAGCCGGAGTCCGAGCTCAATGCCCTGGACGTGGAAGAGGTGGTGGACAGCTACCAGCTGGCCTACTACGTCAAATTGCGCTTGGCCGATGACGGAAAGCCGGTCTATTACGACACCATCGTCAACGCCAAGACCGGCGTGATCATCGCGCAGTGGCAGGCGCTGAAAACAGTGGTCGGCACCGGCAACAGCCAGTACAACGGCGTGGTGCCGATCAATACCACGCTGTCCGGCGGCAGCTACCAGATGCTGGACGACTCGCGCGGCGTCGGCGGAAAATTCGGCGGCATGGCGATCACCAACGCCAACCACAGCTCGGCCAACAATCCCAATCCCGGCAGCATCTACACCAACAGCAGCAACACCTGGGGCGACGGCAAGCAGTACATCAACGGCGGCAGCACCACCGACGCCAACGGCCAGACCGCCGCCGTCAACGCGCTGTGGGGCTTGATGAACACCTACGACGCCAACAGGAACGCGCTGGGCTGGCATTCGCTGGACGGGAACAACACCTCCACCTACATCGCCGCCCACGTCGATACCTCCTACGACAACGCCTTCTACGACGACAGCTGCAAGTGCATGTACATCGGCGACGGCAACAGCTTCTACAGCCTGGGCTCGATCGACGTGATCGGCCACGAGATGTCGCACGGCGTTACCGCGTCGACCTCGGACCTGACCTACTCCGGTGAATCGGGTGGCTTGAACGAATCGAACTCCGACATCGGCGGCGAGATGGTGGAAGCCTACGCGCGCGCGGGCGGCACCGGCGCCGTGATACCGGCCACCGGCAACGATTGGATGATGGGCAAGGAGATCAGCAAATCCGGCCAGCCGCTGCGCTGGATGTACAAGCCGAGCAAGGATGGCCGCAGTCCCGACGCATGGAGCAGTTCCATCAAAAACCTGGACGTGCACTACTCCAGCGGACCGAATAACCGCATGTACTACTTCCTGTCGCAGGGTTCCAGCAGCGATCCCGCGTCCGACTACTACAGCAAATACCTGGTGAAGAGTCCCGCAGCGATGACGGGTGTGGGCAATGACAAGGCCTACCGGATCTGGTTCAAGGCGAACACCACCAAATTCACTTCGTCGACCAACTACGCCGACGCGCGCGCCAAGGTGCTGGCTTCCGCGCAGGAGTTGTACGGCGCAGGATCGAAAGAAGCCATCGCCGTGCAACGCGCCTACGCCGCGATCAATGTCGGCGCCGATGTCGACGAGGGCACGACCGGCGGCGGCGATGTCTCGATCACCACGCAGCCGGCCAGCGTGACCGTGGCGCCCGGCGCGACCGCATCGTTCAGCGTGGGCGCCAGCGGTGGCACGCAGCCCTATGCCTACAAGTGGTACCGCAACGGCGCCGAGATCGCCGGCGCGGCGGCGGCCAGCTACTCGCTGACGGCGCAGATCGCCGATAACGGCGCCATGTTCAATGTGGTCGTCAGCGACGCCGCATCGCCGCCGAAGAGCGCCACCTCGGCCAAGGCGACACTGACCGTCACCGCCGGCGGTGGCGGCACCGAACGCGTGACTAACGGCGGCTTCGAAAACGGCACCACCGGATGGCGCGGCAGCACCGGTGTGATCGGCAGCTTCGCCGACCAGCCGGCGTACGAAGGCACGCGCTACGCCTGGTTGGGAGGTAACGGCTTCTTCGCAATCGAAGCCCTGATCCAGTCCGTGTCGATACCGTCGAACGCCACGTCGGCGATGCTGACCTTCGCGCTGCATATCGACACCGATGAAACCAAGCCCACTGTTTACGACCGGCTGGTCGTCACCGTGCGAAGCAGCACCGGTTCCGTGTTGCGCACGCTGGCCACCTGGTCCAACCTCGACGCCGCCGACGGCTACCAGATCCGCAGCTACGATCTGGCCGCCTTCAAGGGCCAGACCGTGACGCTGTCGTTCGTCATGCGGGAGGACAGCTCCAAGCAGACCTCCTTCGTGCTCGACAAGGTCAGCCTGATAACGAAGTAATCAACGCAGGCTGACGAACACCGGGTTCGAATAGAACCACAGGCTGCGGTAGTTACGGTCGTTGATGTCGTTGAAGCGCGCCGTGTTGTCGGTGGTGCCGGTGCGCTGGTCCGCCAGCGGTTCGCCGTCCTGGGTCAGGCCGGCGACATCGACGCCAAGGTTGGTGCCGCGCAGTCGGTAGTACTGGTTCTTGCTGGCGGTGGTTTCGTAGCTGATGCTGAAGTAACCGTCCGCATCCACCTTCCAGTCCGCGCTGGTGAAGCGCTTCACCACGCGGGTGCTGGCGTTGGTGGCCAAGCTGTAGGCGGCGCTGCCCGGCGTGGCCTTGGCGCCGACGTCGCCGACGATCAGGTCGACGTGATCGACCACCGGCTTGACGTTGGCGGCCGTGCCGCTGTCGACCGGCTTCTCGTAGTTGTTTTTGGCCGGCGACCTGAAGCGGATTGTGATCGTCACCTTGTCGCCGCTGACGACCCTCAGTTCCCCGCCCATCTCCTTGCGGTCATCCTTGCTGGCCAGGTTGAAGTCCAGCGCGTTGATCAGGTCCCCGTAGGCCGAGAACATTTTCCCGGAGCGCAGGCCTTGCAGCAGGTCCTTGGCGACTGGCTTGCCCTGGGCGCTGTTGAAGACGTAGTTCTTCGCATACTCTCCGGGGAAGTAGCCGCTGCTGCTGTTGCCGACGATTTTGAAGTGGGTGTCCGAATCGGTCAGGTTCCAGATGCGGCGGCCTTCGCCCAGCAGCGCATCCCATGTGCCGCCGACCTTGGCGACGATGTAGTCGACGCCGCCGTAGGCGCGCAGCGGCGCGTTCTCCGGCGTGTAGGCGGCCGTGTAGCCGCCGCGGTCCGGTTCCATCTGGTTGCCGACCATGCCTTCGATGGCGAACATGATGTTCGGCGCGATGTCGTTGAAGCGGCGGAAGTCGTCGATGGTGTAGCTGCCCTTGTTGCGCGACGGGTGATTGACCACCGCGTAGCTGGTGTCCGGGTAATTGTCCTTCAGCCAGCTGATGGCCTTCAGTGCGTCGTCGGCGGTGGCGTTGTAGCGGGTGGCTCCGTACTTGGACTTCCACGCGGCGACATCGGCCGCGTCGAACAGCGCCGCATCGCGGGTGGTGAACAGGTACTCGAATTCCTTCATGCCCTTGGTGCTGGAGGCCAGCTTGTCGCTGCCCTCGAACAAGCCGATGCCGATGTGGTCATGGGTCGGCATGTCCCACTCGAAGCCGGAGAAGATCAACTTGTCGGCGTAGGTGCCGGCCGCCTGCAAGGCCTGCACGCGCGGGATCTCGTAGCGCTCGACGCCGATCGACAGCGGAATCGCCGCCGGCAGCTGCGCGCCCTCCTCGTCGCGCGACGACAGGCGCAGGTGGTTACTGACCGCCATCCAGTCCAGGCCATAGGTGGTGAAGGCCTTGCCCAGCACCTTGTCCAGTGTCTGGCTGATGTCCGTGTCAGGCGACTGCGTGGTGTGGGTATGCAGGTCGCCGGCGATCCAGCGGCCGCTCGGAATCGGCGGCACGACGACGGCCGCGGGTTGGTCGCCGCCGCAGGCAACAGCGGTCAACAGGATGGCAATGGCGGTCGGGATCAGCAATTGGCGTGGACGGAAATGCAAGATAAGCGACATGATGGTGAGTCCTGAAGTGGATGCGGAATTCGGCACACTAGCATTGGCGTATTACCTGTCTGTGACTTGGCGGCATAGGCAAAACTGTTATGATCGTCGGCTGGCGCAGACAAAGATCCGCGCGGTCACGCAAATCAATTCAGGGATTATAAAAATGACTATTGGCGGAAAAACCATAGAAGAGGCCTTGGCCTCGCTGTCCGACATGACCGCAGGCGCGGTCCCCATCGGCAAGGACGAGCACCTTCAACGCCTGGCGCGCGCGCAGGCTTACATGCGCGACCAGGGCATCGCGGCGATCTACGTCAACGCCGGCTCCAACATGACCTACTTCACCGGCACCAAGTGGCACGCCAGCGAGCGCATGGTAGGCGCTATCCTGCCGGCCAGCGGCGCGGTGGAGTACATCGCTCCCGCTTTCGAAGAGAGCACGCTGAAGGACTTCATGAAGGTCGAGGGCAACGTCAATACCTGGCACGAGCATGAGAGCCCGTACCAGCTGTTCATCGACACGCTCAAGCGCATGGGCATCGCGCCGGCGGCTGCGGGCGGCGTTACGCCGCGCGTCGGCATCTGCGAGAGCGCGGCTTTCTTCATCTACGACGGCATCCGCCCGCTGGCCGATGGCTACGCATTGGAAAACGCCAGCAAGGTCACGGCGCACTGCCGCACCCGCAAGTCCGCCAACGAGATCGCGCTGATGCAGCGCGCCAAGGACATGACGCTGGCCGTGCACGTGGCCACCGCCAGCATGCTGCGCGAGGGGATCACCACAGTTGAAGTGGAAGAGTTCATCAACCGCGCGCACCGCAAGGTCGGCGCTTCCGGTTCCTACTTCGTGATTGTGCTGTTCGGCGAGGCGACCGCCTATCCGCACGGTGTGAGCTATGTGCAAACGTTGCAACCGGGCGACACTGTGCTGATCGATACAGGCTGCAAACTGCACAACTACATTTCCGACATCACGCGCACCTACGTGTACGGCCAAATCAGCGAGCGTCAGCGTTCGGTGTGGAACAGCGAGAAGGCGGCGCAACTGGCGGCCTTCGATGCAGCGCAGCTGGGCGTGCCGTGCGAGCAGGTGGACATGGCCGCGCGCCGCTCGCTCGAAGCGGACGGCTTTGGTCCCGGCTACAAGCTGCCAGGCCTGCCGCACCGCACCGGCCACGGCATCGGCCTCGATATCCACGAGTGGCCGTACCTGGTCGGCGGCGACAAGACGCCGCTGGACGTGGGCATGTGCTTCTCGAACGAGCCGATGATCTGCATCCCCGGCGAATTCGGCGTACGCCACGAGGACCATTTCTACATGACCGAGAACGGTCCGAAATGGTTCACCGAACCGGCGCACAGCATCGACGATCCGTTCGGTCTGCGCAAGTAAGGAAAGTAGGCGTTATGCCTGCATGCGCTTGAGCCGGTTGTAGAAGTACAGCGGCGCGGTGACGTGCAGCACACCGTTGGCGGACCGGATCACGATACGGTTGGAATCCCAGCGCATCCAGTGCGGGCTTTTGTAGTTGAAGATGCGTCCCTCGTCGGTTTCGCCGGCGGGGACGAAACCGTGCTGCTCTACGCGGCCAAGGAATGCCACCTCGCCTGCCGCATCCACGGTGCCACGCACCGGAAGGCACATCAGCAGCGATGGAAATTGACCCATGCACGCACCGACCAATGCTCCCCGCACGAACGCATCCGGCATCCAGAAATGGGCCAGCACGGCGACGGCCAGGAATCCGGCGACCAAACAAGCCCACACCATCCAGTCGCGCAGGCTCAGTAAGGGATTGAAGCCGATCGACTGCTTTTGAAAAGTACACGCCATACGAATCGCCTGATCATTGCAAATAAAGCATTCTGCATGGCGGCGCCGGAAAAAGCCAGTTTTCCGCCGCCGCCAATGCGTCAGGTTCGCTTCATCACCAAGGTCAGGATGTCGTAGCTGGCCACCAGTTCGTCGTTCTGGTTGGTCACCTGCACGTCCCACGCGACCACGCCCTGGCCGACGCCTTTGTCGTCGGTGCGGTTGCGGTCCACCTTGCGCTTGCAGGTCAGGCGCGCGCGGATGGTGTCGCCGATCGCCACCGGCGTGATGAAGCGCAGGTTGTCCAGGCCGTAGTTGGCGAGCACCGGACCAGGCGCCGGCGAGACGAACAGCCCCGCCGCTGCCGACAGCACGAAGTAGCCGTGCGCGATGCGCTTGCCGAACTGCGTGTCCTTGGCGGCGATGTCGTCGAAGTGCATGTAGAAATAGTCGCCGGAGACACCGCCGAAGTTGACGATGTCCGCTTCGGTCACGGTGCGGCGGTGCGTCAGCAGCGAGTCGCCCATCTTCAGGTCTTCGAAGTAGCGGCGGAACGGATGGACCTCGCTCTCCTGCACTTTGGCGCCGCGCACGTATTCGCCCGTGACGGCTGCCAGCATGGTCGGTGAGCCTTGCACTGCCGCGCGTTGCAGGAAGTGGCGCACGGCGCGGATGCCGCCCAGCTCTTCGCCACCACCGGCGCGGCCAGGGCCGCCGTGCTTCAGCTGCGGCAGCGGCGAGCCGTGGCCGGTCGAATCGACCGACGCTTCGCGTTCCAGTATCAGCACGCGGCCGTGCGAGGCGGCGGCCATCGGCACGGCGTAGGCGGCGGTGGCCGGATCCTTGGTCACCAGCGTGGAGACCAGCGAACCCTTGCCGCGCGCGGCCAGCGCCAGCGCTTCATCGATGCCGTTATAGCTGATGATGGTGCTGACCGGGCCGAAGGCTTCGATGTCGTGCACGGCGTCGTTGCGCATGCCGTCGCGGCACAGCAGCAGCGTCGGCGAGAAGAAGGAGCCGTTGGCGACGCCGTCGCCGATCAGTTTGAAGCCGTCGCGTTCACTGAACAGCACCTCGTTGCCGCGCGCGAGCAGCTCGACGCGTTCGGCGACATCGCGTTGCTGGTCCTTGGATGCCAGGGCGCCCATGCGCACGCCCTCCACCGACGGATCGCCGATGCTGACTTTGGCCAGGCGTTCGCGCAGGCGCGTGCCGACGGCGTCCACCATATTTTCCGGCACGATGATGCGGCGGATGGCGGTACATTTCTGGCCGGCCTTGCCGGTCATCTCGCGCGCCACTTCCTTGACGAACAGGTCGAACTCGACGTCGTCCGGCGTGACGTCCGGCGCCAGGATGGCGCAGTTGAGCGAATCCGCTTCGGCGGTGAACGGCACCGAGTTGGCGATCAGGTTGCGGTTGGTGCGCAGCTTGGCGGCGGTATCGGCCGAGCCGGTGAAGGTGACGACGTCAGCACCGCCCAAGCGGTCCAGCAGGTCGCCGGTGCTGCCGATGACCAGTTGCAGCGCGCCTTCAGGCAGCAGGCCGGAATCGTTCATCATGCGCACCAGCGCTTCGGTCAGGTAGCTGGTGGCGGAGGCAGGCTTGCCGATGCACGGCATGGCGGCCAGGAAGCTCGGCGCGAACTTCTCCAGCAGGCCCCAGATCGGGAAGTTGAAGGCGTTGATGTGCACCGCCAGGCCACCGCGCGGCACCAGGATGTGGGTGCCGGAGAATCCGCCGTTCTTACCCAGCGCCATGGCAGGGCCTTCGTGCAGCACGTTCGACGACGGCAGCTCGCGGCTGCCCATGCTGGCGTAGGCGAACAGCGTGCCGGTGCCGCCTTCGATGTCGACCCAGCTGTCGGCGCGGGTGGCGCCGGTCAGGTGCGAGATCGCATACAGCTCTTCCTTGCGGCTGGCCAGGTACAGCGCCAAAGCCTTCAGGCGCGCGGCGCGCTGCTGGAAATCCAGCTTCATCAGCGCCGGCACGCCGGTTTTGCGGGCGTAGGTGACGGCTTCGTCGAAGTCGATCTTCTCGGCGTGGGTGTGGTAGATCAGCGCGTTGTTCAAGGCGCTGTGCAGCGGTGCAGACGCTTCGGCGCCTATCCATCGGCCGCCGATCCAGCTTTGCAGGGTTGATGCCATGTTTATCTCTCCGTTGATTATGCTTGGGCGTTTTTATGCAGGTGCAGCGGCAGCGAGCTTTCCCACTCGACGCGCTTGCGGTCCGGTTCCACTTCGGTCAGCGCTTCCACTTCGCGCATGGTGTTCATGGAGCGCACCGCCAGTTCCTGGTACTGGCCGGTACCCTCGGTCTTCCATTTGATCTCGTCGTCGCGCAGTTCGCGCGCCACCTTGGCCGGCGTGCCGACCACCAGGCTACGCGGCGGCACCTGCATGCCGGCACGGACGAAGCTCATCGCGGCGACGATGCTGTCTGCGCCGATGATGGCGTTGTCCATCACCACGCTGTTCATGCCGACCAGCGCGTTGCGGCCGATGCGGCAACCGTGCAGCACGGCGCCGTGGCCGATATGGCCGTCGCGTTCAACTACCGTGTCGGCACCGGGGAAGCCGTGCATGACGCAGGTGTCTTGCAGGTTGGCGCCCTCCTCCAGGATCAGGCGGCCGAAATCGCCGCGCAGCGCGGCCAACGGGCCAACGTAGCAGCGAGGGCCGACGATGACATCGCCTATCAGCACCGCGCTGGGATGCACGTAGGCGGTCGGGTGGACCACCGGCGTGACGCCATTGATTTCGTAAACCTTGACCATATTCTATCCTCGCCAGCGTCATTCCCGCGCAGGCGGGAATCCATACTCAGCATGGACTCCCGCTTTCGCGGGAGTGACGGCTATACTCGCTCGATCACCAACGCAATCCCCTGCCCAACGCCGATGCACATGGTGCACAACGCGTAGCGGCCGCCGGTGCGTTCCAGCTGGTTCAGCGCCGCCAGCACCAGCCGCGCGCCCGATGCGCCCAGCGGATGGCCGACGGCGATGGCGCCGCCGTTCGGGTTGACGTGCGCAGCATCATCGGCCAGGCCGAGATCACGCGTGACCGCCAGGCCCTGCGCGGCAAAGGCTTCGTTCAATTCGATGACGTCCATCTGCTCGATGGTCAGGCCAACCTGCGCCAGCACTTTCTTCGAAGCCGGTGACGGACCAAAGCCCATGATGCGCGGCGCCAGGCCGGCGGTCGCCATGCCCAGCACGCGGGCGCGCTTGCGCAGACCGTACTGCTCAGCGGCGGCGGCCGACGCCAGCAGGATGGCACAAGCGCCGTCGTTGACGCCCGATGCGTTACCGGCCGTGACGCTGCCATCCGGCTTGACCACGCCCTTCAGCTTGGCCAGCATCTCCACCGTGGTTTCCGGACGCGGATGCTCGTCGGTGTCGACGATCTTCGGATCGCCTTTTTTCTGCGCCAAGGTGACCGGCACGATTTCATCCTTGAACACGCCGGCCGCGTGGGCGGCGGCCCAGCGCTGCTGACTGCGCACCGCGAACGCATCCTGGTCGGCGCGGCTGATGCCGAATTCCTGGGCGACGTTTTCGGCCGTCTCCGGCATGCTGTCGATGCCGTACTTGGCCTTCATCAGCGGATTGACGAAGCGCCAGCCGATGGTGGTGTCCTCGATCTTGGCGGCGCGCGAAAACGCGCTATCGGCCTTGCCCATGACGAAAGGCGCGCGCGTCATGCTTTCCACGCCGCCGGCGATCACCAGCTGCGCTTCGCCGGCCTTGATCGAGCGCGCGGCGATGCCGACCGCGTCCAGGCTGGAGCCGCACAGGCGGTTGATGGTGTTGGCCGGGACATCGACCGGCAAGCCGGCCAACAGCGCCGCCATGCGGCCGACGTTGCGGTTGTCTTCACCGGCGCCGTTGGCGCAGCCGTAGTAGACGTCATCGACCTTGGACCAGTCCACGCCGGGATTGCGGGCGATCAGCGCGGCGATGGGCAGCGCGGCCAGGTCGTCGGCGCGCACGCCGCCAAGGGCGCCGCCGTAGCGGCCGAATGGGGTGCGGATGGCGTCACAGATGAAAGCGTCGTTCACGGAATCTCCTTAAGTTTTTGGGCGCTGGTCGACCACGCGGCGGGCCTTGCCCGTCAAAGTGCGTTCGATGCCGTTGGGGGCCAGCAGGCGCACCTTGGTGGTGACGCCGACGTAGGTTTTGATGTGGTGCTCAAGCTCGCGCGCCAGCGCTTCGGTTTCGCTGTCGGCGACGCCGGGCCGCAGCTCGGCCAGCACGTCCAGTTTGTCGAGGTGGCCGTCGCGGCTGATCACCAGCTGGTATTGCGGCGCCAGTTTTGGCATCTTGAGTATCAGTTCTTCGATCTGCGACGGGAACACGTTCACGCCGCGGATGATCAGCATGTCGTCCGAGCGGCCGGTGATCTTGCCGATGCGGCGCATCGAACGCGAGGTGGCCGGCAGCAGCCGCGTGAGGTCGCGCGTGCGGTAGCGGATGATGGGCAGCGCTTCCTTGCTCAACGAGGTGAATACCAGCTCGCCCTCTTCGCCGTCCGGCAGCACTTCGCCGGTTTCGGGGTCGATGATCTCCGGGTAGAAATGGTCTTCCCAGATAACCGGACCGTCCTTGCTCTCGATGCACTCGCTGGCGACGCCGGGGCCCATCACTTCGGACAGGCCGTAGATGTCCACCGCATCGATGCCGGCGCGCTGTTCGATCTCGCCGCGCATGGCGTCGGTCCACGGCTCGGCGCCGAAGATGCCGACCTTGAGCGAGCTGGCGGCGGGATCCAGGCCCTGGCGCTGGAACTCCTCGATGATGTTCAACATGTACGACGGCGTGACCATGATGATGGACGGCTTGAAGTCCTGGATCAGCTGCACCTGCTTTTCGGTCTGGCCGCCGGACATCGGGATCACCGTGCAACCGAGTCGTTCCGCGCCGTAGTGCGCACCCAGGCCGCCGGTGAACAGGCCGTAGCCATAGGAGATGTGCACCATGTCACCACGACGGCCGCCGGCGGCGCGGATCGATCGCGCCACCACGTTGGCCCAGGTGTCGATGTCGTTCTGGGTGTAGCCGACCACGGTCGGCTTGCCGGTGGTGCCGCTGGAGGCGTGCACGCGCACCACCTGGTCCTGCGGCACCGCGAACATGCCGAACGGGTAGTTGTCGCGCAGTTCTTTCTTGCCGGTGAAGGGAAACTTGGCCAGGTCGGCCAGCGTGTGCAGGTCGTCGGGATGGACACCGGCGGCGTCGAACGCGGCGCGGTAGTGTGCGACGTTGTCGTAGGCGTGCTTGAGCGACCACTTCATGCGTTGCAGTTGCAGCGCTTGCAGTTCGTCCTTGCTGGCGCGTTCGATCGGTTCCAGATCGGACGGCGCGGGTATGCGTTGAACCATCGGTGTCTCCCCCTCTTTACTCGGCGTGCTGCGGCAAAATATGTCCGCTGACGCGGTGCGATTTACCCCGGAACAGCGCGACGGTGCGGCCGTCCTGATTCGTGACCTTGACGTCGTAGACGCCGCTCTTGCCGGCCAGCGCCTGCTCGGTCGCGTCGGCGGTCAGCACGTCGTGCAGGCGGGCCGGCGCGAGGTAGTCGATGGTGCAGCCGGCGCCCACGGTGGTCAGATTGTGGCTATTGCAGGCGAAGGCGAAAGCGCTGTCGGCCAGCGTGAAAATAAAGCCGCCGTGGCAGCTGCCATGGCCGTTCAACATGTCTGCGCGCACCGGCATCGACATGCGGGCGTGGCCGGGAGCGATGGCGTCGATCGTCATGCCCAGGCCCTGCGAGGCCGGGTCGCTGTCGAACATGGCGGCGCCGACGGCTTGCGCCAGCGCCTGTGCTTCCTCGGCATTCAGCGCGGGCGCGGCGGCCAGCATGGCGGTCTTAGTCATGGAAGCGCCCTCCTGCGGCCTGCTTGCGGCGCAGGAGTGGCGACACGCGGTAGCGGTCCTCGCCATAGCCTGCGGCCAGGTTGGACAACACGGCGACGATCTGTCCGATGCCGACGGCGTCGGCCCAGGCCAGCGGACCGCGTGGGTAATTGACGCCCTTCTGCATGGCGATGTCCGCCGCTTGCGCGCTGCAGACACCCTGGTTGACGGCATCCGCCGCCTCGTTGGCCAGCATGGCGACAGTGCGCATGACGGCCATGCCGGGCACGTCGTCCAGCCGCGTGACGGTGAAGCCGGCCGCCTGGAACAGGCCGACCACGGCGTTGAAGGCCGCAGGCGAACATTGGTCCGCGCAGCTGACGGCGATGCGCTTGGCGGTGGCGTAGTCCAGCGCCAGGTCGAACAGCACCGTGTCCGGATGATGGCTGTCGTGCGCGCGCTGGGTGGCGCTGCGGCCATCGGTCAGGTAGATGGCGGCGCCGTTGCAGTGGAAGGCCGGCGCGTCGTCGGTGCCGGCGACGTGGCCGCGCGCTTCCGGCGTCTTGCGGTGCGAGATATTGATGCCCGAGGCGCGCAGGCGCGCCGCCAGCGCGTCGCAAACCGCGCCGCCGACCGCATGCGACGGACCGACCGCGGCCCCCGGCTCGATGGTGTAGCTGGCGAATTCCGGCTTCGGCTGCGCGGCTTCCGCCTGCGGCTGCGGCACAGCAGGAGCGGCATCGCCGTAGTGGTAGAAGCCACGGCCCGATTTGCGACCGAGGAAACCGGCGTTGACCATCTCCTGCTGCAGCACCGACGGCGTAAAGCGCGGATCGTTGAAGTAGGCGCCGAACACCGATTGCGTGACCGAGAAATTGACGTCATGCCCGATCAGGTCCATCAGCTCGAATGGCCCCATGCGGAAGCCGCCGCAATCGCGCATGACGGCGTCGATGGTGGCGGCGTCGGCGGCCTGCTCGTTCAGCAGGCGCCAGCCTTCGGCGTAGAACGGCCGCGCCACGCGGTTGACGATGAAGCCCGGCGTGGACTTGGCGTGCACCGGCAGCTTGCCCCACGCGGCGGCGGTGTCGTACACGGCTTGCGCGACGGCGGCGTCGGTGGCCAGGCCGCTGATCACTTCGACCAGCGCCATCAACGGTACCGGATTAAAGAAGTGCATGCCAACCAGCCGCGCCGGCAGGCGCAGCTTGGCGGCGACGGCGGTGACGGAAATCGAAGAGGTGTTGGTGGCCAGGATGCAGTCGTCGGCGACGATGGCTTCCAGCTCGGCGAACAGGCCGCGCTTGACGTCGAGGTTTTCGACGATGGCTTCGACCACCAGCGCGGCGTCGGCGATGTCGCTCAGCGTGATAGCAGCCTGCACGCGGGCGATGGCGGCGGCGCAATCGATGGCGCTCATGCGCTCCTTGGCCACCAGCTTGTTCAGCGCGGCGGCGATATCGGACATGGCCTTGGCCACGGCTTCCGGCCGGGTGTCGAACAGCTTGACGGTGTAGCCGGCGACGGCGGCCACCTGCGCGATGCCGGCGCCCATGGCGCCGCTGCCTATGACGGCGACCGCGCGGTCGGTATGAAGTGCTGCCATCTTATTTCCCCTTGAATTGCGGCGCGCGCTTTTCCATGAAGGCGGCCACGCCTTCGCGGTAGTCATCGCTGCGACCCAGTTCGCTCATCATTTCGCATTCCAGCGCCAGCTGCTGTTGCAGTGAATTGTGCGGGCTGCAATGCAAGGCTTGTTTGGTGAACGCCAGGCCCTTGGTCGGCGCGGTGGCGAAGTGACGCGCCATCGCCTGCGTTTCGGCGGCCAGTTCGTCGTCCGGCACGGCCTTCCAGATCAGCCCCCAGGACTCGGCTTTTTCGGCGCTGAGTTTATCGCCCAGCATGGCCAGGCCCATGGCGCGCGCGCTGCCGATCAGGCGTGGCAGGAAGTAGGTGCCGCCGGTGTCGGGAATCAGGCCCAGTTTGCAGAACACTTCGACGAAGGACGCGGATTTGGCGGCCAGCACGATGTCGCAGGCCAGCGCGATGTTGGCGCCTGCGCCGGCGGCCACGCCGTTGACGGCGCAGATCACCGGCATCGGCAAGGCGCGCAGCGCCAGCACCAGCGGGGCGTAGTTCTTTTCCACCGAGTCGCCCAGGTCGACCGGACGGGCGCCCGGCTCCACCGAACGGTCCGACAAATCCTGGCCGGCGCAGAAGCCGCGGCCGGCACCGGTCAGCACCATCACGCGCACGGTCTTGTCGTGGCTGATCTTGTGCATGGCGTGGCGCACTTCCTCGTGCATGGCCTGGGTGAAGCTGTTGAGCTTATCGGGGCGGTTCAGCGTCAGCGTGGCGATGCCGTCGGTGATGTCGAAGAGGATGTTCTCGTAGTTCATGGCGTCTCCGGTGGGATGTTTTTTATTCGGCCTGGTCGAAGTCGATGACGACCTTGTCGGTGATGGGGAAGCTCTGGCAGCTCAACACATAGCCGCGCGCGATTTCGTAGTCTTCCAGCGCGTAGTTGACGTCCATGTCGACTTTACCTTCGAGCAGCTTGCAGCGGCAGGTCGAGCACACGCCGCCCTTGCACGAGTAGCGCATGTCGATGCCGGCCTTGAGGCCCGCGTCGAGCAGCGATTCCTTGTCCTGGTCCATGGTGAAGCTGGTGGCGTTGCCGTCCAGGATAACCGTGACTTCGGTTTCGTGGCGGCCCGCTTGCGGATCGACCGCGCGTGGCTTGTGCTGGTGCTTGGGTATGCTGGCGGCGAACAGCTCGATCTTGATCTGCGCCTTCGGCATGCCGGCTTCCTGCAGGGCTTCGGAGACGCCGAGCATCATGTCTTCCGGGCCGCAGATGAAGGCGACGTCGATGTCTTCCACCCACACCCAGTGCTTGAGGAATTGCGCCGCCTTCTCCTTGGTGATGCGGCCGTTGAACAATTCGATGTCCTGCTGCTCGCGGCTCATCACGTAGGCCAGCTTGAGACGCTCCATGTAGGTGTCCTTCAGGTCGGACAGTTCGTCCTTGAAGATCACCGACGACGAGGCGCGGTTGCCGTAGAAGAGCGTGAAGCGGCTGTGCGGCTCGGCCGCCAGCGTGGTCTTGATGATCGACAGGATAGGCGTGATGCCGCTGCCGGCGGCGAAGGCCAGGTAGTGCTTGTGGTTGGCGGCGTCCAGCGGCACGTTGAAGTGGCCCATCGGCGGCATCACGTCGAGCGTGATGCCGGGCTTGATGGTGTCGTTGGCCCAGCTGGAGAACAGCCCGCCCTGGGTGCGCTTGATGGCCACGCGCAGCGCGCCTTCCTGCACGGCGGAGCAGATCGAGTACGAGCGGCGCACGTCTTCGTCGCCGATCTGGGCGCGCAGCGTCAGGTGCTGGCCTTGCTGGAAGGTGAAGCTCTGTTGCAGTTCGGGCGGCACGGCGAAGGTGACGGCGATGGTGTCGCGCGTTTCATTGCGCACTTGCGAGACGGTCAGCGGGTGGAATTTGCTCATGATCTTTTTAGTGGCACTTGAAGTAGTCAAAGGGCTCGCGGCAGTCCAGGCATTTGTACAAGGCCTTGCAGGGAGTGGAGCCGAACTGGCTGGTGATTTCGGTGTGGTGCGAGCCGCAGTTGGGACAGGCCACCGTCAGGCGGGGCTGCGCGCGGCGCGAGATGGCGGCCAGCGCGCCCGTTGCGCCGGCGCCCGCGCGCAGGCCGCTGATGTCGATCACCTGCTGCGCCGGCGGGGCGATGCCGTAGCCTTGCAGCTTGGCCTTGCCCTCTTCGCTCATCCAGTCGGTGGTCCAGGCTGGAGAGAGCTGGTTTTGCAGGCGGACGTCTTGCAGGCCGTGTCCGTGCAGGGCTTCGGTGATGGCGTCGGCGATCACTTGCATCGCCGGGCAGCCGGAATAGGTCGGCGTGATGGTGACGGTGCAGGCGCCGTCGGCAGCCAGCTGCACGTCGCGCACGATGCCCAGGTCGACGATCGAGATGACCGGGATTTCGGGGTCGGAGACCTCGCCCAGCCAGGCCCAAACCTGGGCGGCGGCGGGAGCGTTGATGGCGGCGGCTGTCATGGCGGGCTCGCTGTTACCAGGTGGAGCCAGGATAGGCGCGCTGCAGGAACTGCATCTCGGCCAGGATGTAGCCCAGGTGCTCGCTGTGGCGGCCTTGCTTGCCGCCGCTCTGCATCCAGGCGTCGGCCGGCGGCATGGCCAGCGTGGCTTCGGCCAGGATCTCGGCCACGTGCGCCAGCCATTGCGCGCGCAGGTCGGCGGCGGCTGGGGCCACGCCTTCGGCCACCATCGCTTCATCGATGGCGTCGTAGGCGAACACCTCGCCGCTGTACATCCACAGTTCGTTCACGGCCGCCTGCGTCTTGGCGTGGCTGACGTCCGTGCCGTCGCCCAGGCGCACGATCAAGTCGCCGCTGCGGCGCAGGTGGTAGGTCACTTCCTTCAGCGATTTCTCGGCGATGGCGGCGATGCGCGTGTCGCTGCTGCGCGTCAGGCCGACGATCAGGAAGTAGTGCCACGCATCGAAGAAGAACTGGCGCACCATGGTGTCGGCGTAGTTGCCGTTCGGTTGCTCCAGCAGCAGGCAGTTCTTGAAGTCGTGGGCGTCGCGGTGGTAGGCCAGCTTGTCTTCGTCACGGCCTGCTCCTTCCAGCTCGCCCGCGTACTCGTACCACAAACGGGTCTGGCCCAGCAGGTCCAGCGCGACGTTGGTCAGCGCCATGTCCTCTTCCAGCGCCGGGCCCTTGCCGCACAGCTGCGACAGTTGCTGGCTCAGGATCAGGGCGTTGTCACCCAATCGCAATAAATAATTTACCTTGTTTTGCACGGTGCGCCTCGCTTACAGGTTCTTGACTTCTTCCGGCATCGGGAAGAAGGTCGGGTGGCGATACACCTTGCTGTTGGACGGCTCGAACAGCGCGCCCTTGTCGCCAGGGCTGCTGGCGACGATGTCGGCCGCGCGCACGACCCAGATGCTGACGCCTTCATTGCGGCGGGTGTAGACATCGCGCGCGTTGTTGACCGCCATTTCGGCGTCCGGCGCGTGCAGGCTGCCGACGTGTTTGTGCGCCAGCCCGTGCTGGCTGCGGATGAAGACTTCCCACAGTGGCCATTCTTTGCTCATCTTGATCTCCTTATGCTGCCTTGGCGGTGGCGTGTTTGTCGGCGTGGGCGACCAGCGCTTCACGGAACCAGGCGCCGTCGTCCCAGGCCTTGACGCGGGTGCGCAGGCGCTCGCGGTTGCACGGGCCGTTGCCCTTCAAGACGTTGTGGAACTCGCTCCAGTCGATGGCGCCGAATTCGTAGTGGCCGGTTTCGGCGTTGAATTTCAAATCCGGGTCGGGCACGGTCAGGCCCAGGTATTCGGCTTGCGGCACGGTCTGGTCGACCATGCGCTGGCGCAGCTCGTCGTTGGAGAACAGCTTGATCCGCCATTGCGCCGACTGCGCGCTGTTGACCGATTCGGCGTCGGACGGGCCGAACATCATCAGCGACGGCCACCACCAGCGGTTGAGCGCATCCTGCGCCATCGCCTTCTGTTCCGGCGTGCCTTTGGCCAGCGCCATCATGATGTCGTAGCCCTGGCGCGCGTGGAAGGATTCTTCCTTGCAGACGCGGATCATGGCGCGCGCATACGGGCCGTAGGAGCAGCGGCACAGCGGGATCTGGTTGATGATGGCCGAGCCGTCGACCAGCCAGCCGATCGCGCCCATGTCGGCCCATGACAGGGTCGGGTAGTTGAAGATGCTGGAATACTTGGCCTTGCCGCTGTGCAGGGCGGCCAGCAGCTCGTCGCGCGACACGCCCAGCGTCTCGGCGGCGCTGTACAGGTACAGGCCGTGGCCGGCCTCGTCCTGGATCTTGGCCAGCAGGATGGATTTGCGTTTCAGCGTAGGCGCGCGGGTCACCCAGTTGCCCTCGGGCAGCTGGCCGACGATTTCCGAGTGCGCGTGCTGGGAAATCTGCCGGATCAGGGTCTTGCGGTAGGCGTCCGGCATCCAGTCCTTGGCCTCGATCTTGACGCCGTCGTCGATGCGGGCCTGGAAGGCGCGCTCGTCGGCGGCCATGTCGTCCGCCGTGCGGACCGTGCTCAGGCCCGTCTCCACCATTTGTGCATACATCGCTGTCTCCTCATCGCTGATGATCCATAATACGATACATATTTTGCTTTGACTACGATTTTTTTGACTCAGATCATAAATCAGTATCCCATCGGCAACGACGGTGAAATAAATGCTGCGCCGATGGTCAGGCAAAGTAAACTCTTGTTTGTGTGTATAGAAAGAGATGCCTGCCCATGAATTGCAACGACTGGATAACCGGATTTTTGGCCAGCGACCCGCCGCGCTCGAAATCGCTGGTGGTGACCATCTTCGGCGACGCCATCGTGCCGCACGGGGGCATGGTGTGGCTGGGCAGCCTGATCGAGCTGCTGGCGCCATTCGGCGTCAACGACCGACTGCTGCGCACCTCGGTGTTCCGGCTGGCGCAGGAAGGCTGGCTGGGGGCGCAGCGCGACGGCCGCCGCAGCTCGTACGCGATCACGCCGCCGGCGATGACGCGCTTCGTGCACGCCTACCGCCGCATCTACGCGCCGCTGAATGTGCACTGGGACGGCAGCTGGACCCTGATCCTCAACGGCGACGGCGCGCTCAACGCGGCCGAGCGCAGCGCGGTGCGCAAGGAGTTGCTGTGGGAAGGCTATAGCGTGATCGCGCCCGGCATCATGGGCCATCCGGCGGCCGACGGCCCGGCGCTGGACGAGCTGCTCAAGCGGCTGGGCGTGGCGGGCAAGCTGTTCGTGGTGCAGGGCAAGGCCATGCGCCAGGTCAGCAGCCGGGCCTTGAGCGACCTGGTGGCCGACGGCTGGGACCTGAGCGGCGTGGCGCAGGGTTACCAGCAGTTTATCGCGCAGTTCGAGCCGCTGCTGGCGGCGGTGCGGGCGGCTGAAGCGGAAGGCGGACTGGCGCCGCAGCAAGCCTACGTGGTGCGCACCTTGCTCATCCACGCCTACCGCCGGGTGCAACTGCACGATCCGCAACTGCCGGTCGAGCTGCTGCCGACGCCGTGGCCGGGCGCGCTGGCCTACGAGCTGACGCGGGCCATCTACCAGGCCGTCTACGCCGCCGCCGAGCAGCACATCGACGCCACGCTGCGCCGCGAGGACACCGAAGCCCCCGCCGCCGAGCCCGCCTTCTTCGACCGCTTCGGCGGGCTGGCTTAACGCTGGGGCGGCGTCAGCGCGGCGACCAGCGGAAACGCGGCAGGATCGCGCAGCGAGGCGACCGACAAATCGATATCCAGCGCAGGCCAGTACAGGTGATCGGCGCTGGGACGCTGCACATCGTCCAGTTGCGCCAGCGTGACGCCGGCGAACCAGGGAAAGTCCGCATAGGCGGCGTACAGTTTTTCATTGCCGAGATCGACCCAGAAACCGTGCGGCGAAATATCGAGGATGCGGACTTCGCCGCCCCGCCCAATTGATGACTCAGGGTGAGAAATACGTGCGCCAGACATTTTGCATCTCCTGTTGGTGCGCGGCGACAAACCGCGCAGCCGTTTGCAACTGCTGCGCCGACAGGCCGGTCTGCCACGCCAGCGCGACCTCCGGCTCCAGCCAGAATTTCGCCGCGCCGTCAGGGTGAGACACGTGCACATGCATCCGAGTTTCCTCGCGCGAGAAAAAGAAGTAACGGAAGCCGGCTTGACGAAACAGCGTGGGGGTCATGGGGATTGTACTCCTGCGACAGCCCCCTCAACTTGGCAAAGCCGGCACGACCGGCATTGCGCTGGCGCAGACTTGACCCCGGGCTTGGCGCGACCCTGTATCATGTCGCCACTGCGCCACAAGCGCAAACAAACTTCTTACATAGAATTTACCGGGATTCAGCCATGTCTATCAAAATCAGCCAGCAATTCGACGCCGGCGCCATCGAGGTCCTGCGTGCCGACGATCCGGCCGCCATCGACCTGAACATCCGCAAGGACTCGCACGCCGACATCACGCAATGGTTTTATTTCCGCGTGCAGGGCGCGCAAGCCACGCCGCTGGCGCTGCGCTTCCTGAACGCCGGCACCGCCGCCTACCCTGACGGCTGGAAAGACTACCAGGCCGTCGCCAGCTACGACCGCGACAACTGGTTCCGCGTGCCGACCACCTATGACGGCACCGTCATGACCATCAACCACACGCCGGAATACGACAGCGTCTACTACGCCTATTTCGAACCGTACTCGTGGGAACGCCACCTGTCGCTGCTGGACAACGCGCAACTGTCGCCGCTGGTCAAGCTGGTCGACCTGGGCAACACCATCGACGGCCGCGACCTGAACATGCTGGTCATCGGCGATCCGGAAGCGGAGCAGAAAGTCTGGGTCATCGCGCGCCAGCATCCGGGCGAGACGATGGCCGAGTGGTTCGTCGAAGGCATGGTCGAGGCGCTGCTGGACCCGGCCAATCCGTTCGGCCGCCAGTGCCTGAAGGAAGCCGTGTTCTACGTGGTGCCGAACATGAACCCGGACGGCTCGGTACGCGGCAACCTGCGCACCAACGCGGCCGGCGCCAACCTGAACCGCGAGT
Organism: Duganella sp. S19_KUP01_CR8; assembly: GCF_036688705.1. Lineage (NCBI taxonomy): Bacteria > Pseudomonadati > Pseudomonadota > Betaproteobacteria > Burkholderiales > Oxalobacteraceae > Duganella > Duganella sp. S19_KUP01_CR8. Next base: position 72,896 of record NZ_JAQQPR010000007.1, on the reverse strand, counting down.
GGCTGAACCCGACCATGGAACGCAGCCCGGAAGTGTTCCTGGTCAAGAACAAGATGCTGGAAATCGGTTGCGACCTGTGCCTGGACATCCACGGCGACGAAGGCCTGCCTTACGTGTTCGTGGCGGGCAGCGAGTCGCTGCCGACCTTCACGCCGGACCAGGAAGAAGCGCAGCAATACTTCATCGACAATTTCCTGATCGCCAGCCCGGACTTCCAGGACGAGTACGGCTACGGCGAAACGCCGTACACCGACGAAACCCTGACCATGGGCTCGCCGCACATCACCCACGCCTTCGGCTGCCTGTCGCTGACCTTGGAGATGCCGTTCAAGGACAACGCCAACGATCCGGATCCGGACACCGGCTGGAACGGCGCCCGCAGCGCCGAACTGGGCAAGTCGGTGTTGCAACCTGTGCTGCAATCGCTGCTGGCGCAGGCATAACACGCTGAGCCTGTTCCCTGCGGCGCGACAATGTCGCCGCCGCAGGGGAAAATACACTGGACCTCATCGGCGCACCCACGCGCCGCGACTGGAGGTTCAGCATGCATACCCCGACTTGGAAACGCCGCGCACTGCTATTGCTTGTGTTGATGCTGTGCGCCTGCACCACGCCCTACCGTCCGCCGCAACTGTTGGACGCCGGCGCCACCTTCCCCGGCCTGATCGAACTGGCCGCCAGCGCCCAAGGCAAGAACGCCGACGTGTTGCTGGTGCACGGCATCTGTACCCATGACGCCAGTTGGGCCGGCGTGGTGGTAGGCCAGCTGATGCAGTCGCTCACGAGCGCGAGCAGTTCGTCGTCCGCCCACGCCGCCACTGGCGGGCCACAGGTCCAGATCGTCTCGTCCAACGTCCAGACGCCCGCCGGCCGCCTGCGTTTCGACGCTTTGATCTGGTCGCCGCTGACCACCACCCTCAAGCGCCAGCTGTGCTACGACCAGACCGGCAAGTCGTCCATCTGCGAAGGCGCGCCACCGTTCACGTCCACCCGCGCCCGCCTCAACGCGCGCTTCAAGGATGGCTTGATCGATGATTGCCTGCCCGACGCGCTGGTCTACCAGGGCGTGGCGCGCGACGACATCCAGCGCCGCATGCGCGATGCGATCCTGCAAGTGCTGGGCGCCGGCGACGCCGCGCCCGATGTACCGCTGGTGGTGATTTCGCATAGCATGGGCAGCAAGATCCTGTTCGATACCCTGCTGCGCATGACGGAGGAGGCGCCCGGCTCGCGCGCGGCGCTGGTGGCGCAAAAGGCGGTGGATCGCCTGCGCTTGCTGGTGATGGCGGCCAACCAGATACCCTTGCTGTCGCTGGCCGACCAGCAGATAGCCACGCCGGCGCTGGCCCCGGCCACGCCTGACAGTCTGCAACGGCTGTTGCAAAAGCGGCTGGCGGTGGAAGGGGCGGCCGCCGACCGGCGCCTGACGCTGGTGGCGTTCACCGATCCGAACGACCTGTTGTCGTACACGCTGCCATCGGAGAAATATGCGCGCCAGGGCGTGACGGTTTACAACGTCCTGGTCTCCAACGCGAGCACCTACTTCGGCCTGCTGGAGCGCCCCGACTACGCGCATCTGAACTACCTGACCAACCCCGACGTCGGCCGCCTGATCGCTTGCGGGCTGCCGTCAAGCGCGCACTGCAAGCGGGACTAACCAGCGATCAGCCGCCGGCCACCACCATGTTTTCGATCAGGATGGAGCCGGTCTGCTTGGTGCCGCGCACCAGCACGTCCGCGCCGACGGCGACGATCTGCGCCAGCATGTCCTTCATATTGCCGGCGATGGTGATTTCCTCCACCGGATACTGGATCACACCGTTCTCGACCCAATAGCCCGATGCGCCGCGCGAGTAATCGCCGGTCACGTAGTTGGTGCCCTGGCCCATCAGCTCGGTCACCAGCAGGCCGGTGCCCATCTTGCGCAGCATGGCGGCGAAGTCGTCGCCCTTCTTGGTCAGCGACGAGGTCAGCGACAGGTTGTGCGAACCGCCGGCATTGCCGGTGGTCTTCATGCCCAGCTTGCGCGCCGAATAGGTCGACAGGAAATAGCCCTGCACCACGCCATCCTTGACCACGTCGCGCTTGACGGTGCGTACGCCTTCTTCATCGAACGGCGCCGAGCCGACGCCGCCGATCACATGCGGATCTTCCTTGATCTGGATATGCTTCGGCAGCACCTGCTTGCCCAGCGAGTCCAGCAGGAAGCTGGACTTGCGGTACAGCGAACCGCCCGAGGTCGCCTGCACGAAGGCGCCCAGCAGGCCGGCCGCCAGCGGCGCCTCGAACAGCACCGGGCAGGTGCGGGTGTCGATGGTGCGCGCGTTCAGGCGCGCCAGCGCGCGCTCGGCGGCGTAACGGCCGATCGCTTCCGGCGCCGACATCTGCTTGGCGTCGCGCACCGAGGTGTACCAGTCGTCGCGCTGCATCTTCGAGCCCTTGCCGGCGATCATCGCCACCGACAGCGTGTGGCGCGAATACGGATAGCCGCCGATGAAGCCGCGCGAGTTGGCCGACACGAAGTGCGACTGCTGCACGTGCACGCCGGCGCCTTCCGAATTGGTGACACGCGGATCGACCTCGAAGCCGGCCGCTTCGGCGCGCTGCGCCAGCGTCACCGCGTCGGCGGTCGAGATATCCCACGGATAGAACAGTTTCAGGTCGCGCGGCGCCAGTTCCAGCTGGTCGGCGTCGGCCAGGCCGGCGCATTCATCGTCCGAGGTGAAGCGGGCGATGTTGTAGGCCGCCTCCACCGTCGCCTTCAGCGCGGCCGGCGAAAAGTCCGAGGTGCTGGCGTTGCCGCGGCGCTGGCCGATGAACACCGTCACCCCCATGCCCTTGTCCTTGTTTTGCTCGATGGTCTCGATTTTGCTCTTGCGTACCGACACCGACAAGCCGCTGCCTTCGCTGATTTCGACGGCGCAATCGGTGCCGCCCTGCTCCTTGGCGAACGCCAGCACATCGCGTGCGAGCTGCTTCAACTGGTCCTGGGTGTGGGTAAAATGGGTATCGCTCATGGGCTGTAATCTTCGGGTGGCCGCTAAAACAGGTATCATAGCAGTCGTTTACAGTTTACAGGTGCGGCCACGTGCCGAACCGAAAGTTAATATTATGGTAAATCCCAACCGCGGAGCCGTCGGCTTCAGCTCCACCGAATTCGAACAAGAATACGAACGCCCGTCCAAAACCGAGCTTAAACGCCAGTCGGACGCCCTGCAGAAGATGGGCGAAACCCTGGTCGAAGCCCCGCGCGACCGCGTCAAGCGCGTGCCGATGCCGGAGGACGTGCTGGACGCCATCCTGGCCTGCCAGCAGATCACCAACCACGAGGGCCGCCGCCGCCAGATGCAGTACGTCGGCAAGAAGATGCGCACCCTCGACGAGGCCGAAGTGGCCGTGATCCAGCAAACCATCGACAGCTGGAAGGGCGCCTCCAAGTCGGAGACGGCCGCCATGCACGCGCTGGAACGCCGCCGCGACAAGCTGCTGGTCGACGACAAGGCGCTGACCGTGCTGCTGGAAGAAAACCCGGAACTGGACGTGCAGCACCTGCGCACCCTGATCCGCAACGCCCGCAAGGAACAGGCCGAGAGCAAGCCGCCGAAGGCCTACCGCGAGATCTTCCAGATCCTCAAGCAGATCGAGTCCAAGAAGGGCAAGGCCGCCGCCGAGACCGACGACGAAGACAGCGAGTCCGATGACGAGTAATGCAGACACCCTGGTGATCGGCCTGGTGTCGGTCTCCGACCGCGCCAGCGGCGGGGTCTACCAGGACCTGGGCCTGCCGGCCCTGCAAGACTGGCTGGCGCGCGCCCTGACCACTCCCTACCGTGTTGAAACCCGCCTGATCGCCGACGAACGCGCGCAGATCGAAGCCTCGCTGACCGAACTGGTCGACGTCGCCCGCTGCCACCTGGTGCTGACCACCGGCGGCACCGGCCCGGCGCGGCGCGATGTCACGCCCGAAGCCACGTTGGCCATCGGCACCAAGGAAATGCCCGGTTTCGGCGAGCAAATGCGCCAGATCAGCCTGCACTTCGTGCCGACCGCGATCCTGTCGCGCCAGACCGCCGTGATCCGCGAAACCGCCGGCCACGCCGCGCTGGTGCTGAACCTGCCCGGCCAGCCCAAGGCCATCGCCGAAACGCTGGGCGGCCTGAAGGACGCCGCCGGCGCCGTGCTGGTGGGCGGCATCTTCGCCGCCGTGCCTTACTGCGTCGACCTGATCGGCGGTCCCTACATGGAAACCGACCCGGCCGTGTGCAAGGCCTTCCGCCCCAAATCCGCGCTACGCCCACTACCCTGAGGACGCCCATGAGCACCCTGCTGCAAACCATCGAAAAAGAAACCGGCGCCAACCCAAGCGTGGCCATCATCTGGATGCACGGCCTGGGCGCCGACGCCAACGACTTCGTGCCCATGCTGCACGAGCTGGACCTGCGCGGCCTGCCGGCCATCCGCTTCATTTTCCCCAATGCCGACACCATGCCGGTGACCATCAACAACGGCTACGTGATGCGCGCCTGGTACGACATCGTCGCCAGCGACCTCGGTCGCCAGGAAGACGAAGCCGGCCTGCGCGCCTCGCAAGCCAAGGTGGAAGCGCTGATCGAGCGTGAAAAAGCGCGCGGCATCCCGGCCGAACGCATCATCCTGGCCGGCTTCTCGCAGGGCTGCGCGATGACGCTGCAAACCGGCATGCGCCTGCAGGAAAAGCTGGCCGGCCTGATGTGCTTGTCGGGCTATGTGCCGATCGCCGCCAAGGCCGCCGCCGAGCACACCCAGGCCAGCCTGGCCACGCCGATCTTCATGGTGCACGGCCGCATGGACCCGGTGATTCCGGTGGCCCGCGCCGAACAGTCGCGCGACCTGCTCCAGCAACTGGGCTACAGCGTCGAATGGCACGACTACGCGATGCAGCACTCGCTGTGCCAGGAAGAAGTGGACCACATCAGCGCCTGGCTGAAGAAAGTCCTTTAATCAGCGGGGGGCAAGTCTGACATTCGGTTTTTTTACGGCAACGGCGCTGCCGGCGAGGCCGGCACCGCCGTCTGCGCGGCGTTCATCACCATCGCCAAAAACGTGTAGTAGCCATTGATACCCATCAGGTCGACCACGCCGTGCTCGCCGAAGGCCGCCAGCGCCGCCGCATAGGTCTCGTCGTCGACCCGCTGCCGCTGGTGCAGCTGCAGGCAGAAATCGTGCACCAGCGCCTCGTCGGCCGCCATGCCGTCCGGCCGCCGGCGCGCCGCCACCGCCGCAATCACCTCGTCTGAAATGCCGTACTGGCGCGCGATCGGCTCGTGGATCGCCCACTCCACCTGCTGACTCCACTGGCGCGCCGTCACCAGGATCGCCAGCTCGGTCAGCCGCGTGCCGATCGCGCTGCGGTAGCGCAGGTACTCGCCCATGCGTTGCGCCGCCGCCATCAGCTCCGGGCTGCGGATCAGCGGCACGAACGGCCCGTACAAGGCCCCGCGCGGCCCGTCGATCACGGCCTGCGCCGCCACCTGCTGCGCCGCGCTCATGTCGGCAAACGGAATAGCTCCCAATCGGTCGGTCATCGCTGTCACTCCTGCTGGCATCCTGGTCAATTATTCGCACATGGTGCGGGATAGATCAACAGAACACAAGCCGATCGCGGCTATCGTCTGCTCTTCGTCACCCTGACCGAAAGGACGCCATGAGCCACATCATCCACCGCAACCTGCGCCGCGCCCCACCGCTGGCCGTCGGCGCCGCCGGCCTGACCGTGCGCGACAGCCAGGGCCGCAGCTATATCGACGCCAGCGGCGGCGCCGCCGTCTCCTCGCTGGGCCATGCCCATCCCGACGTGCTGGCCGCCATGCACGCCCAGATCGACCGCAACGCCTACGCCCACACCGCCTTCTTCAGCTGCGACGCCGCCGAGGAACTGGCCAGCCGCCTGGCCAACGACGCCCCCGGCGACCTCGATCACGTCTACCTGGTGTCGGGCGGTTCGGAAGCGATGGAGACCGCCCTCAAGCTGGCGCGCCAGTACTGGATGGAGGCGGGCCAGCCGCAGCGCGGCATGTTCATCGCCCGCCGCCAGAGCTACCACGGCAACACGCTGGGCGCGCTGGCGGTCGGCGGCAACGAATGGCGCCGCCGCCCGTTCGAATCGATGCTGATGGCGGTGCCGCGCGTCGCTCCCTGCTACGAATACCGCGACCGCGCCGACGGCCAGAGCACCGAAGACTACACCGCCGGCCTGCTGGCCGAAGTGGAAGCGACCATCGTCGAACACGGCCCTGAGCACATCATCGGCTTCGTCGCCGAGACGGTGGTCGGCGCCACCTCCGGCGCGGTGCCGCCCACGCCCGGCTACTTCCGCGGCGTGCGCAAGCTGTGCGACAAGTACGGCATCCTGCTGATACTCGATGAAGTCATGTGCGGCATGGGCCGCACCGGCACGCTGTACGCGTTTGAACAGGAGGGCGTGCTGCCGGACCTGGTGGTGCTGGGCAAAGGCCTGGGCGCCGGCTACCAGCCGATCGGCGCGGTGCTGGCGCGCCAGCACGTGGTGCGGCGGCTGCGCGAGGGCAGCGGCGCCTTCCAGCACGGCTACACCTACATGGGCCATCCGGTGGCCGCCGCCGCCGCGCTGGCGGTGCAGAAGGTGATACAGAGGGATTGTTTGCTGGGCGCCGTCACGGTGCGCGGCGCCGCCTTCCGCCGCATGCTGCGCGAGGCGTTCGGCAACCATCCGCACGTGGGCGACATCCGCGGGCGCGGCATGCTGCTGGCGCTGGAGCTGGTGCGGGACCGCGACAGCAAGGCGCCCTTCGATCCGGCCTGCCAGCTGCACGCGGCGGTCAAGGAGCAGGCCATGGCGCTGGGATTGATGGTGTACCCGATGGGCGGCACCATCGACGGCCGGCGCGGCGACCATATCCTGCTGGCGCCGCCGTTCATCGCCACCGAGGTCGAGCTGGCGGAAATCACCAGCCGGCTGGCCGACGCCCTGGCGCGGGCGCTGGTCAGCGCTACCTGAACCCCACCACCGAAGAGGGGTCAGACCCCGTACGGGGTCCGACCCCGCGACTGGCCGCAGTGCGGGTTTAGCGCGCAGTCCAGGCGACGACGTCCTGCTGCTGCTCGCCCAGGCCGGCGATGCCCAGCCGCAGGACGTCGCCCTTTTTCAGGAAGCGCTGCGGCTTGCGGCCCTGGCCCACGCCCGGCGGCGTGCCGGTGGCGATCACGTCGCCCGGCTCCAGGGTCATGAACTTCGACAGGTAGCTGACGATCTGCGCCACCGAGAAGATCATGGTGTCGGTGCAGCCGGTCTGCATGCGCTTGCCGTTCAATTCCAGGTACAGGTCCAGCTGCTGCACGTCGTAGATGTCTTCCTGCGTCACCAGCCACGGGCCGACCGGGCCGAAGGTGTCGCAACCCTTGCCCTTGTCCCATTGCGGGCCGCGCTCCAGCTGGAACGAACGCTCCGACAGGTCGTTGACCACGCAATAGCCGGCCACGTACTTCAGCGCATCCTCCTCGCTGACGTACTGCGCGCGCGTGCCGATCACCACGCCCAGCTCCACTTCCCAGTCGGTCTTCTTCGAGCCTTGCGGCAGCATGACGGGATCGTCCGGGCCGGACAGGCAGGAAATCGCCTTCATGAAGACGATCGGTTCCTTCGGGATCGGCATGCCCGCTTCGGCCGCGTGGTCCGAGTAATTGAGGCCGATGCCGATGAATTTGCCGACGCGCGCCACCGGCACGCCGTAGCGAGGATTGCCGCGCACCAGCGGCAGCGAGGCTTGCGGGATCTTTTCCAGCTTGCGCAGCGCCTTGGGCGCCAGCTGCGCCGCGTCGATGTCGGCGATCACGCCGGACAGGTCGCGCAGCTTGCCTTCGTCATCGATCAGGCCTGGTTTTTCTTTGCCGGGACGGCCGTAACGAACGAGTCTCATGGGGTTCCTAGGTTAATTTCGAATGTCGCCATTCTAACCGTAGCGCCCCTGCCGCAACCATTTGTTGGCGATGATCTTGGTGCCGCTGACCACCGGCGCGCCGCCGTGCAAGGTCTGCTTGTCCGGCTGGTGATTGGGATCGGTATTGAGGAACCACAGCGCGTTGCCCTTCTTCGGATACACCTCCAGCCCCAGGCCGGGGAACACCGTGCCGCCGCCCTGCTCCACATCGCTCAGGTACAGGATGAAGGTGGCCAGCCGCTGGCCGCCGCGCGCCAGGTGGCTGCGATGGCCGCTGCTGTCCGGGTCCAGCCAGTCGTAGTGCGGCCGGTACTCCTGCGTCACGCCGTACTTCTGCAACTGGAACGGTTCGCTGCACTCGGGCGGCCAGTGCGCCAGCGCCGCCAGCCGCTGCTCGATGCGCTCGGCCACCTCGGCCTCGCCGCGCTGGATGAAAGCCATCTCGCTGGTGCGGCCCTCGTGCACCACGCTGGCGCCATCGGCCTCGCCGGTCACGGTGGAGCGGGTGTAGCGGGTGCCGCAGTGGGCGATGATGGCGTCGCACTCCTCGTCGCTGAGCACATTCCCCAGCAGGATGATCTGCGGCTGCTTCAGCACGAACAGCACCTCCACCTCCCGGTCCGGCGCGGCGACCAGGTTGCGTTCCAGGTCGATGTACGGCATCTGCTGCGGCGCCACGAACACACTCGCCACCGGCGCCGGCGCGTGGTCGGCCGCCGCGCGCAGCGCCAGCGCCTCGTCGATGGCGGCGCGCGCCACCGCCATGCTGTGCTGGCCGGAGGCCGCCATGCTGTTGGCCATGTCCAGCGGATTGCAGGCGCGCGCCAGGTTTTCCATGATCCATTCCTGCCATACGGCCGGCAGGGAGACAAAGACGGTAGGTGCTGTGGTGGTCATCGTGCGATCGGTGGACTGGTTGCCGGACTGCCGGATTGGTGCTCGATTTTACCGGATTGCGCGCCCGCGCCCCAGCGCCGGCGCGCGAATAACAACAGTCCGCGCAGCTGCAACAACACCAGCACCGCGAACGCCACCTGGTAGGCCTGCGCCGGATAGTGCTGCAGGAAGTCCGGCCGCCAGCAGCCGACCACCAGCCCGAAGCCCGCTTGCACCGCGAACGCGCCCAGGAAGATCAGCAGGTTCAGGCAGGTGGCGCCGCGCCCGGTCAGCGTGGCCGGCAGGCTTTGCGCGACGATCGCATACTCGATGCCGGTCACCGTGCCCACCAGCGTAAAGATCACCGACAACAGCTGGTAGCTGGGCGCCCAATTGCACACAAAGCCCAGCTGCACCGCGATGAACAGCGCCACGCCGGCCGCCGCCACGCTGATCGGCGCCACGCCGCGCCGCCCGGCCCACTCGGTGAGCATGCCGACCGCGATGGCGCCGAAGATCACCGCCGCCATGCCCAGGTACAGCAGGTAGGCCACCGCCGCCTCGGAGTAGCCGGCGACGTCGGTCAGCCAGCGGCTGATCCACAAACCCTGGATGCCGAAGAACACCATGTGCGGCACCAGCACCAGCTGCGCCACCTCGCGGAAGGCCGGATGCCTCAGCACTTCGCGCAGCACCGCCAGACCGGCCGGCCTGGCCGACACAGAGGCAAGCGGTGGCGCGGCCGGCGCCACCAGCCGTATCAGCAGCGCCAGCGCGGCCGCCGCCGCGGCCAGGCCGACGAACAAGCCGCGCCAGTCGGTGTAGTGCAGCGCCAGCCGCACCGGCAGGGTGGCCGACGCCGCCCCCAGGCCGCCGGCGGCGATCAGATAACCCTGCACCGACGGCAGCCGCGCCGGCGCGATCCAGGTCGATACCGCCTTCACCGCCGACATGAAGCAACCGCCCAAGCCCAGCCCGATCAACGCGCGCGCCACCAGCAGCTGGGCGAAATCACGGCCGCCGGAGAAGGCCAGCGCGCCCAGCGCCGCCAGCAGCAGCATCGGCGGCTGCACCCGCGCCGGGCCCCAGCGGTCCAGCGCCATGCCGACCGGCAGCTGCACCAGCGCGAACGCCAGGAAGAAGGCGCTGGTCAGCAGGCCAAGCTGGGCGGGGCTCAGCGCCAGCGCCGCCATCAGCTGCGGCGCCAGCGTCGCGTTGACGGTGCGGATCAGGCTTGATAGATAGTGGCCCAGCGCGAACGGCAGGAACACCAGCACGAACACCGCGCGGCCGGACATGGCTGCACCTACGCCGGACCGTGCGCGCCGCAGCCGGCCGCGCTGGCGACCGCCGCGCTCCCGCCACCGCCGCGCGGCGCCTCGTCCTGGCGCGCCGTGATCAGCGGGATCACCTTGCGCTGGCCCGGCGGCTCGGCGCCGTACTCGCTGCGGCTGCCGCCCTCCTCCTCGAAGAAGAACTTGTCCTTGCCGAAGGCCGGCTTCAACTCGTCCATCCAGGTCGCCTTCGGATCGAACTTGGCGTAGAACGGCTTGCGCACCCAGTCGGCGTTGCGGGCCTGCAGGAACTGCAAGGCGAACACCTTTTCGCCGCCGATGTTGGCGATACCGTCGATCACCACCTTGCCGGGGAAGGCGCTCATCGACGGCCCGCGCACCGTGCGCGACAGGCCCGACACCATCTGGTAGGCCTGCTGGAAGATCTCGTGCGCGCGCGCCAGCGGCAGCTGGAAATACTCGCGCGGCCCGGTGTCGCGCTCGACGAACATATAGTAGGGGATGGCCCCCAGCCGCACGCCGGTCTGCCACAACTCGGCCCAGCTGCGCGGGTCTTCGTTGATGTGGCGGATCAGCGGCCCCTGCATGCGCAAGGTGGCGCCGGTGCCGACGATGCGCTTGACCGCCTGCCGGGCGATCTCCGGCCGCAGCTCCACCGCGTGGTTGTAGTGGCCCATGATGGCCATGCTCTTGCCGCTGGCGACCACCCGCTCGAACAGCCGCAGCAAGTCGTCGGCGTCGCGGTCGGTGACGAAGCGCTGCGGCCAGTACGCCACCGACTTGGTGCCGATGCGGATGTTCTGGATATGCGCCAGGTCCGGCGCCAGCAGCGGTTCGATATACGCCTCCAGCGAGCGCGTGTTCATGATCAGCGGATCGCCGCCGGTGATCAGCACATCGGTCACCTCGGGATGCAGGCGCAGGTAGTCGGCCAGCTGGTGCGATTCCTTGGCGTCGAACTTCATGTCGTCCATGCCGACGAACTGCGGCCAGCGGAAGCAGAAGGTGCAGTAGGCGTGGCAGGTCTGGCCGGCGCTGGGGAAGAACAGCACCGTCTCCTTGTACTTGTGCTGCAAGCCCTTGAGCGGCGCGTCGTTCACGCGCGGCACGTTGTGCGTCATCTGCCCGGCCGGATGGGGATTCATACGCAGGCGGATGCGCCGCACCAGCTCCGTCAGCGCCTGCTGGTTGGCGCGGCCCAGCACCAGCTCGCGCAGCTGCGCGTAGTCGTCCGGCGCCAGCATGTCGCGGTGCGGGAAGGTCAGGCGGAAGATCGGATCGTCCGGGATGCTGCTCCAGTCGATCAGGTGGTCCAGCACGTACTCGTTGGTGCGGAACGGCAGCACGTGCGACACCACCTGCACCGCTTCCTGCAAATCGGGCGTCAGCCACTCCCATTGGCGGGAATGGGGAATGGTCTGGCGGATGAAGGGCTTGAACTTGGGCGCCTGGGCGGCGGCGCTGTTCCAGGCGGCGGTCGAGGTAGAGGTCATCGCAGGTTCCTATCGCAATAAAAAGGGTGGCGGAAACTGCATGCTAGGCCGCCCGCCGGAACTGTGATTGCCGTAAATCAACTGACGCAAGGAAATATATTTTTCCTTGACGCCGGACGCGCGCAAAATTTCCACACGGCCAGACTTTGCGGCATCGCAATTCCCGTCCTTGGCGCCGGCGTAAAGTTCATTGGAGCAAGCCCTCCCCGCCCCCACCACAAGGAACCGCCATGAAACAGACCGCCATGCTGGCCGCCATCGCCGCGATTGCCGCCACGCTGCTGCACGCCTCCGCCTCGGCCGCCGCCGAGCCCACCGAAAAAGACGCCGTCGCCATCGTCGAAAAGAGCGCCGCCTTCCTCAAGGCCCACGGCAAGGACGAATTGATCAAGAAAGTGGCCGCCAAGGACCCGGACTTCGTGCAGGGTTCGCTGTACGTCGACCTGCGCGATCTCAACAGCGGCATCGTGCTGGCCCATCCGTTCAACCCCTCCATCGTCGGCAAGGACCTGACCGACGTGCCCGACGCCAGCGGCAAGAAATACCGCCGCGAGATCATCGATCTGGCCGCCAAGAAAGGCCACGGCTGGGTCGACTACCAGTACAAGAACCCCGGCAGCGGCAAGATCGAACCCAAGACCACCTACATCCTGCGCGTCGGCGACGTGGTGCTGGAAGCGGGCATCTATAAAAAATAGCGGCGGGAGAGCACCATGCTGAGCAAACTGCGTATCGGTCCCAAACTGCTGCTGGCGCCCGGCCTGGTGCTGTTGCTGCTGATCGTCACGGCCGCCGCCGCCTACTACGGCATGGTGCGCCAGAACGCCTCGCTGGAAAACCTGGTGCAGGTGCGCGCCACCCGCCTCCGGACCGCCGCCGACATCACCGGCGAAACCCGCTACGCCCACGCCCACATCTACCAGTTGCTGGCCTGGGTCAACGGCAGTTTTTCCCAGCCCCGGCTGGACGCGCTGACCAGGCAGATCAAGGCCGGCCACGCCGCCATCGAGACCCAGCTGCGCCAGCTGGACGCGCTGGCGGCGGCCGACGGCAACGCCGCCGAGCGCAAGATCGTCGAGCAGACGCTGCAATCGCTGGCCGCCTACCGCAAGGCGGTGCGCGACACCATGGAGATGGCCAGCATCGACCAGAGCATCGCCACCAACGCCATGGCCCACGGCGAAAAACAATTCCTGCTGTTGAACGAACAATTGGCGCAGCTGTCGGCGCTGGAAAAAACCCTCAGCGAGCAGGCCTACGCGCGCGCGCGGGCCGAATTCCACACCCTCGGCACCAGCATGGCGGTGATCGTGCTGCTGTCGATCGCGCTGTCGCTGGGGGTGACGATGGCGGTGCGCGGCGCCATGCTGCACGACATCCGCGCCATCGCCGACGTGGTGGTGGCGCTGGCCGCCGGCCGCCTGGTGGCCGGGCGCGGCGACAACCGCGGCCGCGACGAGATCGCCGACACCGCCCGCATGCTGGACCACACCATGCACAAGCTGACCCAGACGCTGGGCGCCATCATGGCGGCGGTGCAGGCGATCGACTGCGCCTCCCATGAAATCGCCAGCGGCAACCTCGACCTGTCGACCCGCACCGAGATGCAGGCCGGCTCGCTGGAGGAAACCGCCAGCGCCATGGCCAGCCTGACCAAGGCGGTGCAGGACAACGCCGCCGGCGCCCAGCAAGCCTGCCAGCTGGCGGCCGGCGCCGCCGACCTGGCCCAGCACGGCGGCGCGGCGGTGCGCCAGGCGGTGCAAACCATGGCCTCGATCCGCGCCAGCTCGCGCCAGATCGTCGACATCATCGGCGTGATCGACAGCATCTCCTTCCAGACCAATATCCTGGCGCTCAACGCGGCGGTGGAAGCGGCGCGCGCCGGCGAGCAGGGTCGCGGCTTCGCCGTGGTGGCCAGCGAGGTGCGCACGCTGGCGCACCGCTCGGCCGCCGCCGCCAGGGAGATCAAGGCGCTGATCGCGGCCTCGGTGGCCACCATCGACAGCGGCAGCGCCTCGGTGCACCAGGCCGGCGAGCGGATGGACGCCATCGTCGCATCGGTGCAGCAGGTCAACGAGGTGATCGCCCGCATCAGCCAGGCCAGCGTCGAACAGGCCCAGGGCATCGCCGAGGTCAACCAGGCGGTCGGTCAGATGGACGATGTGACGCAGCAGAACGCCGCGCTGGTCGAGCAGGCGGCCGCGGCGGCGGCCAGCCTGCAGGAGCAGGCGGTGCAGCTGTCGCAGGCAGTGTCGGTGTTCAAGGTGGAGCAGCCGTCAGCGCATGGGCTTGCTCAAAAAGCGCGAGCCGGCCAGGCCGAAGCGCCACGGCAACTCCACCGCCTTGCTAATGCCGATGCGCGGGCCGGCTAGCACGTCGAAAGCCGGCTGACCGGGCGCCAGCAGCACGAACGGCGCCGCGTCCAGCGCCAGGTTGTTGTGCGCGCGCGTGACGCCCAGCGCCTGGCACAGCCGCCCCGGCCCCGAGCACAGCAGCCGTTCATCGTCCAGCCCGCGCCGCTCGCGCATCTGCGCCAGTCCCGCCAGCGGCTCCAGCGCGCGTATCAGCACGCCGGCGCCGTGGCCCTCCTCGCGGCAGACAAAATTCAGGCACCAGTGCAAGCCGTGCGAGCGGTACACATAGCTGCGCCCCGGCGGCCCGAACATGGAAAAATTGCGCGGCGTCGGGCCGTTGAAACTGTGCGCGGCCGGCTCGCTGCGGTCGTAGGCCTCGGCCTCGACGATGCGCCCGCCGACGCCGTCCACCAGCAAGGTGACGCCGATCAACCGCCGCGCCACCTCGGCCGAGGGCGCGTTGAAATCGATGCCTGCCAGATATGTATCCATGGTTATATTGTAAATGCCAATCTGGTTTGCTTAGTCACGAAACCCATAACAAATGATTATCGAATCGCCGCACTTAGCGGTTTTTAGCGACAAAATATGGCGAACCCGGCAGAAATTCAGGATAAATTCACGCCCGCCGCGCGCGCTTGCGGCGATAATCGGGATAAGCATGCCCAGCATGAGTGAGCGCACTGGTTTATAGTGCTGTATTGCATCGCCCCACCTCGTACCCCTGAAGATCACAATGACGACAGTTGCAGCCCCAGCCATGCCAGTTGAAAACGCGGTGGAAGAAGCGCTGATGCGCTCCATCCGTATTCCGCCACGGCCCAGCCTGCTCGTCGACCTGCAACGCGAGCTGGCCCAGCCCGACCCGTCGCCGCGCCGCATCGCCCGCATCATCGGCAACGACGTCGGCATGTCCGGCGCCCTGCTCAAGCTGGCCAACTCGCCGTTCTTCGGCGCCGCGCGCAAGGCCAAGTCGGTCGAGCAAGGCATCAATTTCCTCGGCGTCAACCAGTGCGCGGCGCTGCTGACCGGGCTGCTGGCGCGCCAGGCCATCGACGGCAAGGAAGCCGACCTGAACGCGTTCTGGGAAATCTCGGCGCGCCGCGCCCAGGCCGTGGTGTTCTTCTCGCGCAAGCTGCGCATCGCCCCGCCCGACATCGCCCACACCTTCGGCCTGTTCTGCGACATCGGCGTGCCGCTGCTGATGAACCGCTTCGCCGACTACGCCGCCACCTACACCGAGGCCTGCGACGATGCCGAGCAAGCCTTCACCGTCATCGAGGACAGCCGCTACAGCACCAACCACGCCGCCATCGGCTGCCTGCTGGCGCGCAACTGGGGGCTGTCGCCGGACGTCTCCTGGGCCATCCTGCTGCACCACGACTACCGCGTGCTGGACGACCCGGCCACCGACGACGCCGTGCGCTCGCTGGTGGCGCTGGCGCTGCTGGCGGAAAAGGGCATCGCCCGCTTCCACGGCCGCAACCTGTCCTATGAGTGGGAAAAAGGCGGCGACCAGGCCTGCCGCCACCTCGGCCTGTCCGAGGACGAAACCGCCGACCTGCTGGACGAACTGCACGAAGCCTTCCACACCGAACGATAAGCGAACCATCAGAAATATGCCCAAGAATAAGCGCCCCGTACCGCGCAAATCCGCGAACTCCCCGGAACTGAAAGACGAACAGCAAACCACCGAATTGTGCGCCCTGGCGCTGGACCTGGCGGACGGCGAGTTCAACAACGACATCGTGGCCGACAGCACCCGCGCCGAACTGGCGCAGAAAGCGCTGGACTTCCAGCGCCTGCTGCGCAAACTGCTCAACCAAAGCAAGGACGAGGTGTTGTACGGCGCCATCGAGCTGGCGCGCGACGAATCGCGCGACGGCTACCGCTACCTGCGCAACGCCGTCGAGGAAGGCGCCGCCAGCCTGATGCTGCGCCGCGAAGGCGCGCCCGAGATGGAGATCGACGCCTTCGCGATTCCGGTGTTCGTCCACAGCCAGGGCGGCCTGGATCCGGCCTTTGATTTCCAGGACGCCGCCGCCTACGAAGCCCTGCTCGACAGCTTCACCGACGCCGGCCTGGAAAGCCCCAAGGCCAAGGTGGTGCTGGTCAGCCACGCCTACGACCTCGACGAATTCGAACGCGTCAGCTACGGCCAGCTGCACACCATGGTGCGCGAAGCGGCGCAGTCGCTGACCGAGAAAAAGATCGCCGCCGCGCCGGCGCTGGAGCGCAGCATGGCGGCCGGCTGGTCGGCCACCGGCTTCGGCGCGGACGACACCGCCGTCGAGCTGCGCTTCCTGCTCGGCTTTGCCATGAAGCGCGCCGACGACGCCTTCTACCAGGTGCCGGCCGGCGACAAGGCGGCCGACGCCTATTTCGCCAAGCGTGCCGAGCGCTACCAGAAATGGACCGAACAGCACGCGCCGCTGGTGGCGCGCTGCCTGGGCCGCGGCCGCGGTGATGGCGCGCTGCGCCTGAACTTCCTGTACCAGGACCTGTTCTTCGGCGCGCGCGAGCAGGGCCAGTCCGAATACGCGATGCTGCAACTGCTGTCCGCGCTCAACCAGGCGATCGATGGCCGCGCGCCGGCCGGGCTGAACGCCGTCATCGCGCCGTCCGACGTCGACGACGAGATGGTGCTGCGGGTCCAGCTGCGCGACGGCGAAGCCGTGCTGGCCAGCGGCGACAAGCCGCTCGACCTCGGCGCCGACCTGGAACTGGAGGTCGACGACCTGCGCGACGCCCTGGCCAGCATCGGCGTCACCGAGGTGCAGGTGGCGCTGCGCTTCGACGCCCACGGACAGCCGGTGGAGCTGCGCCCGCTGGCTTGAGCCGGCCGCAAATTCCCGTTTGACATCGCCCCGCGAGCCGAGGATACTTTCCTCAAGCGGGACACAGAGTCCGCTGCCTGGTGCGGCGCCGGCTTGTGCTCCGCAGCAAAGGGAGACTCGTCATGAAACCATGGGCCCTGACCTTGTGCGCCGCACTGCTGTGCGGTTGCGCCGGGCCGTCGCTGGCGCCGCGCGCGGCCGCGCCGATGCTGTTCCACGATCCCTTGTTCCAGCCGCCGGCGGCGCCGGTCGACACCACCCACGTGTTCGCCGTGAGCCCCGCCATGCGCAGCTACCTGAGCCGCGAAATCGGCCACAGCCTGACGCGCAAGGATCCGCGCCGCGAGCTGTTCGACGCCCTGTACCGCAAGGACAAGCTGCAACTCGAATACGATTCCGCCATCACCCGCGACGCCGCGCAAACCTTCGACGCGCGCGCCGGCAACTGCCTGTCGCTGGCCATCATGACGGCCGCGCTGGCGCGCGAGCTCAACCTGGTGGTGCAGTTCCAGCAGGTCGAGGTCGAGGAGAGCTGGAGCCGCGCCGGCAACCTGTATTTCGCCAGCAACCACGTCAACCTGGCGCTGGGCCGGCAGCGCCTGTCCCACGGCGAAATCTACAGCGTCGACATGTCGAACGCGCTGACGGTGGACTTCATCCCCATCCCGCCCAAGGCGCGCGAAAACGCCAAGCCGCTGGAAGAGCACACCATCGTCGCCATGTACCTGAACAACCGCGCCGCCGAGCTGCTGTCGCAGGGCAAGCTGGACGACGCCTACTGGTCGGCCCGCAAGGCGGTCGAGCAGGACCCGGGCTTCCTGCACGCCTACAACACGCTGGCCGTGGTCTACCAGCACCATGGCAACCTGCCCGAGGCCGAGCAGGCGCTGCGCTACGCGCTGTCGCAATCGCCCGACAGCACCATCTTCCTGTCCAACCTGGTGCAGTCGCTGGACGCCCAGCCCAACCCGGACAAACAGGCCGAGGCGGCCCGGCTGCGCATCCGCCTGAGCCAGCTGGAACCCGACCCGCCCTTCCATTTCTTCAACCTGGGCCAGGCCGCCATGCAGGCCGGCGACTACCGCCGCGCGCGCGAGATGTTCACGCGCGAAGTGGAGCGGGTGCCGGACTACCACGAGTTCCACTTCTGGCTGGCGCTGGCCAATTACCAACTGGGCAATCTGCGCGAGGCCGACGCCCACATGGCCAAGGCGCTGGCCAACAGCACCACGCGCGGCGACCACGACCTGTATTCGGCCAAGCTGGACCGCATCCGCGCGTATGAGGCGCACTCGGCGGGCAAATAGGCCCGTGCGATGGTATTCTGGCCGGGGCGCGGCCGTGCGCGCGTCCCGATGCTTGACACATAGTTGCAAATACGCAACAATTGTAAAATGTGTAAATCAAGCTGTGCTTACCCCAAGGATACCGCCATGCTGAGACCCAGGTCCGTCTACCTCCTGCCACTATTGCTGGCCGCCCTGTTGACCGGATGCGGCGGTGGCGGCGGTGGTGGCGGCAGCGCCGATCCTGCCACCCCGGCCGCTACACCAGCCCTCAGCTTCAACCCCGACACCGTCCGCGCCAGCATCAGCGCCGGCACCTCGAGCACCCTCAACATCATCGCCACCGTGGCCAGGCCGGCCGACTTCGCCAACGCCACCAGCGTGTTCGCCAGCGTGGTCGACAGCAATGGCGTGCTGCTGCCCAATGTCCAGCTGATACGCGACAGCGACACCCAGTACCACGCCGTGCTGCAAACCTCGCCGTCGCTGGCGGCCGGCACCTACACCGGCAACTTCAATGTGCGCCTGTGCCGCGACAGCGGCTGCGCCGCGCAATTCCCCGGTTCGCCGATGCTGCTGCCCTACAGCTTGCAGGTGGTGGCGGCCGGCCAGCTGGTGTTCAGCGCCACGCCGGCCGTCGCGCTCGGCGGCACCGCCCACATCGGCGGCGCCGCGCCGGCCGCGATCAACGTCGCCATCAGCAGCGAAGGCCGCAGCTGGACCGCCAGCAGCGGCGCCGCCTGGCTCAAGCCGGGCGCCGACTCCGGCAGCGGCAGCGGCACGCTCAGCGTCGCCTTCGACGCCAGCGGCCTGGCCGTGGGCAGCTACAGCACCACGCTGACCATCAACGCCAGCGACGGCCAGAGCGCCGTCCTGCCGGCCACGCTGTCGGTCCAGCCCAGCGGCGTGGTCACCGCCGGCAGCGTCACCTTCAACGCCATCAACGGCGCCCCGGTGCCGAACCAGGTGATCGCGCTCGACACCGACGACCAGCGCAGCGCCAACTGGAGCGCCGTGGCCAACGGCGCCTGGCTGCGCATCTCGCCCACCAGCGGCACCACGCCGGCCACCGCGGTGCTGACGGTCGATCCCACCATCGGCACGCTGGCCAGCGCCAGCTACAACGGCAGCGTCACGCTGAGCGCCACCGGCCAGGCCGGCCGCAGCCTGCCGGTCACGCTCAACCTGAGCCCGGCCACCCTGAGCGCATCGCTCAACAGCATCACCCTGGGCGGCACCTACGGCCGCGATTTCAGCGCCAGCCCGAGCCTGGCGCTGAGCCTGAACACCGTCACCAATTCCTGGCCCTGGTCGTTCGGCACGCTGCCCACCTGGGCCGCCGCCAGCGTCCTCAGCGGCAACGTCAACCAGGCCGCCAGCAGCGTCGCCTTCAACGCGCTGCCGGCCAAGGCCGGCGTCGGCGTCAGCTCGTCGCTGGTCAACGCCACCGCCCGCGTCAACGGCGACCGGGTGGTGGCGCCGGTGCTGCTGACCATCAACAAGGACCAGCACAAGCTGCTGCCGTCGGAAACCGGGGTTGCCTTCAGCGGCACGCCGGCCTGGACCAGGCTGACCCGCACCCTGACCGTGCGCGACAACTACGGCACCTTCGGCGGCATGAGCGCCACCTCCAGCCAGGGCTGGCTGGTGGCCGGCGTCAACGCCAACAAACTGATCCTGACGGCCGACCCGACCGCGCTGGCGGCCGACACGCTGAGCATCGCCACCGTCACGCTGACCCCGTTCGACGCCGACGCCAGCGCGCCCGAGCCGATCCGCGTCGCCCTGTGGAAAGGCACGCGCACGCCGCTGGCCAACGTCAGCACCGTGCTGACCTACGCCAACGTGATCACCGATCCGATCCGGCCCTATGCCTATGCGCACAACGGCGGCGCCTACATCGACATCTACAACCTCTACAGCGGACAGAAGACCGGCACCATCGCCGGCCTGGGCGCCAGCCTGGGCGACATGACCACCAGCGCCAACGGCGACTACCTGTACCTGTTGAACCTGACCAGCCACGCGCTGGTCACCATCGACCTCAACACCCAGACGGTGCTGTCGCAGATCGCGGTCGACGCCGACCAGAGCACCCGCCTCAAGGTGATCCGTCCGAACGGCGTGGAAATGCTGGTGCTCAGCACCGGCGCCGCCTACCTGACCGCCAATAACGCCCGCCTCAACCTGCCGCTCGGCGGCGGCGGCACGCTGGCCGCCAGCGGCGACGGCAACCGCCTGTTGCAGCAGGCCGAGAACGCCGCCGTGGTGGCCGTCACCACGCTCAGCGTCGACTATGCCGCGCTCAACGGCGGCACCCTGTATCCGGCCAAGGTCCCGGCCGCCAGCCACGCCAACACCGGCACGCTGGGCCAGGACATCGCCGTCAGCCAGGACGGCACGCGGATCTACACCGCCAGCAGCTCGCCCAAGCTGTGCAGCATACTCAATCCGGTCGACCTGGGGGTGTTGGGCTACCTGGCGGCCGGCGACGGCACGCCCAATAACATCGAGCTGGGCAGCGATGGCCGCATCTATTGCGGCGCCGCCGTCAAGGCGGCCGTCAGCGATGTGTGGATGTACGACACCACCGGCAAGCTGCTGAACCAGTTCAAGCTGGTCGGCAGCGGCAAGCAGCTGCTGCCGCGCCAGCTGGCGGTGTCCGGCGACGGCATGCTGTTGATCGGCATCACCGACGACGGCGTCGCCACCATCGTCCCGGTGGGGCCGTAGCGAGTATCAGTAGCCGGTGCTGCGGCCGGCGATGACCGGCAGGTCGTCGTCGCTGGTCATGGCCCAGATCAGGCGGGCGATGGTTTCCGAGGCGATCACCGTGTGGTGGTTACCCTGCGCCATCAGCTTTTCGCGGATCTCGCGCCGCACGGCGGGGATGCCGGTCAGGTCGAACAGGATGTCGACGCCGCTGCCCATGGCGACAATCTGGTCCAGCGTCACCACCGCCAGGCCGGCGTCGAGCGCCAGCTGGCGGCCCGGCGTGTCGCCGCTTTCGGCCACGCCCACCAGCTCCACGCCGCGCTCGCGGCGGCCCAGCATGTTGCGCAGGAAGGCCGAGCCGATACGGCCCAGTCCGATGATGGCGATTTTCTGATTATCCATTTTGTCCCCAGCTAAGTTGAACTGCGATGCATACCCCTGTCAAAACTGTGTTAAAAAGAAAGTGTATTTAAAACAAGCATAACCACGCTCCACCGACAAGGCAAGCTGCATGGAACGCAACGACCTGCTGGACCACATTTTTTGGCACACCCTGACCGGCGCCCACGCGCGCCACGCCGACGGCAGCGGCGGCGCGCGCCGCTACACCCAGGGCTTCTCCCCCATCGTCGCCTTTGCCGATCCGGCGCGGCCGGACTTCGCCGCGCTGGAAGCGGTGTGCGCGCCGGGCGAACCGTTTTACTGCGACAGCTGGCACGGCGCCGCCCCGCCCGGCTGGAAGATAGACGCCGAGAGCACCATGTTCCGCATGGTCTGGAGCGGCGCCATGCCGGCAGCCGATCCGGCCCCGCAGGCACAACCGCTGGGCCCGCGGCACGCGGCGCAGGCGCTGGAACTGGCACTGCTGTGCAAGCCGGGCCCGTTCGGCCTGCGCACCATCGAGCTGGGCGACTACTTCGGCTACTTCGACGGCGAGCGCCTGATGGCCATGGCCGGCGAACGCCTGCGCGCGCCGGGGCTGTGCGAAATCAGCGGCGTCTGCACCCATCCCGACTACCAGGGCCGGGGGCTGGCCAAGCAACTGATACTCAAGCTGGTCCGCCGCCACCTGCAGCGCGGCGACACCTCTTTCCTGCACGTCATGCGCAGCAATGACGCGCACCAACTCTACCTGCGCATGGGCTTCGAGGATTACCTGGAGTCGGTGGTGCGGGTGATCTCCCGCCAGGAACCATAACGATGCAGGCATTGATCATCATCGACATGCAACAAGGCATGGCCAGCCCCGCCGCCGGCGCGCGCAACAACCCCGACGCCGAGCGCAACATCGCCGCCCTGCTGGACGCCTGGCGCGCGGCCGGCGCCCCGGTGGTGCACGTGCGCCACATGTCGCGCACGCCGGGTTCGCCGTTCTGGCCCGGCCAGCCGGGCGCCGAATTCCAGCCGCGCCTGGCGCCGCTGGCGCGCGAACACGTGGTGGAAAAGAATGTGCCGGACTGCTTCGTCAACAGCGGACTGGAGCGCTGGTTGCGGGTGCGCGGCATCGACCGGCTGGTGCTGGCCGGCGTCAGCACCAACAACTCGGTGGAGTCCAGCGCCCGCAGCGCCGGCAACCTCGGCTTCGCCACCAGCGTGGTGGCCGACGCCTGCTACGCCTACGCCCAAACCGACTACGCGGGCGCGCCCCGCAGCGCCGACGATGTACACTACATGGCATTGTCCAACCTCGATGGCGAGTACGCCGCCATCGTCGACACGGCCGGCTTGCTGGCCACGTTCAAGGATAACTAGCCATGCGCATCGCCATCGTCTCCGACATCCACGGCAACCTGGCCGCACTGGAAGCGGTGGCGGCCGACATCCGCCGCCAGGGCGTGGACGCGGTGGTCAACCTGGGCGACAGCCTGTCCGGCCCGCTGCTGCCGCTGGAGACGGCGCGCTACCTGATGGCGCAGGACTGGGTCCACCTGGCCGGCAACCACGAACGGCAGATCCTCGAACTGCATCCCGGCTCCGGCGCGGCCGACGCCTACGCCCGCGCGCAACTGACGCCGCGCGAACTGGCGTGGATCGCCACGCTGCGGCCGGCGCTGCAATACAGCGAAGACGTATTTTTATGCCACGGCACGCCGACCAGCGACCTCACCGGCCTGCTGGAAACGGCCGAGCGCCACGCCGGCGCCGCCGACATCGAGCAGCGCCTCGGCCAGGTCGACGCCAGCCTGGTCGCCTGCGGCCACACGCACGTGCCGCGCAGCGTGCGCAGCGCGCGCGGCCAGTTGCTCGTCAATCCCGGCAGCGTCGGCCAGCCGGCCTATGCCGACGACCACCCGTATCCCCACGCCATCGAATCCGGCTCGCCCGACGCCCGCTACGCCATCGTCGAGCGCCGCCAGCAGCAGTGGCAGGCGCAACTGCTCAGCGTCCCCTACGACCACCGCAGCATGGCCGAACTGGCCTGCGCCAACGGCCGCGAAGACTGGGCGGTCGCGCTGATGACTGGTTATGTTGATAGCAACCATTACAAAACTTGATGCGCTACCCTCACGGTTGACACCAAGCACGGTCGCTGCATATCAGCAGATGATATACTCTTCGCATGAAGATCGATCCCGTCATTGACACGCT
Organism: Duganella sp. S19_KUP01_CR8; assembly: GCF_036688705.1. Classification (NCBI taxonomy): domain Bacteria; kingdom Pseudomonadati; phylum Pseudomonadota; class Betaproteobacteria; order Burkholderiales; family Oxalobacteraceae; genus Duganella; species Duganella sp. S19_KUP01_CR8. Next base: position 49,496 of record NZ_JAQQPR010000007.1, on the reverse strand, counting down.
GTTGGATCTGGATGGCTCAGTACTTGATCAAGGGAGCGGCTATTGGATCAAGGTAGAAGCCAAACGGACTGAGGTCTCAGACGAAGTTCCGCACGGCGTCCGCTACTCCCTGACGCTGCACGATCCTTATGGAATACGCATTCTGGGTTACGACAATGCCCACATGGTAAAGCCACCAAAGAAATTCAAGTATGCGGGACGCATCCTGGCTTTCGATCATAAACACCGACACGCATCAGACCAGGGTGTCCCTTATGAATTCAAGGATGCACAGCAACTCTTCAACGATTTCTTTGCGGACGTGGACCGTGTCCTGCAGGAGCTAAGAAAATGATGAAACCGATTTTTATAGGCATCATGCCGCAAGAGAAAATTCGCGAGCGCGTGCTCGCAATTGCTCGCGGCAGTTACAAGCCAAAACCCAACGAGCCCAAAGTCTGGTTCACCTCGATGAAATCGCTGGCTGAAGTCCTGAGCGATGAAAACCGAGCGTTACTTCACGTGATCCTGGAAACGCAACCCGAATCCATCTCGGCGTTGGCGGAGGCGACCGGTCGAAAACCAAGCAACCTATCACGCACTTTGAAAACAATGTCCAACTACGGCATCGTGGAGTTGATACGTGAACGAAATCTAGTGCGCCCAGTGGCTAAAGCAACTGAGTTTCGCATCGTCGCTCATTGAAGCCGGTTGGATTAAAGCAGCATTAACCGGCACGTTGGCTTCGAAAGGAGAAATAAATTGGAAACGGCACTTGGGGACGAGTTAATCGGAACGCTCAAAGATCGGTTCGCGAAGAACATGCGTCGTCACGCAGCAATCGACTGGAGCTCCGTGCAGGCGAAGTTGGAGGCCAGTCCCGGAAAGCTCCCGCCACTCGCCGAAATGGAACGCACCGGCGGAGAACCGGATGTCATTGCTTATGACGCAATAAGCGATGCGTTCATTTTCTGTGATTGTTCGCCCGAAAGTCCAACGGGCCGACGCAGCACCTGCTACGACAAAGAGGCGCGCGATTCACGCAAGGAAAATAAGCCCGGCGCAAGCGCTATCGAAATGGCGTCCGCTATCGGTGTCGAGTTACTCACGGAGCAGCAATATCGAGCGTTGCAGGAATTGGGAGAGTTCGACAGGAAAACATCGAGCTGGGTGCAAACACCCGCCCAGATAAGGCATCTTGGTGGCGCGCTGTTCTGCGATCGTCGCTATGACCATGTTTTCCTGTATCACAATGGCGCTGAATCGTACTATGCAGCAAGAGGCTTTCGCGGTCGGCTCAGCGTCTGAATTCAGCAATGCAATAGTTCACGCCATAATTCCAGTTTCGCTTGCAACGACAAGCTGGCATGGGCGGGCGAGGTTGATGGCAAGACCAGCGTCCGGTAACCATGGGCAGCGAACTGCGCGGCGAATTTGCCGGATGTCTGGCCGTTGAAGCCGATGGTTTCAAGCGCGGGGCATAATTCGCGCAGACGGGAAAAGTCGTTGGCGGCGGGCTTGCGAATAGCCGAGTCGAGACTGCCTTCACGTTCGCAGGCGCCCAGCACATCCCACAGGCCGAAGCCATGCGCCAGCAGACGCGGCAGGCGTTCGTCGTACGGCAACTGGGCCAGCGGCTCCCCCGTCAGCGCCGACAGGATCGGCCACAGCAGATTGCGCGGATGCGCGTAGTACTGCTGCGCCGCCAGCGAGGCGGCGCCGGGAAAGCTGCCCAGCACCAGGATGCGGGTGCGCGCGTCGATCACCGGCGCCAGGCCGGTCAATGCGGGAAGGAGGGGATCTGTAGCGTTGATCATGGCCGCATTGTACCCAAGCGTTGCCACGCCGCGTTTCAGGTGTAGAATTTGCCGACGGCACGACCGTACTATAAAAACAAAGGAGACACCCATGTCGCAACCCCGCACCATCGATACGCTACTGGCCCAGTACAGCGAAAGCCACCTCAACCCCATCAATGAAGTGATCCACTTCGTCTGCGTGCCGGTCATCGTCTTCACGCTGCTGGGTTTGCTGTGGGCGGTGCATCCGCTGCTGGCGGTGGCGGTCACGCTGGCCTCGCTGGCCTATTATTTCAAGCTGTCGAAACCGTTCGCGGTGGGCATGCTGCTGATGTCGACGCTGATGCTGGCCCTGCTGGCCGCCCTGCCCGACCGCGCCATCCTGCCGCTGTCGTTGGCGATCTTCGTGCTGGCGTGGATAGGACAGTTCATCGGCCACAAGATCGAAGGCAAGAAGCCGTCGTTTTTCGACGACCTGCGCTTCCTGCTGATCGGGCCGCTGTTTGTGCTGGGATTTTTGTACCGCCGGATGAAACTGGCGTACTAGAAGTTGCGTTCAAAATGAGCGCAGCTAGGCGTGGTGACGAAGACAGTGCGCCTGCACGGCGAGGCGCCACAACGACGCTGCGGTCTTTTTGAACGCAACTTCTTAATGGAAACCTGAAAACGCCAGCAGGGTCTGGGCGGCGCTCTGCATCTGTTCGTCGGCCAGCAACAGCACCAGCGCGGTGCTGAGCGCGACATAGCCCAGCAAGCCGACGACCTTGATTTGCAGCGCGGTACTCATGCCGCTCTCCCTTGATTGATGTGTCATTCCATCATACTTGCATTTTCAACAAATTGCTCAAGATTTACGCAGCGATACAAACAAATTCCTCGATCTGTTGCGCCGCAACAAAATCATAGCCGCTAGGCAAGGAATCGCCCGGGCGGCTATACTCGTCCGATGTCCTCTCCACTCCTGTTCATCATTGCCTGCCTGATCTGGGGCTCCACTTTCTTCGCCATCACGCTGCAACTGGGCGAGGTCGCGCCCGCCGTGTCGGTGGTCTACCGTTTCGCGCTGTCGGCGGCGGTGCTGTTCGCCTGGTGCCTGGCGCGCGGCGACAAGCTGCTGATGCCCTGGCGCACCCAGCGCTGGATGTTCCTGCAAGGCTGCGCCACCTTCGGCCTGAGCTACATCTGCACCTACACCTCCGAGCAATACCTGGTGTCCGGCCTGGTCGCCGTGCTGTTCGCGCTGATGGTGTTCTGGAACCCCATCCTCAACCGCATGGCCTTCGGCACCCCGCTCAGCTGGCGCACCTGGAGCGCCGGCGCGGTCGCCATCTGCGGCGTCACGCTGCTGTTCTTCCAGTCCATCGTGGGCGCCTGGAGCGAGATCCTGTCCGGCGGCAATGGTCACTTTCTGCTCGGCCTGGCACTGGCGCTGACCGCCACCATCGCCAGTTCGGTCGGCAACGTGGTCGTGATCAAGGTGCGCGAGCAATCGTCCAACGTGCTGCTGACGATGGCCTGGTCGATGCTGTGGGGCAGCCTGCTGGTGGCCTTGTGGGTGCTGGTCAGCGGCCAGTCCTTCACCGTGCCGGCCGGCCTGCCCTACTGGGGCGGGCTGCTGTACCTGTCGCTGTTCGGCTCGGTGATCGCCTTCGCCGCCTACTTTACGCTGATCCACCGCATCGGCTCGCACAAGGCGGTGTACATCGGCGTGGTCACACCGGTCATTTCCGTGCTGCTGTCGATCCAGCTGGAGCACTTCCGCCCGGGGCCGCTGCAATGGGCCGGCATGGTATTGTGCCTGTCCAGCGTCGCCTGGGCGCTGCAATCCGATTCCCCTTCCACCACAGAAAGCATAGTCGAAGCCTGATGAGCACTTCCAACCTGACCATACGCCCGGCCCAGCCGGCAGACGTCGCCGCCATTTTCGGCATGATTTACGAATTGGCCGTGTTTGAAAAACTGGAACACATGGTGGTCGCCAACGAAACCATGCTGCACGACAGCCTGTTCTGCGACAAGCCGGTCTGCGAAGCGCTGGTCGGCGAGACCGACGGCGTCGTCGTCACCTTCGCGTTGTTCTTCCACAACTTCTCCACCTTCCTGTGCAAGAAGGGCCTGTACCTGGAAGACTTGTACGTCAAGCAAAGCGCGCGCGGCAAGGGCTACGGCAAGCAGATGCTGGTGGCGCTGGCGCAGCTGGCGGTGGAACGCGACTGCGGCCGCTTCGAATGGTCGGTGCTGGACTGGAACAGCAACGCCATCAAGTTGTACGAAAGCATGGGCGCCTCGCTGTTGCCGGAATGGCGCATTTGCCGCGTCACCGGCGAGGCGCTGACGCATATGTCTCAAGGGTCTTGATATAACGCAAAGCATGGCGCGGTCATGCTTGCAGAATGAATGTCGAACCTATCGCAGGAGACAGTCATGCTCAAATTGCCGCCCCTGGCCACCGCCGTCTACAAAGCCTGGCTACGCTCCAGGCTGGAACGCCATACGCAGGCGCTGGAAGCCATCGCCGCCCAGCGCGAGAACGATTTCCTCGCCGAGCGCCTGCTGCACAAGGAAATGGTGATGCTGCGCTCCAAGCTACACTCGCTGTGACGCGGCCCGGCCCCGGCTGGCCAGCCGCTCCAGCAACTCGAACGCGGCCTGCGTCAGCAGCGCCAGCAGCGCCGCCGGTATCGCCCCGGCCAGCAGCATGGCGTTATCGTTCAGCGCCAGGCCGATGGTGATGCGTTCGCCGTAGCCACCGGCGCCAATGAAGGCGGCGATGGTCGCCGTCCCCACGCTCATCACCGCCGCCGTTTTCACGCCGGCCAGGATCACCGGCAGGGCCAGCGGCAGCTCGACATGCAGCAGCCGCTGCATCGGCCGCAAGCCCAGCGCCTGCGCCGCCAGCCGCAAGCCGGCCGGCACCTGCAACAAACCGGTGCAGGTGTTGCGCACGATGGGCAGCAGCGCATACACCACCAGCGCCACCAATGCCGGCGCCGTGCCTATCATGCCCAGCAAGGGTATCAGCAACGCCAGCAGGGCCAGCGACGGCACCGTTTGCAGCACGCCCGTCAACCCCAGCACCACCTGCCGCAGGCGCGGCAACGCCGCCGCCAGCACGCCCAGCGGAATGCCGACCACGCATGCCAGCAGCACCGCCACCAGTACCAGCGTCACATGCTGGCGCGTCAGCGGCCACAGGTTCTTGTCGAAGATCTTGGCCAGCAGCCCATCGCGAACCGGCGGCGCTTGCACTGCCTTGCCGGCATCGGCGGACGGCGCGCCGGCGGCCAGCGGCTTGTGCGCGGCCAGCCAGTCGCGCGCCACGTTGGCGAAATTCTGGCCGTCGATTTCGGCGGCGGCGTTCATCGCGATCATGTCGGCCGCGCTGATGCGGCCCTCCAGCTGCGTGATCGCCTTCCACGCGGCCGGGAAGCGCTGGGCCGCATCGAGCCGGTACAGCAGCACCGCGTCGTAGCGCGGGAAGTAGGCGCGGTCGTCCTCCAGCACGCGCAGGCCGTACTGGCGGATCTTGGCGTCGGTGGAGTAGATGTCGATCACGTCGACCTGGCGCTGCATCAACGCCTCGTAGGCGATGCCGTGGTCCAGGCCTTCCGGCTGCTGCGGCAGGCCGTAGCGCTTGGCCAGGCCCGGCCAGCCGTCGGCGCGGCCGATGAATTCATGCGACAGGCCAAAGCGCAAGCGCGGTTGCGCGGCCAGCTCGCTGAGTTTCGTCAACCCATCCGGCCCGCCGCGCATCGCCAGCGCGTAGGTGTTGTTGAAGCCCAGCGGCGCCGCCACGCCCAGTCCCAGCGGCGCCAGTTCGCGGCGGATCTGCTCCAGCGGCGCGGCCTGCGTGTGCTTGAGGATTTCCAGGTCGATGGTGCCGAGGTACTCGGGATAGACGTCGATGCGGCCGGCCTGCAAGGCCGCCAGCACGATGGCGGTATTGCCCAGGCCTTGAAGGTGCTCGACCTTGGTCGCCGGTGCCGCCTGCGCTGCGGTCTGCGCCAGCACCTCGCCAAGAATATAGGATTCGGTGAAGCGCTTCGAACCCACATGCAGCGTATCGGCCGGCGCGGCGCACGCCGCGCCGGCCAACAACAGGGCCAGGCAAACTAGCAATCGTACTTTTACCATCAAGCGCCCGCGCGCAACATGGCTGCCTTCAAGGCCTGGCTCAGCGTTTCATACGACTCCGACAGGTGCGCCTTGGCCTCGCGGCTCATCGGCTTTGCCATCGCGCCGCGGATATCGCGTTGCAGCGCCAGCGCATTCTCGCGTTGCAGGCTGCGCGCATCGGCCGGAGTGATCGGCGAGGAGCGCAGCAGGATCGCGGTCAGCCGCTTCAGATGCTCGCGTTGCAGATTGCGGCGCATGCCGTTGATGTCCTTGCCGGTTTTCAGCTCGCTCCATACCGCGTCCTGCACGGTGGTGTACAACTCGTCGAGGCTGAGCGCCTGCTTGCGGTCGTCCAGTTTTTCCTGAGAATCGAGCAGGCGTATCGCCACCACATCGGACATCAGCTGGTCCAGCGCGCCGGACTGCAAGGACAGCACGCGTCCGCTGACCGACACGTCGGCCCGTCCACGCGGTTCAAAATGATCCGATCCCAGGCGGCTGATCATCGCCGGCGAGAACTGGAAGCTGTCCGACTTGAACAGGCTGGTGGTCAGCATCTGCAAGGCGGCCCGCTGGCGCGGCAGCGGCACCGGCGTGAAGGTGGCGCGGCCGGTGCCGGCGTGGTCGCGCAGATAGGTCACGCCGCCGACGTACTTGACCACCACCGGCATGGTGCGCGCAAACTGCTGGAAGCCGTAGTCGAAACTGCGGCGCAGCGTGTCATAGCTCTCGCCCGGTTTCAGCGTGCGGTTTTGCAGACGGTCCCACAGCTCGCGAGAGATCGTCAGGCGGCGCTGAAAGTAAGCCAGCGGATCGCTGCCCAGGTCGAACACGTTGACGTCGGGATCGGAATTGAAACCGCCCGCGTCCTGGTCGGTGCCGAAAGCCAGCAGCGGCTCATTTGAGCGCGCGGCGATCTTCGCCAGTTCTTCCTTCTCCTGCGCCGGTTCGATAGGCTTGTAGGCGTATTCGATGGCCCAGTAATCGTAGGGCCCCAGCGTCGACGCCACGTACTCGCCCTGCTTCTCGCCCTTCAGCGACAGGTTGAACGGCGTGTAGTCCATCACCGAACCGGCCAGGCCGTTCTTCTTGGTGAACTCCGGGTCCTGCAACTGCTTCATGCTGTAGATGGTCGACGAGCGGAAGTTGTGCCGCAAGCCCAGCGTGTGCCCGATCTCGTGCATCACCACCGAACGCACATAGGCTTGCGCCACCGCGTCCGCCTCCGGGCTGCCCATTTCCAGTTCGCCGCGCGCCTCCAGCAGGCCCATGGCGAAGCCCATCTCGGACGCCGATTCCAGCAGGTAGTCGCAGCGCGCTTCCTGCAGCGGCATGCTGTCCTCGCCGATCATGCGGCGCGCGCCGCGCGCGAAGATGTCGGACATGCCGATGTCCGCATCGAGGATCTCACCGCTGCGCGGATCGACCTGGCGCGGCCCGATGGCGAAGCCTACATCGCTGCCGACGAACCAGCGCACCGACGCATGCCGCGCATCCATCGTATCGAAGCGGTCCTTCTCGCTCTGCTGCTTGACCACGATGGCGTTCTTGAAACCGATGCGTTCAAACGCCTCGTTCCAGGCCAGGATGCCCTGCTTTACCGACTCGCGGTACTTCTCGGGGATGTTCGCGTCGAGCCAGTAGACGATGGGCTGCTTGGGTTCCGACAGCGCCTGCGCCGGATCCTGCTTCTCCAGGCGCCAGCGTTCGATCACATGCACGGCCGTCGTCGGCGTCACGTCGTCCGAATAGTCATGCATGGTGCTGACGAAGTGGCCGATGCGGTCGTCCGCAAGGCGGCCATGCATGGGCTGTGCCGGCAGCGGCATGAAGCTGTAGTAGAAGCCGAGGAACATGCTGCGCGGGTCCGGCAGCGTGGTCGGCGGCATGGGGACCGCCACCGGCGTGGTCGGCGGCACCAGCGGCGGCGCCGCGATGCGCGGCACGAAGAAGTGGGCGTTGACCTGGAAGCCGGTCATGGACTCGTCGGAGCGAATGGTCTGGAAGCTGCTGTTGCGCGCGTCCATCGCATACGGCATGCGGAAGGCCGTTTCCAGCCGGGTCGTGAAACTAGGGATATCGCCGAACAGCAGGATGTTCGCCTCCACCAGGATGGCGTGGCTCTGCGGATGCGGACCGCTGGCCACCGGCGCGATCGCCAGCAGGCTGTCCGAGAACGCCTGCGACACCGCCAGCGCCTGCGGCGTGCCGGCCTTGGCGCCGTAGTCGGTGTTCTTGGCGATCATCTGCACCAGGTTGCCGATGCGGTGGAACACCACCACCTGGCTCAGTCCCATCTGGCTGCCGTAGATACCGCGCTCGCCTATCCCGTTCGGCATGTTCACGGTCATGAAGATCGGACGGTCGAACTGGTCGGGCCGCAGCTCGATCCAGACTTTTTCCTCTTTCTGGAACAGGTTCAGGAAGCCCTGCACATGGGCGGCGCCGCGCACCACCTCCGCGTAAGGCTTCGGCGCAGCGGCCGCCGCCACTGCGGCGGCCAGGTTGGCGGCCGGCGGCACAGGCGCGCTGGCGGCGACGGGGGCTTCTGGTGTGTGGGGGACGGGCGTGGGCGGCACCGGCTCCTGGGCCAGCGCCTGCGCGCCGAGCGTCAGCAAGACGGCGGCGCGGAGAGAGTTCAAGGCAAACATGGATATCCTGTTACGTTAGAAGAGGCATCCCGGTACTGTAACCGAAACAATAACTAACGAAACAGAATTTCCCGAGGCGGCACTCTAAACCTGCGGCGAACGCAACACCCCCGCATTGACCACGCCCCGGCAGGGATTGAGGCCGATGGCGTAGGACAGGTCGGCCGGACGGGCGATGCGCCACAGCGCGAAGTCGGCGCGCTTGCCCACTTCCAGGCTGCCGATCTGCTGTTCGCGGCCCAGCGCGCGGGCCGCGTGCACGGTGCAGCCGGCCAGCGCCTCCAATGGCGTCAGGCGCCACAGGGTGCAGACCATATTCATCGCCAGCAGCAGGGAGGTCATCGGCGAGGTGCCGGGATTGCAGTCGGTGGCGACGGCCATCGCCACGCCGGCGGCGCGCATGGCGGCCACCGGCGGCGGCGTGGTGTCGCGCAGGAAGTAGTAGGCGCCGGGCAGCAGCACCGCCACCGTGCCGGCGGCGGCCATCGCCGCGATGCCGGCGTCGGTCAGGTGTTCCAGATGGTCGGCGGACAGGCCGTGGTGGCGCGCCACCAGCTCGGCGCCGCGCTGGTCGGACAGCTGCTCCGCATGCAGCTTGACCGGCAAGCCCTGCGCGCGCGCAGCCTGGAACACGCGCTCCGTCTGCTCATGCGAGAAGCCGATCCGTTCGCAGAAGGCGTCCACCGCGTCGACCAGCCCTTCGGCGGCCAGCGGCGCGATCATCGCGCACACTTCGGTGATGTAGTCGTCGGCGCGGCCGGCGAACTCCGGCGGCAAGGCGTGCGCGCCGAGGAAGGTGGCGGCGACGCTGACCGGCAGCTCGCGGCCGATGCGGCGCGCCACGCGCAGCATGTTCGCTTCCGACTCCAGCGTCAGGCCGTAGCCCGACTTGATTTCCAGCGTGGTCACGCCTTCGGCCAGCAGGCTGCACACGCGCGGCAGGCTTTGCCGCAGCAGCTCGTCCTCGGACGCGGCGCGGGTGGCGCGCACGGTGGACATGATGCCGCCGCCGGCGCGGGCTATGTCCTCGTAGGTGGCGCCGTTGAGGCGCGCCTCGAATTCATCGCTGCGGTTGCCGGCGTGGACGATGTGGGTGTGGCAGTCGATCAGGCCCGGCGTCAGCCAGCAGCCGCCGCCATCGTGCACGGTGGTGGCCAGCACGCCCGGCGGCATCTCTGCCTGGGGCCCCAGCCAGGCGATCTTGCCGTCCTTGACGGCGATGGCCGCATCGCGGATTTCACCGTAGCCATCGGCCATCGTGGCCAAATGCACGTTCGTAAACAACACATCCCACATGCTTGGTACTTTCTTTAATTGTTGATGATGTCGACCACGAACACCGTCGCGCGTTGCGCTTCCATCGACCATTCCTCTTCGGCCTCCAGCACCAGCACGTCGTAGCGCACCATGGCGATGCGTTCGCGCGCGCTGCTCACCGTCAGGCTCTCGCCGTCGGCCAGGAACAGCAGCGTGGTGCCGCTGCGGCGCTTGAGCCGCTCGGCGCCGCTGACCTCGCACGACTCCAGCCGGTGGCGGCAGCGGCCGCGCCGCGTCATCACATTGAAGTCGGTGGTCAGGCTGCCGGTGACGGTGGCGTGCACCGCCGCCTCGCCGTCGAATTCGATCAGCGGCTCGCTGGGGCTGAGCACAAAACGCTCGTCGCCGAAATCGAGCAGCACGCCGTCGCCGTCGACCAGCGCCAGTGAACGATCAATGCCGGGGAAGCTGGAGAAAGGCCCGCTCTGCGAAATGGTCGCCAGGCTGACGCGCCAGTCGAATTCATCGAAGCCGGAGCCGGCGGGCGAGATGGCGATTTCCGTCGTGCTGCCGCCGCCGTTCTTCCACGGCGCGGGCCGCAGGCTTGCATACTGGATTAGCTGGGTCATCGGAACTCCCTCAGTTCGGCCAAGGTCTGCTTGAAGCGCGCAGCGATCGCCTGCTGCGCAACGTGCTGCTGATTGCGTACTACCCACTGGCCGCCGACCATGACGTCCTTGACCAGATTGTCATTACCGCAGAAGACGAAGCTGCCGAGCACCTCGTCCAGCGCCAATCCATACAGATTCGGGTGCTGGTCATCCAGCACGATCATATCGGCGCGGCGGCCCGGCGCCAACGCGCCCACCTGCCGTCCGCTGGCCTGCGCGCCGCCCTGCAAGGCGCCCTGCCACAGGAAGTCGCCGACATTGCGCTGCCCGGCCGACACCGCGATATTGCGGCGCTGGTGTTGCAGGCGCTGGCCGTATTCCAGCCAGCGCAGTTCTTCCACCGCGCTTTGCGAAATATGGCTGTCGCTGCCGATGCCGAATCGTCCGCCCGCCGCCAAAAAGTCCTCCAGCGGGAACAGGCCGTCGCCCAGGTTGGCCTCCGTGGTCGGACACAGCCCCGCCACGGCGCCGCTCTGCGCTATGTTGTCCACCTCGTCGCGCATCAAGTGCGTCGCGTGGATCAGGCACCAGCGTTGATCGACTTCCACCTGGTCCAGCAGCCACTGCACGGGGCGGCGTCCGCTCCAGTCCAGCGACTGCTGCACTTCCTGCTTCTGTTCCGCGATGTGGATGTGCACCGGACGGTCGTCCGGCAGCGTCACCAGCACCTCGTTAATCTGCGCCACCGAGGCCGCGCGCAGCGAATGCGGCGCCACGCCCACTTCGGTTTGCGCATCGCGCAGGGGCTCCAGCGCCTCGATCACCCGCAACACATCCTGCGGATCGGTCTTGAAGCGCTTTTGCTCCGGCTTCAAGGCGCTTTCGCCGAAGCCGGAATAACTATACAACACTGGCAGCATGGTGATGCCGATTCCCGCCAAACGTGCGGCGGCGACGACACGCTCCGCCGTTTCCGCCGGGCGCGGATACATGGCGCCGTCCGGCGCGCGCTGCACGTAATGGAACTCGCACATCGACGTGTAGCCGTGGCGCAGGCATTCCGAAAACAGCTGAGCCGCGATGGCCTCGATGTGCTCGGGCGTGATGTTGCGCGCGAAGCGGTACATCAGGTCGCGCCAGGTCCAGAAACTGTCCTTGGTTTCGCCGGCCTTTTCCGTGCGGCCGCCCAACGCCCGCTGGAAGCTGTGCGAATGCAGGTTGATCATGCCCGGCAGCGCGTACTCCACCACCGGCGCGATCAGCTGCGCGCCGGCCGGCGCAACCACGCCGGCATCGACGCGGACGATGGTGCCGTTCGCATCCCACTCGACCAGCACATCCTTGCGCCAGCCTTCCGGCAGCAGCGCGTTGCGCGCGAACAGCCGGTTCATGCACGCCCCCAATCGGCTGCGGCCTGCGTCATTTTCTGCAACACGCCTTGTACCTGCTGCGCGCGGTCCGCGCGATAGCCGTACGGCGCTTGCTCATCCATGTAAGTCGACTGGCACATCTCCAGCTGGATCGCGTGCACATTGTTGGCCGGCTGGCCGTAGTGGCGGGTGATATGCCCGCCCTTGAAGCGGCCGTTGACCGCCACGCTGAACTGATCCTGCGCCAGCGCGCGCGCCACGATGGCGTCGCTCAGGCCCGGCGCGCAGCTCTTGCCGTCGGCCGTGCCGAAGTTCAGGTCCGGCAGCTTGCCCTCGAAGAAGCGCGGCACCACCGATGCGATCGAATGCGCGTCCCACAGCACCACGCGGCCGTGCAGCGCCAGCAGCCGGTCCAGCTCCGCGCGCAGTTGATCGTGATACGGCTTCCAGTAGGCGGCCAGGCGGCGCTGCACTTCGGCCTCGCTCGGCGTATGGCCGTCGCGGTACAGCGGCTCGCGATGGAAGGTGTCGACCGGGCACAGGCCGGTCGTATCCTGGCCCGGATACAGGTTGGTGTTTTCCGGCGGACGGTTCAAATCGATGACGTAGCGCGACCAGCGCGCCGACAATGTCGACGCCCCCATCTCGCCGAGGAACTCGTACAGGCGCACCAGGTGCCAGTCCGTATCCTGCTTGTCGACGGCGGCCGGCGTCATCGCCGCCGCCACGTCGTCGGGAATATCGGTGCCCACGTGCGGCATGGACACCAGCAAGGGAATACTGCCTGCTTTGAACTGATAGTCCATGACGCCTCCTCTTAAGGGTGCAGCGGCGTGAACAGGCTCTGGCACGACGCGCTCAACTCGCCGCGCATGACCATGCCCTTGGCCGCTTCGATATCCGGCGCGAAGAAGCGGTCGGCGTCGAAGAACGGCACCTTCTGGCGCAGCTGCGCATGCACGTGCTCCAGGTGCGGCGAGGTTTTCAGCGGACGGTGGAAGTCGATGCCCTGCGCCGCGGCCAGCAGCTCGATGCCGATGATGACGGCGGTGTTGTGCGCCATGTCGTCCAGTCGGCGCGCGGCGTAGGTGGCCATGCTGACGTGGTCTTCCTGGTTGGCCGAGGTCGGGATCGAATCGACGCTGCCCGGATGGGCCAGCGACTTGTTCTCCGACGCCAGCGCGGCGGCGGTCACGTGGGCGATCATGAAGCCCGAGTTCACGCCCGGATCGCGCACCAGGAACGGCGGCAGGCCGGACAAGGTGGCGTCGATCAGCAGCGCGATGCGGCGTTCGGAAATGGCGCCGATTTCGGCGATCGCCAGCGCCAGCGTGTCGGCGGCGAAGGCCACCGGCTCGGCGTGGAAGTTACCGCCCGAGACCACCACCGACAGTTCGCCGTCCTTGAACAGCAGCGGATTGTCGGTCACGGCGTTGGCTTCGATCAGCAGCGTGCGGGCGGCGTTGCCGATGATGTCCCAGCAGGCACCCATCACTTGCGGCTGACAGCGCAGGCAGTACGGGTCCTGCACGCGCTCGTCGCCGACCAGGTGCGAGGCGCGGATCGCGCTGTTGCTCACCAGTTGGCGATAGATCGAGGCGGCGGCGATCTGGCCCGGCTGGCCGCGCACTTCGTGCACGCGGGCGTCGAACGGCGAATCGGAACCCTTGGCCGCGTCCAGCGACAGCGCGCCGGACACCATGCCCGCTTCCAGCAGGCGCTCGGCCATGAACAGGCCATGCAGCGCCAGCGCGGTCGACACCTGGGTGCCGTTGATCAGCGCCAGGCCTTCTTTCGCGGCCAGCACCACCGGCGCGATGTTGGCGGCTTTCAGTGCGTCGGCGGCCGGCATGATTTCACCGTTGACGCGGACGTCGCCCACGCCCAGCATCGCCAGCGTCATGTGCGACAGCGGCGCCAGGTCGCCCGAGGCGCCGACCGAACCCTTGGCCGGAATGGCCGGCATGATGCCGGCGTTGTACAGCGCGATCAGCGTGTCGATGATCAGCGGACGCACGCCGGAGTAGCCGCGCGCCAGGCTGCCGATTTTCATCAGCAGGATCAGGCGGCAGACGGAGTCCGACAGCAGGTCGCCGGTGCCGACCGAGTGCGACAGGATCAGGTTGCGTTGCAGCTGTTCCAGCTTGTCGTCCGGGATGCGGGTCTTGGCCAGCAGGCCGAAGCCGGTGTTGATGCCGTAGGCGGCGTCACCCTTGGCGACGATGGCGCGCACGGCGGCGGCGGATGCTTCGATGATCGGATAGGCTTCGGCGGCCAGCGCCAGCGGACCGGCGGCGCTCCACACGGCGCGCAGTTCGGTCAGGGTCATCGCGCCTGGTTTCAGGGTCAGTGCATTTGGTTTCATAGGTACTCTCGAATTATTTAATCATTGGCAGATTGAGGCCGTTGCGCTTGGCGCAGGCGACCGCAGTCTCGTATCCCGCATCGGCGTGACGCATCACGCCCGAGCCGCTGTCGTTGACCAGCACGCGCGCCAGGCGCTTGGCGGCGGCATCGGTGCCGTCGGCCACGATCACCACGCCGGAGTGCTGCGAGTAGCCCATGCCCACGCCGCCGCCGTGGTGCAGCGACACCCAGGTCGCGCCGCCGGCGGTGTTGAGCAGCGCGTTCAGCAGCGGCCAGTCGGAGACGGCGTCGGTGCCGTCCTTCATGCTTTCGGTTTCGCGGTTAGGGCTGGCGACGGAGCCGGTGTCCAGATGGTCGCGGCCGATGACGACCGGCGCTTTCAGCTCGCCGTTGCGCACCATTTCGTTGAAGGCCAGACCGGCGATGTGGCGCTCGCCCAGGCCCAGCCAGCAGATACGCGCCGGCAGGCCCTGGAAGGCGATGCGTTCGCGCGCCATGTCCAGCCAGCGGTGCACGTTGGCGTGGTGCGGGAACAGCTCCTTGATCTTGGCGTCGGTCTTGTAGATGTCTTCCGGATCGCCGGACAGCGCCACCCAGCGGAACGGGCCGCGGCCTTCGCAGAACTGCGGGCGGATATAGGCCGGCACGAAGCCAGGGAAATCGAAGGCGTTCTTGACGCCGTGGTCGAACGCCACCTGGCGGATGTTGTTGCCGTAGTCGACGACCTTGGCGCCCAGCGTCTGGAAGTCCAGCATCGCCTGCACGTGGACGGCGCAACCTTCGGTGGCGGCGGCCTTCAGTGCTTCGTGGCGCGCGGCGTCGTGCTGCGCGGCCTTCCACTGCTCGACGGTCCAGCCCTGCGGCAGGTAGCCGTTGATCAGGTCATGCGCGGAGGTCTGGTCGGTGACGATGTCCGGTACCACGCCGCCGGCTTTCGCGCGGCGTACCAGTTCCGGCAGCACGTCGGCCGCGTTGCCCAGCAGGCCGATGGAGATGGCGTCGCCATTGGCCTTGTGCAGTTTGATCATTTCCAGCGCCTCGTCGATGCTGGCGGCCTGCTTGTCGAGGTAGCGGGTGCGCAGGCGGAAGTCGATGCTGCTCTGCTGGCACTCGATGGTCAGCGACACGGCGCCGGCCATGGTCGCAGCCAGCGGCTGCGCGCCGCCCATGCCGCCCAGGCCTGCGGTCAATACCCAGCGGCCTTTGAGGTCGCCGCCGAAATGCTGGCGGCCCGCTTCGGCGAAGGTCTCGAAGGTGCCCTGCACGATGCCCTGGGTGCCGATGTAGATCCACGAACCGGCCGTCATCTGGCCGTACATGAACAGGCCTTTGCGGTCCAGTTCATTGAAGTGTTCCCAGTTGGCCCATTTCGGCACCAGATTCGAATTCGCGATCAGCACGCGCGGCGCGTCTTCGTGGGTCTGGAACACGCCGACCGGCTTGCCGGACTGGATCAGCAGGGTTTGATTGTCTTCCAGCTCGCGCAGCGAGGCCAGGATCTGGTCGTAGCATTCCCAGTTGCGGGCCGCGCGGCCGATGCCGCCGTAGACCACCAGGTGTTTCGGGTTTTCCGCCACTTCCTTGTCCAGATTATTCTGGATCATGCGGTAGGCCGCCTCGGCGCCCCAGTTTTTACAGGTACGCTCCGGTCCGCGGGGGGCGCGGATTTCGCGGCTGGCGTCAAAACGTGGATCGCTGTCTAAATGGGTCGTCATGGTGGCTCCTGCTCCTGAGTGAGTGGGACCGGCCAGGCGCGCAACAACGCGCGCACAGCCAGCGCATCCTTAAAGGATAAGTTGTATATACAACCAAGTCAATCAGTTTTTAAGCGGACTGAGGGAACGATCCATTCCCGCACCTGTCAAATATGCTCTAGATATGTTGCCAGCATTCGCCAGGCGACGCCGAATATTTTTCAGAGGTGATCTCACGTCAAAATGGTTGCAAAAGGTAGCAATAAGTGGCAGGTTAACACCTACTACTTAGAGGTGACATGATGGCGACTTCCTTGAAATTATCGGACGAACTGGTTGAAATGGCTAAGCCACACGCTGCTGCCGAACACCGCTCTGTTCCCAAGCAGATCGAGTACTGGGCGCGGCTAGGAAAGGCTGTCGATGAAAACCCCGACTTGCCGCTCCAGTTCATCAAAGATACTCTGCTTGCCGCGCAAGAGGCCAAGGCCGAAATGCTCACGCCATACCAGTTCGGGGCATAACGGTGCTTGACGTCCTTGTTACCCCAACTTTTGCAAAGGCCGTCAAAAAACTCCACGCCAAGGACAAGACCATCGTAGACAAAGCAGTGAAGGCTATTGCCAACGCGCCAACCATCGGGGAAGAGAAGAAAGGTGATCTTGCCGGGATTTTTGTGCACAAGTTCAAGATTAACAAGCAGGAGATTCTGCTCGCGTATCAGCTGCGCCCCACCAAATTTCAGCCGATTTCGGTAGTCCTCCTGAACTTGGGTTCGCATGAGAACTTCTATGCGGAATTGAAGCGACTAAATTAAAGCGCAGCGGTGCTTAATCCGGGCGCTTGTCCTTTTTATACACCCGCTTGCCGCCCATCCAGGTCTGCAGCACCTGGGTCTTGCCGATCTGCTCGGCCGGCACTTTGAACAGGTCGCGGTCGATCAGGATGAAGTCGGCCCACTTGCCCGGCTCCAGCGAGCCGATGACGTTTTCCTGGTGCGCCGCATAGGCCGCGTCCAGCGTGAAGCAGCGGAACGCTTCGGTCAGCGTCATCGCCTGGTTCTTGTACCAGCCGCCGGCCGGCACGCCGGCGTTGTTCTGCCGCGTGACCGCCGCATGCAGCCCCTCGAACGGATTCGGCGACTCCACCGGGAAGTCCGAACCGCAGGCGATCCGCGAGCCCTGGTCGAGGAAGGTGCGCCACGCATACGCGCCCTTGATGCGCTCGTGCCCCACACGCTGCTCGGCCATGTTCTGGTCCGAGGTCGCATGCGTCGGCTGCATCGACGGGATGATGCCCAGCGCCTTGAAGCGCGGGATGTCCTCCAGCGCCACCACCTGCGCATGCTCGACGCGGTGGCGCAGCTCGACGTTGTTATATTTCGGGATCAGCTGCGCGTAGGCGTCGAGGATCTGGCGGTTGCCGGCGTCGCCGATGGCGTGCACGTTGACCTGGTAGCCGGCCTTCATGGCCTTGTTCATCTTGGCCAGCATCTCGGCGTTCGGATAGAACAGCAGGCCCCGGGTCGACGGCATGTCGCTGTACGGCGCCAGCAAGGCCGCGCCGCGGCTGCCCAGCGCGCCGTCCGAGTACAGCTTGACGGCGGCCAGCGCATACACATCGTTGCCATAGGATTTGAGCGGGCCTTCCTTGGACAGCTCGTCGAAATCGGCCGCGGTGTCGCCGATCATCGCGTACACGCGGGTGGTCAGCTTGCCGTGGTCGGCGTAGTCGCGATACAGGTCGTCCTGCACCACCTTGATGCCGGCGTCGTGCACGCTGGTCAGGCCGGCCTTGGCCAGCGCCGCCAGCGCGTTGTCCAGCCGGGCGCGCGCCTCGTTGGGCGTGGCCAGCGGCACCACCTTGTCGACCAGCTCCATCGCCGCGTCCACCAGCACGCCGCTAGGCTTGCCGGAGGCGTCACGCTCGATCTTGCCGCCCTTCGGGTCCGGCGTATCCCTGGTGATGCCGGCCATTTCCAGCGCCTTGGTGTTGACCCAGGTGGCGTGGCCGTCGACCCGGTGCAGCAGCACCGGCCGGTCGCCCACCACCGCATCCAGCTCGGCGGCGGTCGGGAAGCGGCCCAGCTTCCACACTTCCTGGTTCCAGCCGAAGCCCACCACCCAGGCGTTCTTCGGGTGCGTGCGGCTGAACTCCGCCACCGCGCGCACCGCCCCGCCCAGCGAGATGGCGCTGAACAGCTCCACGCCGGAGGCGATCTCGCCCAGCTCGAACACGTGGCCGTGGGCGTCGATCAGGCCTGGCAGCAGGGTCTTGCCCTGGGCGTCGATGTGCTCCGCCTTCGGCAGCCGGATCGCCGTTTCGCGCTCGCTGCCCACCGCGACGATGCGGCCCAGGTCATCGAAGGCCAGCGAACTGAATCGCTGCAAGGTGCCGGCCGCGTTCAGCGTATAGCCGTTGGCGTGGTCGATGATGGTGTCGGCCTGCGCCAGCGGCAGGACGGCGGACAGGGCCAGGCTGACGGCGGCGGCCAGCGGAGCGGGCGAAAACTGGGATGTGCGCATCGATACTCTCCATTCAGAAGCAAGAACAGAGTGTAGCGCACAACCCGCCGAACGCAACGTCTAGAACAAGCCTTGCAGCGACACCGACAACAGGCGCGAGTCGCCGAAGAACGGATAGCTGTAGTGCGACTTGTCCTTGCTCACGTCGTACTGCACCTTGAGCGCTGTGTTCTTGCGGAAATCCCAGCGCAGCGACAGGTACTGCGTGTTGCGCGCCTCGATAGGCTCGTTGATGGTGGTGTAGCGCGAGAAGGTGTACATCGGCGTCCACGCCTCGTACTGGTAGCCGACGGCGACCAGCGCGTACTTGTAAACGTTGTTGAGCCCCTTGCCGGCGTCGACCTGCTCGTAGCGATCCAGCTCGGACTTGACCAGCCAGTTCTTGTAGTCGACGTTGGCCGACAGCCCGGCGATGCGGGTGCTCTGGCCGTCGACGAAGTACACCTTGCCCGCCGGGCTGTCCTGCCAGGTGCTGTCCTTGTAGTGCATCAGCATGGCGCGCACGTCGAACACGCCGTTGTTGGCCGACACATAGCCGCCCACCATGCTCTTCCACGCTTCATGGGTCGGCGTGGCGTAGTAGATCTGCGTGTCGTAGGTGTCGTTGTGCTGGGTGTAGCCGCCGGCCCACATGTGGAAGGTGGCGGCCCAGTCGGACTGTCCCAGCTGCGTGCGGTAGCTGGCGTTGGCGCCCTGGTAGGCGTAGATCGGCCAGCCGTAGACGTCCGGCGCCGGCCGCACCCAAGGGTAGGCATAGCCGATGTACAGGTAATCGCTGTAGTAGTACAGCGGAATGCGGAACTGGCCGGCCTGGAAGGTCCAGGCGGAATCGGCGGACGGCTGCCAGGTCAGGTAGGCCCAGTCCAGCGTCGGCGTCAGGCCATGGCCGGGATTATGCGCGCGCACCAGCACCTGCGCCGTGGCCGACAGCGTCGGCGAGAACTCCTTCTTCAGCTGGAACCCGACCGACGACTCCTGGTTGAATTGCCAGCCCTCGCTGCGTTCGTAGACGGCGGCGTATTCCCAGTTCTGCACCGTGCAGGGACATTTCCACTGCATGTAGTCCCACGGCGTGCCGCTGCCCTGGGCTTTGCCGCTCAGCACGCGGGCGCCGGTCAGGTTGTAGAAGCCGGTCAGCTTGAGCGTGCCGTCGTCGGTCAGGTCGGTGGCGCCGGCCAGGCCGGCCAGCGCGGCCAGTGCCATCGCTATCAGTGTTTTTTTCATCGAGCAGACTCCAGTAAAGGGAAGAACATGCCAGTTCAAGGAACGATCGCCACGACCTTGACCGTGTCGTCCACCGCCGATTTTTCGATGTAGCCGATGGCGTTGACGTTGTCGGCCACCGCTTTCTTGACTTCGGCACTGCTCTTGTATTCCTTGGGGGGCTTACCCTTGGCGGTGAAGACGATCTTGGACCAGATGGCCTCGACCTGGGCCGGCGATTTCTCCAGCACTTTTTTACAGAACTCGGCGCGCAGCGGCGAGCTTTCCGGCTGTTCCACCGGCGTGAACTGCACCGAGCCGCCCAGGAAGAACTGCGCCGCCTGGGACGGGAACATGCGGGTGGCCGGGTTTTGCGGATTGACGATGATGGCCAGTTCGGCCTGCGCCGACAACGATGTGCCGCCCAACAGCGCCGTCGCAAGCAGCAGCGCCAGGCGCTGCCGCGGTAAGAGCGAATGCAGATCCATATCACCTCTCTGAAAGTACGTGAGGAAACTATTGCAGTGCGGGTTCATTCTAGTCCGTGAAATTTTTGCACTAAAGTAATTTTTGGAAGGTAAAGGTTTTTCTTGGCTGTGAGTGTTTCGATTGAACAACGCGTTAGCTAGCGGCTGCGGCCCGGCAAGCCGGTTACAATGCAGTCTTTGCCGCCCGATAAGCACCTCTCGTGTCCAGCCGCCTACTCTATCTACGCCTGCTCAAGCAGTTCTCCCCCTACGCCTGGATCGGCGTCGTCACCCTGTTCGCGGTCGGCCTGGCTGCCGCCACCGATGTCATGCTGATCCAACAACTGCAAAACGTCGTCGATGCGTTGGCTCCGAGCCACACTCTGGCCGCCGGCCGTCCAGCGACCGGCCTGTTGGCCGAAGTGCAGGAGTGGCTGAGACAGGTGCTGCCGCACGATCCGGTCAACGCGGCGCTGTGGTCGATACCGGCGGTGATCTTCGGGCTGGCCGTGATGCGCATGTTTTCCAGCTTCGCCGGCGAATACGGCGCCGCCTGGCTGAGCAGCCGGGTGCAGGCCAATCTGCGCGAGTTGATGTTCGCCCGCATCATGCGCCTGCCGAACGGCTATTTCGATCTATCCTCCACCGGCACCACGCTGTCGCGCGTGGCCTTCGACGCCGCCCAGGTGGCGCAGGCCGGCCTGACCGTGGTCAACGTGGCGGTGCGCGATTCGGTCGCCACCATCGGCTACCTGGCCACGCTGTTCATCGTCGACTGGCAACTGGCCCTGTTCTGCCTTGGCCTGCTGCCGCTGGTGGCCATCATCGTCACCTTCGCCGGGCGCCGCATGCGCCACCTGAGCAAGAGCGCGCAGGCGGCCATGGGCTACCTGACCAATGTGCTCGACGAAAGCATCAGCGGCCAGCGCGTGGTCAAGATCTTCGGCGGCCAGAAGTACGAGCAGGCCCGCTTCGACGGCGTGGTCAAGCTCAATCGCCAGCTGGCCGTCAAGCACGCGGCGACGTCGGCGCTCAACTCCGGCATCATCATGCTGCTGATCGGGATTACGCTGTCGTCGGTGATCTACTTCGCGCTGCTGCGCGCGCAGGCCGGCGCGCTGACGCCGGGCGCCTTCGTGGCCTTCATGTCGTCGCTGATGGCGATGCAGTCGCCGATCAAGAACCTGACCAAGATTAACGAACCGATGCAGCGCGGCCTGGCCGCCGCCGAATCCGTGTTCGGCCTGATCGACACCGAGGCCGAAGCCGACACCGGCACCAAGAAGGTGGAGCGCGCGATCGGCCATTTGGCGCTGGAGGAAGTCAGCTTCCACTACGGCGCCGATGCCGACGCCAAGCCGGCGCTGGACCGCGTGTCGCTCGACATCGCCGCCGGCGAAACGGTGGCCCTGGTGGGCAGCTCGGGCAGCGGCAAGACCACGCTGGCCGGCCTGCTGCCGCGCTTCTATGATGTCGGCGCCGGCAGCATCAAGCTCGATGGCGTCGACCTGCGCGACTACACCATGGCTTCCCTGCGCCAGCAGATCGCGCTGGTCAGCCAGGACGTGGTGCTGTTCAACGACACGCTGGCGGCCAATATCGCCTACGGCGATCCCGAGCCGTCGATGCAGCGCATCGAGGCGGCGGCGCGCGCCGCCCATGCGCACGAATTCATCGAACGCCAGCCGAATGGCTACCAGACCTCGGTCGGCGAGAACGGCCTGCGGCTGTCGGGCGGCCAGCGCCAGCGCCTGGCGATCGCCCGTGCGCTGTACAAGAACGCGCCCATCCTGATCCTGGACGAAGCCACCAGCGCGCTGGACACTGAATCGGAACGCCTGGTGCAGGCGGCATTGGAAGTGCTGATGCGGGGCCGCACCACGGTGGTCATCGCGCATCGCCTGTCGACCATCGAAAACGCCGACCGCATCGTGGTGCTGGACGGCGGCCGCATCGCCGAAGTGGGCAGCCACGAGGCGCTGCTGGCGCAGCACGGCATCTACGCCCGCCTGTACCAGACGCAGAAGAGCGTTCAGGTCGCGTCGTGAAAAATCAGTCCCAGCGTATGTCGCGCAGTGGGGCCTGACGACGCCGAACGGATCCGGCTCACGCCATGCCGCATGGCGACCCGGTAGACGCCGCGCGCGCCCTGCGCCGGCCGGTGGTTGACCGGGAAGATCACCATGTCGCCGCGCTTCAGCGGCACCACCTCCACCCGCGACTGCATGCGGGGGCGCTGCTCGGTCAGCACGAACTCCCCTCCTTCGAAGTCCTTGCCCGGTTGGCTCAGCAAGATCGCCGCCTGCAGCGGGAACACGTGCTCGCCGTACAGGTCCTGGTGCAGGCAGTTGTAGTCGCCGGCGCCGTATTGCAGCATCAGCGGCGTCGGACGCTGCTGGCCGGCGGCGTGGCAGCGCGCCAGGAAGTCGGCATGGTCGGGCGGGAAGCGCGCTTCCATGTCCATCAGCTCGTGCCAGCGGTTGGCGATATCGGCCAGCGGGCCATACAGCGATTGCCGCAGCGCCGAGATCATCGACGGCAGCGGATAGCGGAAGTACTGGTACTCGCCGCTGCCGAAGCCATGCTGCGCCATCACCACCCGGCTGCGGAACAGCGAGGCTTGCCGGTACTGCGCCGCCATCGCGATGCATTCGTCGGCGCCCAGCATGCCGGGGACGATGGCGTAGCCGTGCGCGTTCAACTCATCGGCGATGGCTTGCCAGTCCAGCCCCGCCACGTGCACCGCGATGCCGGCCGCCGCGCCGACCGCCTTGCGGGCGTTGGCCAGCGCCAGCGCGTTGGCGGCGGCTTGGGCGGCTGCGTCGGCGTTGTCGCCCGCCGGGACGGCGCTGCCTGCGGGCGCTGCGGCCGCGGCGGGCACTGCTGCCTGCACCGGCGGCGCCACGCTCACCGGCAGCTGCTTGCGCGGCTTGCGCTCGGCCGCGCCGCCGCCGAAATCGAACTCGCCGTTCTTCATTTGCCCGCCTCCCGGTCCAGCAGCGCGGCCTTGCGGTCCACGCCCCAGCGGTAGCCGGAGATCGAACCATCGTTGCGCACCACGCGGTGACACGGTATCGCCACCGCCAGCGCGTTCGCCGCGCAGGCCCCGGCCACCGCCCGCGCGCCCTTGGGCGAGCCGACCAGCGCCGCCAGTTCCGCATAGCTGACCGTGCGCCCGGCAGGGATCCCGCGCAGCACCTGCCACACGCGCTGCTGGAAGGCCGTCCCGCGCACATCGAGCGGCAGGTCGAGACCGAGCTCCGGCCGCTCCACCATGCCGACCACGCGCGACACCACCTGCTCATACTCCGGCTCCGCGCCGATCAGCTCCGCCTTCGGGAAGCGGTCCTGCAAATCGCGCACCAGCACATCGGGATCGTCGTCGATCAGGATCGCGCAGATGCCCTGCTCGGTGCTGGCCACCAGGATCGCGCCCAGCGAGCAGGCGCCGATGGCGAAGCGGATCTGCGCGCCGCGTCCGCCGTTGCGGAAGGCGGTCGGCGTCATGCCCAGCACCGACGGCGACTGCGCGTAGAAGCGCCCGCTGGAGTTGTAGCCGGCCGCGTACATCGCGTCCGTCACCGTGGCCTGCTGCGCCAGCCCGTCCTGCATGCGGCGCGCCCGCTGCGCGTTGGCGTAGGCCTTGGGCGTAATCCCGGTCACCGCCTTGAACATACGGTGAAAATGGAAGCGGCTCACGCCCACCGCCGTCGCCAGGCTGTCCAGGTCCGGCGCGCTCTCTGCGCCGGCGGCGGCGGCGTCGATCAGGCGGCAGGCCTGCGCCACGATGGCGGCCTGGCGCTCGGCCAGCGGCGGCTGGTCCGGCTTGCAGCGCAGGCAGGGACGGAAGCCGGCCTGCTCGGCCGCCTCGCGGCTGTCGTGGAAGGCCACGTTCTTGCGCAGCGCCGGCCGCGCCCCGCACGACGGCCGGCAGTACACGCCGGTGCTGCGCACCGAGTACCAGAACTCGCCGTCGGCGCCGGCGTCGCGCTGCCGCACGGCGTCCCAGCGCAGCTCATCGCCCTGGTAGGCGGTCCGTGTCACTTCTTTATTTGCTGTCTTGCCCATCTCAGACTCCATGATCGGATAAGGAATGCAGCCATCCTATCCAGCGCCGCGCCGCGACGCACTCCGGCTCTTGCTTTTGAATTGTAGATTGTACGTCGGGCCGGCACGCGATGCTAAAATGCCCACTTGCCGCCAGTCAGGCGCGCCCTCGGAGAAACCGTTTGGACGACGAACAAGCCCTGCAAGACAGTACCCCCATATTCCAGCGCATCAAGGATTACCTGGTGGCGCAGATCGCCGCCGGCACCTGGAAGGAAGGCGACGTGATCCCGTCCGAACAGGCGCTGGTCAAGCAGTTCGGCGTGTCGCGCATGACCGTCAACCGCGCCGTGCGCGAGCTGACCGCCGACCAGATCCTGACCCGCCGCCAGGGCTCCGGCACCTACGTCGCCCAGCAGAAGTACCAGGCCACGCTGCTGGAAATCAAATCCATCGCCGACGAGATCCGCGCCCGCGGCCACGCCCACCGCAGCAGCCTGCAGCAGCTGGAGCGGGTCAAGGCCAGCGAGTTGATGGCCAAGCAGTTCGAGCTGCCGGCCGGCCATCCGCTGTTCCATTCGGTGATCGTGCACTTCGAGAACGGCGTGCCGATCCAGGTCGAAGACCGCTGGGCCAATCCGCTGTGCGCGCCGGACTACATGGAGCAGGACTATGCCGCCATCACGCCCAACGAATACCTGATGAAGGCGGCCCCCTTGCAAGGCGCCAGCTACAGCATCGAAGCGCTGGCCGCCCCGCGCGACATCGCCGAGATGCTGGCCATCGACACCAGGCAGGCCTGCCTGGTGCTCAAGCGCCAGACCCGTTCCAACGGCCAGGTCGCCTCGATCGCCACCATGTGGCATCCCGGCCACCGCTACCAGTTCGCCGGCAGCTTCGCGCAATAAGGTATTCCTTACAACTTAGTCGACTAAAGCCCAACCTTCGATGCTATAGTTGCCCGGCCACAGCACAAATACCAGCAACGCCTTGCGGATTGAAAGGGAAGCTCTTGTTGCACCGCCGTCCCAGGTCCGGCCGGACCCTCTTCTGGCGCCGTCTGCCACGCAGCCTGACGGCGGCTGCGCTCGTGCTGGCGTTCGGCCTTGACGGCGCGCAGGCGGCGGAGAAGGTCAGCATCCAGCTCAAATGGATGCACCAGTTCCAGTTCGCCGGCTACTACGCGGCGCAGGACCAGGGCTACTACCGCGACGTCGGCCTCGACGTCACGCTGCTCGAGGCGCGCCCCGGCATCGATCCCATCCAGTCAGTACTCGACGGCCGCGCCCAATACGGCGTCGGCAACACCTCGCTGCTGGTGGCGCGCGGACGCGGCCAGCCGGTGGTGGTGCTGGCCTCGATCTTCCAGCACTCGGCCAGCGCGCTGCTGGTGCGGCACGACGCCGACGGCAAGCCGCGTCCCTGGCCCGGCAGCCGCGTGATGCTGGCGGCGAACAACGAAGAACTGATGATCTTCCTCAAGAAGCTCGGCGTGCGCCCCGACAGCCTGGTGCAGGCCATGCACAGCTTCAGTACCGAGGACCTGCTCGAAGGCCGGATCGACGCCATGTCGATCTACGTCACCGAAGCGCCGTATCTGCTCGAACGCAACAACGTCGGCTACGAGATCCTGTCGGCGCGCTCGCTGGGCGACGACTTCTACGGCGACATGCTGTACACCACCGAAAGCGAACTGCGCGAGCACCCGCTGCGCGCGCAGGCGCTGCGCGACGCCACGCTGCGCGGCTGGCGCTATGCGATGACGCACCAGGGCGAGATCGCCGACCTGATACGGGCCCGTTACCCCGAACGCCACAGCCGCGAGCACCTGATGTACGAGGCGCAGCACACCGTGCCGCTGCTGGAACAGGGCTTGATCGAGCTAGGCTACAGCAACCCCGAACGCTGGCAAGCCATCGCCCGCGCCTATATCGAGCAGGGCATGCTGCCGGCCGACTTCAAGCTGGACGGCTTCCTGTACCAGCCGCAGGCCAGCGACCGCCTGCTGCGCTACCTCGGCGCGCTGGCGGCGGCGTTGCTGCTGCTGTTGACGGCGGCCGGCCTGTGGCGCCTGCGGCGGCAGGCGGCGGCGTTGCGGGCGGCGCGCGCGGAACTGGGCGACGCCGAGCGCATCGCCAGCTTCGCGCTGGAGAGCACCGGCGAAGGCATGTGGGAGTGGCGGCTCGACACCGGCGCGCTGACCTTGTCGCCGCGCTACGGCGCGCTGCTGGGCTACGGCGCCGGCGAATTCACGCCGACGCTGGAGCAGTGGCTGGTGCACGTGCACCCGGACGACCAGGCGCGCGTCGAGCGCACCATCCAGGACTGCCTGGCCAGCATGGCCGAACCGCACCTCCAGATCGTCAGCGAGCACCGCATGCGCACCAAGGACGGCGGCTGGATCTGGGTGCTGGCGCGCGGCAGGATCATCGAACGCGACGACAGCGGCCGGCCGCTGCGCGCCACCGGCACCATGGCCGACATCAGCGAGCGCGCCGCCGCCGAAGAGGCGCGCCTGTGCTCCATCGTCGACGCCACCCCGGGCGCCATGCTGATCGCCGACAAGAGCGGCCGGGTGCGCTACGCCAATCCGGCCTGCGCCCGCAGCTTCGGCTACGAGGGCACGATGGCCGGGCGCTCGGTCGAGCAGCTGGCGCCGGAAGCCATGCGCAGCAACGGCCGCACGCGCGAGCTGTTCTCGCGCCCCAACCTGCCGGGCCGGGTGCTGAGCGCGATCCGCGCCGACGGCGGCAGCTTCCCGGCGATGGTGCACATCGCGCCGGTGATGCTGGCCGGCCAGGAGCTGGTGGTGATGGCGCTGCGCGACATGACCCAGCGCCAGCGCGCCGAGGAAGCGCTGCACGCCAGCTCCGAACGCTACCGCCTGATCGTGCAGACCGCCGCCGAAGGCATCTGGATGACCGGCGCCGACGACCGCACCAGCTTCGTCAACCCGACCATGGCGCGCATGCTGGACTACGACGTCGAGCAGATGCTGGGCCGCGCCATGACCGACTTCATGGACGACGACGGCCACGCCCTGCTCAAGCAGCACCTGCAGCGGCGCCTGGCCGGCGAGGCCTGCCAGGGCGATGTCTGCTTCCTGCGGCGCGACGGCAGCGTGGTCTGGTGCCTGCTGTCGACCACCGTCATCAACTCCGACGCCGGCCACTACGCCGGCACCCTGGCGATGCTGACCGATATCACCGAACGGCGCCGCGCCGACAGCGCGCTGCGCAGCTCCAGCCAGCGGCTGGCGTCGATCTTCAACGCCGTCACCAACGGCCTGGTGATGATCAACGGCGACGGCTTTATCCTGGAAAGCAACGCCGCCGCCGCCCACATGCTGGCGCATTCGCTGGAGGTCGACGGCGGCCGCCTGTGGCGCGGCGTGCGCGAGGACGGTTCGCCGTTCGACCTCGCCAGCCATCCGGTGCAGCAGGCCATCGTCACCGGCGTCTCGGTGCGCGACGTGGTGATGGGCGTGAGCCAGGCCAACGGCGAAGTGCACTGGCTGTCGGTCAACGCCGAGCCGATACCCGACGAGCGCGGCATGGTGCCGCTGGTGGTGGCCAGCCTGACCGACATCACCGACCGCAAGCGCGGCGAAGACCAGCTGCGCGAACTGAACGAGCACCTGGAGGAACGGGTGGCGATCCGCACCGATGAACTGAACCAGGCCCGCATGCTGGCCGAGGAAGCCAGCCAGACCAAGGGCCAGTTCCTGGCCAATATGAGCCACGAGATCCGCACGCCGATGAACGGCGTGATCGGCATGGCCTACCTGGCGCTGAAGACCGACCTCGATCCGCGCCAGCGCGACTACCTGGAAAAGATCCGCTTCGCCGGCGAGCACCTGCTGGGCAT
Source organism: Duganella sp. S19_KUP01_CR8 (assembly GCF_036688705.1). Taxonomy (NCBI): domain Bacteria; kingdom Pseudomonadati; phylum Pseudomonadota; class Betaproteobacteria; order Burkholderiales; family Oxalobacteraceae; genus Duganella; species Duganella sp. S19_KUP01_CR8. Next base: position 21,543 of record NZ_JAQQPR010000007.1, on the reverse strand, counting down.
CATCGACGACATCCTCGACATCTCCAAGATCGAGGCCGGCAAGCTGGAGATCGAGCAGGTCGACTTCGCGCTCGACCACGTGATCCAGACGCTGACCACGGTGGTGGCGCCGAAGGCGGCCAGCCGCGACCTGGAACTGGTGTTCGACCTCGACCCCACGCTGCCCAGGGTGCTGCGCGGCGATCCGCTGCGGCTGGGCCAAGTGCTGATCAACTACACCAACAACGCCATCAAGTTCAGCGAGAAGGGCCGGATCGAGGTGCGGGTGCGGCAGGTGGTGGGCGACGCCAACGGCTGCCTGCTGCGCTTCGAAGTGAGCGACTGCGGCATCGGCCTGTCGGAAGCCGAGATCGACAAGCTGTTCCAGTCGTTCCAGCAGGCCGACACCTCGACCACGCGCGAATACGGCGGCACCGGCCTCGGCCTGGCTATCTGCAAGCAGCTGGCGCAGCTGATGGGCGGCGACGTCGGCGTGCGCAGCCGGCCCGGCCTGGGCAGCACCTTCTGGTTCACCGCGCGATTGGGTATCAGCAGCGCCACGGTGCCGGCGCTGATCGACCGCGTCAAGGACGCCGCCGCCGAGCTGCTGGCCTCCTCGCGCAGCGCGGCGGTGATGGCGGCGCTGAAGCACGCCCGCATCCTGCTGGTCGAGGACAACACCTTCAACCAGCAGATCGCGCTGGAGATGCTGGAGGAAGTCGGCTCCTCGGTGTGCCTGGCCGCCAACGGCATGGAGGCGCTGGAGCTGCTGCGCCAGACCGTGTTCGACTGCGTGCTGATGGACGTGCAGATGCCGCTGATGGACGGCCTGGAAACCACGCGCCGCATCCGCGCCGACCCCAGCCTGGCCGACATGCGGGTGCTGGCGATGACCGCCACCGCCACCAACGAAGACCGGGTGCGCTGCATCGAGGCCGGCATGGACGACTTCATCTCCAAGCCGATCCAGCCGGCGCTGATGTACCAGACCATCGCCAACTGGCTGCCGGAGCGCAGCGACGACGCCCCGCGCGCGGCGCCGGCGGTGAGCGCGCGCCCGGTGTTCAAGACCACGCTGGGCGGCGACCCGGCGGTGATCGACCTGTCGATCCTGGCCAAGCTGCTGGGCTATCATCCGCACAAGGTGCGCAAGTTCGCCTTCAAGTTCCTGCAAAACACCCAGGAAGGCCTGGGCCAGATGGAGCGGGCGCTGCAGCGGGGCGACCTGGCGCGGGTGCGCGAACTGGGCCACCGCCTGAAGTCGCCGGCGCGCACCGTCGGCGCGCTGGGCATGGGCGAGCTGATGCTGGAGATCGAGCAGCTGCCGGCCGACGCCCCGCCCGAGCGGGGGGCGCAGCGCGCGCAAGCCATCCTTGCGCAGCTGTGGCCGCTGCTGGAACAGATCACCGAACAAATCATGACCAACACCACTTTCGCCGACGATAACTAGGTAGGGCAAGACATCATGCGGGTATTGCTGCTGGATGACGACAAGTTCATGCTGGACGTGCTGGCCGACATGATCGCCGGCCTGGGGCCGCACGAAGTGCTGCCCGAGACCGACGGCCGGCGCGCGCTGGTGGAGCTGCGCCTGCGCCCGCCGGAGTTGCTGATTTGCGACTTGAGCATGCCGGTGATGGACGGCATCGACTTCCTGCGGCTGGCGGCGGCGCAGCAATACCGCGGCTGCGTGGTGCTGCTGTCGGGCGTGGACGGCGCCGTGCTGAAAACCGCGGCCCGCCTGGCCGAGGCGCAGGGACTGGCGATCCTGGACGCCTGCGCCAAGCCGCTGGCGATCGACACGCTGGCCGCGCTGATGGCGCGCGCAGCAAGCCGCTGCCAGGCCCAGCCCGGGCCGGCGCTTGACAACAATGGCAAATAGTTTAGATGGTTTCTACAATCTGCCGCACATTTCTAAAAAATGGGTTATTATTTACGCCATCCCCGCCTGCCGACCTTGTTGCCACCCCTTCCAAGACATTGAATTCGCGCAATTGGCCACCATCTGCTGCCTGTAACCGGCAACGTTGACGGCGATTGCAGACAACATGGCATAATCCCCAGGCGTTATTGACCCCAACAGACCTCGATAGAGGAATATATGAGCGAAAACATCAAACACATCACCGACAGTTCCTTTGACGCCGACGTCCTGAAATCCGACCGCCCAGTGCTGGTCGACTTCTGGGCCGAGTGGTGCGGTCCCTGCAAGAGCATCGCCCCGATCCTGGAAGAAGTGGCCAAGGAATACGACGGCAAGATCCTGATCGCCAAGATGGACGTCGACGCCAACCAGGCAGTGCCTGCCAAGTTCGGCATCCGCGGCATCCCGACCCTGATCCTGTTCAAGAACGGCGTCGCCGCCGCTCAAAAGGTTGGCGCAATGGCAAAAGGCCAGCTGACCTCTTTCATCGACAGCAATATCTAAGTAAGATAGTATTACGCTGCAAAAAACGGCGCCGCGCCCGCGACGCCGTTTAATAACTTAGAGACAACCACGCAGTTCCCTCCCCTACCTTTACTTTCCCGTCACGGGACACTCAACACATATGCATCTATCTGAATTAAAGGCCCTACACGTCTCGGCATTGCTGGAGATGGCCATCGGTCTTGATATCGACAACGCGGCGCGTCTGCGCAAACAGGAACTGATGTTTGCGATCCTGAAAAAGCGCGCGAAATCCGGTGAACAGATCTTCGGCGACGGCGCCCTGGAAGTGCTGCCGGACGGCTTCGGCTTCCTGCGCTCGCCCGACGCCAGCTACATGGCGTCCACCGACGACATCTACATTTCCCCATCGCAGATCCGCCGCTTCAACCTGCACACCGGCGATTCGATCGAGGGCGAAGTGCGTACCCCTAAAGATGGCGAGCGCTACTTCGCGCTGGTCAAGGTCGACAAGGTCAACGGCGAATCGCCGGAAGCCTCGAAGCACCGCATATTGTTTGAGAACCTGACGCCGCTGCACCCGAACGAGCCGCTGCGCCTGGAACGTGACATCAACGGCACCGAGAACATCACCGGCCGCATCATCGACCTGATCGCGCCGATCGGCAAGGGCCAGCGCGGCCTGCTGGTGGCGTCGCCTAAATCCGGCAAGTCGGTGATCCTGCAGCACATCGCGCACGCGATCACCGCCAACCACCCGGACTGCACGCTGATCGTGCTGCTGATCGACGAACGTCCGGAAGAAGTGACCGAGATGCAACGCTCGGTGCGCGGCGAAGTGGTCGCCTCGACCTTCGACGAACCGGCCACCCGCCACGTGCAGGTCGCCGAGATGGTGCTGGAAAAAGCCAAGCGCCTGGTCGAAATGAAGAAGGACGTGATCATCCTGCTGGATTCGATCACCCGCCTGGCGCGCGCCTACAACACCGTGATCCCTGCCTCCGGCAAGGTGCTGACCGGTGGTGTCGACGCCAACGCGCTGCAACGTCCTAAGCGCTTCTTCGGCGCCGCCCGCAACATCGAAGAAGGCGGCTCGCTGACCATCATCGCCACCGCGCTGATCGAAACCGGTTCGCGCATGGATGACGTGATCTACGAAGAATTCAAGGGTACCGGCAATATGGAGGTGCACCTGGAGCGCCGCCTGGCCGAGAAGCGCGTCTACCCGGCGATCAACCTGAACAAATCGGGTACCCGCCGCGAAGAACTGCTGATCAAGCCGGACCAGCTGCAGAAGATCTGGATCCTGCGCAAGCTGCTGTACTCGATGGACGAGATCGAAGCGATGGAGTTCATCCTCGACAAGATGAAGGCCACCAAGAACAACGGTGAGTTCTTCGACATGATGCGTCGCGGCGGTTAATTCCCCGTAGCGCAATCATGGTAGACAGGCAACCCATACGGTTGCCTGTTTGCGTTTACCCCGCAGTGCGGCCGCAGGGGGCAACTCCGCAGGAGTTGCGGGCATAGCCCTCCCCGGACCCCGTACGGGGTCCGCCCCCACATCTCCGGTTTGCGGGGCGACAAAAAACCGGTATAATCGCCGATCGCATTAACTTTAACTCTGGCAAGTGAGCGGCAATCGGGTCAAGAAGCTGGACCGACCGACGAAGTGCTGTTTGGCTACCTAACTAACCGAAGGCTTCAAAATGAAACCAGAAATCCATCCAGAATACCGCGAAGTTGTGTTCCACGATCTGTCGTGCGACTTCAAATTCGTTACCCGTTCGACCATCCAAACCCGCGAAAAGATCGAGCACAACGGTAAAGAATACCCGCTGATCAAGATCGAGGTTTCGGCTGAATCGCACCCGTTCTACACCGGCAAGCACAAAATCGTCGACACCGCTGGCCGCGTTGAGAAATTCCGCCAGAAATTCGGCGCAGTTGGCTCGAAGACCCAAGTCGCACAAGGCTGATTTTCGCCGCGATGAACAAAAAAGCAGCCTCTGGCTGCTTTTTTTGTTTCTTGTCCCGTTTTCCTTCATACTCCCGTTCACCTCTCACTTGCACACCGATCGATGAAGCCTGTCCGTCTTCCCGCCGCCGCTACCCTGGCACTGCCGCGCTGGGCGCTGTTCGCCCTGGGCCTGCTGTACATCCTGCCCGGCCTGATCGGCCGCGATCCGTGGAAGAACGACGACGCCGCCAGCTTCGGCATCATGTGGACCATGGCGCACGGCACCTGGCAGGACTGGCTGTGGCCTAACATCGCCGGCCTGTCGATGCCGGACGAAGGCCCGCTGGCGTTCTGGCTGGGCGCGCTCGGCATCAAGCTGTTCGGCTGGCTGCTGGGCGACGTGCTGGCGGCCCGCGTCGGCACCGTCGGCGTCTTCCTGCTGGGCGTGCTGTCGCTGTGGTACGCCACCTTCAACCTGGGGCGCCGCCAGGATGCGCAGCCGCTGCGCCTGGCCTTCGGCGGCCAGCCCGAACCGAACGACTTCGGCCGCACCCTGGCCGACGCCGCCGTGCTGCTCTACCTCGGCTGCCTGGGCCTGCTGCTGCACAGCCACGAGACCACCTCCGAGGCGCTGCAAGTGTCGCTGGTGGCGCTGCTGCTGTACCGCACCGTGCGCTATGTGGAAGGCCCGTCGCTGCGCAACGCCGCCCTCAGCGGCCTGGCGGTCGGCCTGCTGACCTTGACGCGCGGCTGGGTCACGCCGGTGTTCCTCATGCTGGCCCTGTTCGCCTGCACCCGTTTCCTCGACCAGCCCGCCATCCGCGCGATGCGCGACCTGGGCGCCACCATCGCCGTCGGCGGCGCCGTGGCCGCGCTGTGGCTGCTGCCGGCGCAGCTGCTGCAGCCCTACCACCAGCTGCCGCTGAACGCCTGGCTGGCCTGGAACCTCGACCTGTTCGGCCTGCCGAGCATGCAGTCGCTCAAATTCTTCCTGCGCGTCGGCGTCTGGTTCTTCTGGCCGGCGTGGCCGTTCGCCGGCTGGGCCGTGTGGGCCTGGCGCCGCCAGCGCCGCGCGCTGCACATCGTGGTGCCGCTGGCCTTCGTCACCATGGGCGCGCTGCTGACGCTGTTCAACGGCCAGCCCGAGCAGGGACAACTGCTGGTGCTGCTGCCGCCGCTGGCCATCATGGCCGCCTTCGGCCTGCTGACCATGAAGCGCGGCGCCATCAACGCCATCGACTGGTTCTCGGTGATGGCGCTGACCTTGTGCGCGGCCGTGATCTGGCTGTTCTGGATCGCCAAGCTGACCGGCTGGCCGGCCAAGGCCGCCAAGAACGCGCTCAAGCTGGTGCCGGGCTTCCACCCGGAACTGGGCTGGATCGCGCTGCTGGTGGCGCTGGCCGCCACCGCCGGCTGGTTCGCGCTGGTGCACTGGCGCATCTCGCGCCAGCCGGCCGTGCTGTGGCGCGCCGTGGTGCTGTCGTCCGGCGGCCTGATCCTGATCTGGATTTTGCTGATGACCTTGTTCCTGCCGGACGTCAACTACAGCAAGAGCTACGCCAGCGTGGCGCACCAGATCGCCGAGAAACTGCCGCCCGGCGCGCGGTGCATCGAGACCAACGTCGGCCCGGCCCAGCGCGCCTCGTTCGCCTACTACGCCCAGCTGCCGTTTGCCGGCGTCGAAGGCGGCCACTGCGACCTGCTGCTGCTGCAAGACAGCATCAAGCTGCGCGACGAGCGCGAAGTCCCGGCGCGCTACCGCGACCAGCAATGGCGCCTGCTATGGGAAGGCCGGCGCCCGGCCGACCGCGACGAGCGTTTCCGCCTGTACCGCCGCGCCGACTAGGCGCGACCAGGCGCATCAACGGGCGCGCGCGTTGCCGCCCGCTTCGCATTGCTGCTATGCTTAGGCGAAGAAAGCGGCCCGCCTATGCGAATTATTCTCCTGTCATTATTGCTCGCGACGGCCGGCGTCGACGGCGCCGGCGCCGCGTCGCTGACCCTGGTGACCGAACACGCGCCGCCCGCCAGCATGCAGGGACAGGAAGGCGTGACCGGCCGCGAAACCGACAAGGTGCGCGAAATGATGGCCCGCACCGGCACCACCTACACCGTCGAGCTATTGCCGTGGAAACGCGCCTTCGTGATGGCGCGGCAACAGCCGGCCACCTGCGTGTACTCGACCTCGCGCACCGAAGAGCGCGAAAAACTGTTCAAATGGATAGGACCGACCGACGAGGCCGAATGGGTGCTGTGGGGCCGCGCCGACCACGAGTTTCCCTTGAAGACACTGGAGGATGCGCGCCACCTGCGCATCGGCACCTACATCGGCGATGCGCGCGACGAGTACCTGCGCAGCCGCGGCTTTCATGTCGAGCCGGTCAGCAACGACCTGGCCAATCCGCAGAAAGTGCTGCTCAAACGCATAGACCTGTGGGCCGTCGGCATGCGCAATGGCAGCCCCGGACCGAGCCAGTACGACTGGGCGGACAAGGTGGTGCCGCTGCTGGTGTTCAACCGGGTCAAGGTCTACCTGGCCTGCAACCCCTCAGTGCCGGATGAACTGGTCGCCCAGCTCAACGCGGCACTGGCTGAGATGCGGCGCGACGGCACCATGACGCGCCTGGAACGGAAGTATGAGCACTGGACCCTGCCCAAATAAAACCCGCCATCAACGCTTGGCCATGACGATGGTGTTGGCCGGCAGCTGGGCCGTCATCGGCAGGCGCTCGTAGTTGCTGACGGTGAGCGAGTCGCCCTGGTCGTCGAACGCCATGCGCGAACCGTTGCGGGTGATGAATTCCGCCGGACCCACCGCAAAGATTTCCACCCGTGCCTGGCCCTGGATCTCGGTGTAGAAACGGCCGACCTGGCGCGTGAAGCGCATGGTTTCGCCGTTGCTGAGATGGTAGGAGGACTGATAGTCGGCAAACTCCTGCGGCTCCATGTGGTAGCGCGTCGCGCTGATCTTCACGCTTTCGCTGGCGGCCTCGGCGGAAGCGGAGGCCGGTGCGGCGGAAGCCACGGCGGTGATGGACAAAGCAGCGGCTACAGCCAGGCTCAACAGAGTGGTTTTCATGGTCTTGCTCCAATCAATTTTTCAGGATGGGCAGCGTGCCCAATGTGTTTAGTTATAGGTTTAACGACGGGCCATGACGATGGTGTCGCCAGTGGTGGCCTGGGCCATCGGCAGGCGGCCGAAGTTGGCCACGCCGACGTTCTCGGCCGCATCGCTGAATTCAAAGCGGGTGCCGGCGTCGCTAACGAACTGGTCCTTGCCGATCGCGAAGATTTCCACGCGCTGGCCCTTGTCGAGCTGGGCGTAGAAGTGGGCCTGGCGCTGGCTGAATTTCAGGATCTGGCCGTTGGTCAAGCGATACGAATTTTTGTAGTCCGCAAAGTCTTCCTGCATCATATGAAAGCGCTGGCTGCCGCCTTTGATTTGCACGCTGGTGTCGTCCGCGTGGGCGGCAGGGATGGCGGCGAAGGCGAGTGCGGCGACGACGCCGAAGAGTGTGGTTTTCATGGTGTGCTCCGTAAGGATATCGAGTCATTAATACTGCCGGGGAGCCACCGCTGCATTTTTCGGATCAGCGGTAGACAGGTGCAGATTAACAAAGACTTTGCGCAATATCCGGCGTATGCGACGAGCGGTAAATCCGCGTGCGCCAGTTGCAAAAAAACGCGATGAACGGCGGCGCCGACGCTGTTGCAAGCCGCGTCTTTCTTTCAGCTCAGCTGATACAAACCTCCCCAGTCCCGCTATATTGAGGGCAACACACGGCAGCGCCTCCGCCTCGCGCGCCGTCCATGGCAGCCTCGGCTGCTGCGCCCCATCCTCGCGCCCCCATATCAGCCCCATATCAGCCGCACAGCCCTAGCCTGGATAGCATTCATGAATACCTGGTACAAATTGCAAGCCGCCCTGCGCAACAATTATGTGCGCGCGGGGCTGGCCCTGTTGGTCGCCGTCGTGGCGATACTGTTCGGCTGGCGCGCCGACGTGCCGCAAGATCCGCAGCCGGTGCTGCGCTCGCAGGACATCGCCCAGATCACCGCGCTGCCGGGTCAGCGCCAGCGGCTGGAATACCTGCTGGTGGCGGCGCCGCTGTCGGATGCGCCGCGCTATGTATTCAAGCTGCGCGGCGATCCGGTGCTGTATGTGGTCAAAGTGCCGGCCACCACGCACCTGAGTCTGGAACGTGAAGTGCTGCTGCGGCACAACCTGCCGTATGCCATCGCGCGCGACGACTACCTGGCCTCGCACCGCGCGGTGCTGCAGGATGAGGACGACAGCAAACTGGCGCGCGCGGGCGGCTGGCTGCGGCGCCACGCGGTCGATCTGCTGCTGCTCGGCCTGGTGCTGTTCATGCTGCGCCACGGCCTGCCCGGAAGCGGCATGGCGGCCGCCGTGCTGACCCCGGACCAGTTGAGCGGCAGCATGGACGACCTGATCGGCATGGAGGATATCAAGCAGGAAGTGTTACACCTTGAAGACATGATCCGCAACCGCGCGGTATATCGCGAGCACGATATCGACAAGCCCTTCAATGTCATGCTGACCGGGCCGGCCGGCACCGGCAAGACCAAGCTGGCCGGCTACCTGGCCAAGCGCCTGAACGTGCCGCTGATCCAGGCCTCGGCCTCGGCGCTGGAGTCCGGCTACATCGGCGGCGGCGCCAAGGCCTTGCATACATTACATCGCAAGGCTTGCGCGCGCGGCAGCTGTATCATATTCCTCGACGAAGCCCAGAGCTTGTTCATGCCGCGCGGACGCGGCGACAAGAAATGGGAGGACGACACCGCCAACACGCTGCTGGGCCTGCTCGACGGCGTGCGCAGCGACCAGGGCGCGGGCGTGATCTGGGTGGTCGCCTCCAACTTCGACGACGCCAGCTCGGCGATGGACGAGGCGATGCTGCGCCGCTTCTCGGTCAAGATCAATTTCCGCCTGCCCAACAAGGCAGAGCGGCGCGCACTGCTGCGCGCCTTCCTGGCGCGCAAGGCCGACGGCTGCGTGGACTGGGACCGGCTCGACCTCGACCAGGTGGCCGAGATCACCGCCAACCTCAGTCCGGCGCTGCTGCAGACCGTGGTCGACCGCGCCAGCATGATCGCCATCCAGGAGCAGGCGGCCATCGACACCGGGCTGATGTTCCGCGCCTTCGAGCGCGCCACCATCGGCCTGACCGACCGCGCCACCAGCGCCGAAAAGACCCGCCAGCGCGAACGGGTGGCGTTGCACGAGCTGGGCCACTTCTTCATGCAGATCGACCCGTGGCTGCGCCAGGGCTTGACGCTGGCGCAGGTCAAGGAGCGCTCGCCGCTGCTCAAGATCAGCACCGAGTCGGTGTCCAAGCTCGGCGCGCTGGGCTATGTGCTGTCGGCCTCGGACGACGCCGCCCTGCGCACGCTGGAGGAGCTGGAGCGCGACGTGATCCAGCTGTACGGCGGCGTCGCCGCCGAGGAACTGTTCTACGGCGCGCGCGGCATTTCGGTCGGCAGCCAGAACGACATCCAGAAAGCCACCTCCATGCTGGACATGATGGTCAACCAGCTGTCGATGTATTCGCGTTCCAAGCTGGACTACAGCCAGTTCAAGCACCGGGAGCGCGACCTCGACCAGGTGCAGGCCAAGGCCGACGAGCTGTACACCTACACGCTGCAGGCGATCGCCGACTACCGCGGCGCGATCAGCGAGCTGAGGGAGGTGCTGATGGACCAGTATGTGCTGTCCAAGGACGCCATCTTCGCGCTGCTGGAGCAGCAGCAGGCCCGCCAACCGGCCGCCGCCAACCTTGCACAAATATAAAAATTCCGCGCCATGGCTTGCGGCCCGCAGGCAAATCAGTGATAATGCGGGTCGCGTTGCCGGGATGGCGGAATAGGTAGACGCACGGGACTCAAAATCCCGCGCCGCAAGGCGTGCCGGTTCGATTCCGGCTCCCGGCACCACCCAACACCGTAAAAAACCCGCGTTGCCTCCCAGGCAGCGCGGGTTTTTTATTGCCTGGCGCCCGCAGCGATCCGGGCCGGGCCGATGAGCTTGCGAAACAACAGCCACTGGACCGCTTCGGTGTAGTTTCCCGCTAAAACGGCATAAACCATATGCAAGATTATTCCGTCTGCCATATTTCCATTATGCATATGCTATCGTCATTTCACGCCATCCCGCCAGTACGGGATGACGTGGCCCGGTGCGGCGGGGGCCCGCCGGTATTCTCTCGATAGTTTGATGGAGGTGTAGAAATGGCTGTATCGTTTAAACCTGCTGTGATGTCCACCCTGTTGCTGGCCATGGCCTTGAGCGCGGGCGCCGCGTCGGCAAACGCACTCAACGAAAATTTCGACGGCGGCGTGCCGAGTGGCTGGACGGTCGTCAACAATAGCAATCCACGGGGCGACGTCAACTGGTTCCAGGGCGACACCAAGGTGTTCAGTGCGCAGCAGGGCGCGCCCGCTTCCTACATCGGCGCCAGCTGGGCCAACGGCAAGGACGTGTCGGCCATCAGCAATTGGCTGATCCTGCCAACCTCGACCTACCAGAATGGCGACACCCTGTCGTTCTACACCCGCACCGCTGAAAACTCGATCTTCCCCGACCGCCTGGAAGTGCGCTTCAGCAATGTCGGCGGCACCAACGTCGGCGGCACGGCCGACAGCGTCGGCTCGTTCAGTTCGCTGCTGCTGTCCGTCAATCCCGGCCAGGACGCCAGCGTCTATCCGGAAGCGTGGACCAAGTACAGCGTGACCTTGAACGGCCTGTCCGGCGCCACCAGCGGCGCCTTCGCCTTCCACTATTCGCTGGACGACGGCGGCCCGAACGGCACCAGCTCCAACTTTATCGGCATCGACACCGTGTCGATCTCCGCCGTGCCGGAACCGACCACCTACCTGATGCTGGGCGCCGGCCTGGGCCTGCTCGGCCTGGCGCGCAAGCGTCGTGCCAAGGCCGCCTGAGGCGGATACCGCCCCCATCGCCCCTGTTGTAATAAATCATATAAATCATATGCAAAGTTGTTTAAATTTCCATAATTTAATTGTGCATATGTTATCGTTGAACCATGCGACCTCATCTGTATTGGATTGCATGGCCCGGCGGGGCCGGGGGCCTCGCCGGTATTCCCCTAGATGGTTTGATGGAGGTGTAAAAATGGCTGTATCGTTTAAACCTGCTGTGATTTCCACCCTGTTCCTGGCTATGACCTTGAGCGTAGGCGCCGCTTCGGCAAACGCGCTCACCGAGGGTTTCGACAGCGGCGTACCGACCGGCTGGACGGTCGTCAACAATAGTGTTCCGCTGGGCGTGAACAACTGGTTCCAGGGGAATCCAGCCGTGTTCAGTTCGCACCAAGGCGCACCCAACTCCTACCTGGGAAGCAATTTCAACAGCGGCGGCGGCGTCTCCACCATCAGCGATTGGCTGATCCTGCCGACCTCCACCTACCACAACGGCGACACGCTGTCGTTCTACACCCGCGGTGTCGAAAACTCCGACTACCCCGACCGTCTGGAAGTACGCTTCAGCAACGTCGGCGGCACCAACGTCGGCAGCACGGCGTCCAGCGTCGGCACGTTCAGCTCGCTGCTGCTGTCCGTCAATCCCGACCTGGACGTCGGCGGCTATCCGCAAGAATGGACCAAGTACAGCGTGACCCTGAGCGGCCTGTCCGGCGCCACCAGCGGCGCTTTCGCCTTCCACTACTCGGTGACTGACGGCGGCCCGTTCGGCGACAACTCCGACTACATCGGCATCGACACCGTGTCGGTCACCGCCGTGCCGGAACCGAGCACCTACCTGATGCTGGGCGCCGGCCTGGGCCTGGTCGGCCTGGCACGCAAGCGCAAAGCCAAGGCGGCTTAAGCAGCCAGCGAGGCGGGCGGCAGCGCCGCCTCCGCCTCGCCGGTCCGATCCGCTAGAATGGCGGCATGCCTCCCGCCAAACTCCCCAAATTCCCCGGCCCGCTGACCGCGCGCGGCGCCGTGCTGGCCATCCTGATTTCCGACGCCGACCAGACCGGCGCGCCGCCGCTGCAAGGGCGCACCTCGCTGGCCGCCATCGTCAAGACGCTCAAGCGCAAATACAACTGGCCGGTCGAGACCAGCAGCTTCCCCTCCAACACCGGCGACGGCCGCGCCAGCTGGGCCACCGTCTACAGCCTGCCGCCCGCCGTCATCGCCAAGGCGCTAGCCAACGGCGGCCGCGAATGGCTGGAACGCCGCAGCGCCGCCCACGGCGCGCCGTAACATCTGCTTACTCTGGAAACACTTTCTGCGTCACCAGCTTTGCTCTCCGGCCCGTTATATGGACAAGCGCCACTGTGGCGCAACCCAGGAGAACAAAAATGACGACCACCCCAACCACCCGCATCCACCCATTGATGGCCGTAGCCGCCGTGTCGCTGACGCTGGTCAGCCTGGTCGGCGCCGCGTCGATCGCCGGCTTGCTGCCAAGCTCGCACGCCACCCCTGACAGCGCCACGCCAGTGATCGCCAACTCGGCGCCGCAAACCAGCGCGCCACTGGCCGCCCAGCCTGCGCAGGAAACGCGCCAGCCCGTGCTGGAACACCGCACCGTGGTGCATCATGTGACCCCGCAGGTACGCCACGTCAACAGCAACGGCGACAGCGTCCAGGCGCCGGTGGCCCAGGCGCCCGCCCCGGCTCCGGCCCCGGTAGCGCAGAACAGCCCGCTCGGCATGGGCATCGGCGCGGTGGTCGGCGGCTTGATCGGCAACCAGGTCGGCGGCGGCAAGGGCAAGACCGCGGCCACCATCGCCGGCGTGGTCGGCGGCGCCTACGTCGGCAACGAGATCGCCAAGAAGAACTAAGCCACGCCCGCGCAGCACAACGGCCCGGCCCCGCACAGGGGACCGGGCCGTTTTGTTTGCGCCGGCGCAAAGCCGGATTTAGTTTCCAAGTGGAAAATATGACATAATACTTGCCGCCCCACCGCCACACATACCGACCGTCATGACCACCGCCACCGACCCACACGAAGACTTACGACATTTCTGGAGCCAGCGCGTCAAGGCCAGCCGTTGGCTGATCGTCAAGACCTCGGCGCTGGGCGTGCTGGCGGCGATATGCGGCGTGCTGGGCCAGGGCTGGCTGGAGGATGCCAGTCCGCTGTTCCCCATCATCAGCCAGAACTACGGCGCCTGGCAGGCCGGCTACCTGCTGGCCTTGCTGGTGATCTTCCTGCTGTGGGCCGCCGCCATGCTGCAAAAGTTCAGCCTGCTGCGCAACAGCAAGCAGGGGCGCGACATGCAGCAGCGCATCGACGAGCACAACGAGCGCATCGCCCAGAAAAAGCTGGAAGCCAAAGAGCGCCGCGAGCAGGAGCAGAAGGACAGGGAAGCCGCGCCGTCCTTCTTCAAGACCTCCCCCCGCAGCAACAAGTTCGACTACTGATTTACTCGTAGCGCAGGCAGTCCACCGGCAGCAGCTTCGACGCCCGGCGCGCCGGGTAGAAGCCGAAGAACACCCCCACCAGGCTGGAGAAGCCGCACGCCACCACCACCGCCTGCAAGGTGATGAACACGTCGAACTTGCCGGTCGAAGTGATGCCGGCCGCCGCCCCGGTGGCCAGCAAAATGCCGAACACCCCGCCCACCAGGCAGATCACCACCGCCTCCGTCAGGAACTGCAGCAGCACGTCGCGCGGCTTGGCGCCGATCGCCATGCGGATGCCGATCTCGCGGGTGCGCTCGGTCACCGACACCAGCATGATGTTCATGATGCCGATGCCGCCGACGATCAGCGAAATCGCGCCGATCAGGCCCAGCAGGGCCGCCAGGCCGGCGCTGATCTTCTGCGCGGTCTCGGCGAACGAGGCCAGGTTGTCGATGCGGAAATCGTCCGGCTGCTCGAACTTGATGTGATGCCGGTCGCGCAAGGTTTCGTTGATGTCCTGGATGGCGTCCTGCAGATTGCCGCCGGACTTGCCCTGCGCCACCACGTAATGCACATTGCCGGGGAACGGCAGCCGCACCAGGTTGGCCGCCGACGCCGTGATCGGCACCAGCACATAGTCGGCCAGGTCGCCGCCGTCGACCTGCTTGCCCTCGCCGTACAGCACGCCCACCACCTGGAACGAGACGTTCTCGATGCGGATGTACTTGCCCAGCGGGTCGACCTTGTAGAAGAACTGGTCGGCGATCTTCTTGCCGATCACCACCATGCGCGAGGCGGCGCGCACATCGGCGTCGCTGAAGGCGCTGCCCTTGTCGATCTTCCAGCCGCGGATCTTGAACATGGCCGGCGTCACGCCGTGCACCGTCTTCGAGGCGTTCTCGTTGCCGACCGCCAGGTTGAAGCCGCCCTGCAGCACGCCGGCCGCGCCGGCCAGCGACGGCAGCGCGTTCAGCGCCGCCGCGTCGGCCATGGTCAGGGCCGGCGCCGCGCCGCTGCGCATGCGCTGCTGCTGCGCGCGGTCGCCGCCGGGCGAGACGAACAGCATATTCGTGCCCAGCTGCTCCAGCTCCTTGGCGATGAAGCGCTTCATGCTGTCGCCCACCGCCAGCAGCAGCACCACCGAGGTGATGCCGATGATGATGCCCAGCATGGTCAGCAGCGTGCGCAGGCGGTTCGCCATCATCGAGCGAAACGCCTCTACCACTATCTGTAAAGGATTCATATGATTTACACGGTTATGGATTCATGGCTCTGCGACATCAGCCGCAAGCCTTCGGCGGCCGGGCCGTCGTACAGCACGTGGCCGTCCTTGAGCCGCATCAGCCGCTTGCTGTAGGCGGCGATGTCCGGCTCGTGCGTGACCAGCAGGATGGTGATGCCGCGCTCCTCGTTGAGCTGCTGGAAGGAGCGCATGATCTCCTCGCTGGTCTGGGTGTCGAGGTTGCCGGTCGGCTCGTCGGCCAGGATCAGCGGCGGATCGCCCACCAGCGCGCGGGCGATCGCCACCCGCTGCTGCTGGCCGCCGGACAGCTGGTTCGGCGTGCGCTTGGCGTAGTCCTTCAGGCCGACCCGCTCCAGCTCCACCAGCGCCTTGGCGTGCGCCTTGCCGCGCGAGACGCCGGCGTAGATCAGCGGCAGCGCCACGTTCTCCGCCACGCTCATGCGCTTGATCAGGTTAAAGCTCTGGAACACGAAACCGATGGTGCGGTTGCGGATGGTCGCCAGCTCGGCGCGCGACAAGGTCAGCGTGTCGACGCCGTTGAGGTGGTAGCTGCCGCCGGTGGCCTGGTCGAGGCAGCCGAAGATATTCATCAGGGTCGACTTGCCCGAGCCGGACTGCCCCATCACCGCCAGGAAGTCGCCGCGCGGCACCGCCAGGTCGATGCCGAACAGGACCTGGGTTTCAACGTTGCCGGAGAAGTAGCTCTTGGTGACCTGGCGGATATCGATCAGCGGTTGCGGCGCGGTCACAGCTCACCCTGCTTCTCGTTGATCGCGCGGGTGATCACCTTGTCGCCCTTCTTCAGCTCGCCGCCGACGACCTCGGTGTAGCGGAAGTTAGACAGGCCGATCTTGATGTCCCTGGCCACCGGGTTGTTCTTGTCGTCCATGGTGTAGATCTTGAACGAGCGCGCCAGTTCGCTCTTGGTGCGGAAGGCGGCGTCGTCTTCCTGCGGCGCCTCGGCCACGGCGGTGGCGCTGGCGGATGCGCCGGCGGAGGCCGTCTTGGCGGCCAGCGCCTTGTCCTTCTTGGCCTGCTTCTCGATTTCCTCGTCGCTCAGGCGGAAGCGCAGCGCGGCGGTCGGGATGCGCAGCACCTGCTGGCGGTTGCCGACCAGCAGGCGCACCTGCGCCGTCATGCCCGGCTTGAGCAGCTCTTCGCTGTTGTCGACGTCCAGCACCACGTTGTAGGTGACCACGTTCTGCACCACGTTGGCGGCCAGCCGGAACTGGCGCATGCGCGCATCGAACTCCTTGTCGGGATAGGCGTCGACCACGAAGCGCGCCGCCTGGCCATCCTTCAGCGCGCCGACGTCGGCTTCCGAGACGCTGGTGTCGATCTGCATCTTGGTCAGGTCGCGGGCGATCTGGAACAAGGTCGGCGTGGTGAACGAGGCCGCCACGGTCTGGCCCAGGTCCACCGTGCGCTTGATGATGACGCCGTCGATCGGCGAGCGGATCACGCTGTTGTCGAGGTCGGCCTGGGCGCGCGCCAGCTGCGCCTGCGCCAGCTGGATATTGGCCTGCGCCACGTCGACCTCGCGCTTGGACTGGTCCAGCGCCAGCGGCGAGATGTAGCTCTGCGTCACCAGCGTCTGGTTGCGCTGGTGGGTGGCCTGCGCCAGCCGCAGGCTGGCCCGCGCCGACGCCAGCTGCGCCTCGACCTGGCGGATCTGGGCGTTGAAGATGGTCGGGTCCAGCTTGAGCAGCACCTGGCCTTTCTTCACATGGTCGTTGAAGTCCGCCTTCAGCTCGCTCACCGTGCCCGACACCTGCGAGCCGATGTTGATCAGCGCCACCGGGTTGATGGTGCCGGTGGCCGTCACCGTCTGCGTGATGTTGCCGGTGTCGGCGGCGGCCACGCGGAAGCGCGGCGCCTCGACCACCGGGGTCTTGCTTTTGGAATACCAGGCGGCGCTGGCGCCACCGATAACAAGCAGGCCTATGGCCAGCGCAATCTTCTTCTTGGTCAGGAAAGCCATCGTTCTATGTGTCCCATGGTGGGATCCGTCGATATGCGGATCAGCCCGCCAAGTATATGGCGTTTTGCAAGGAATGCAACATGGCAAGGATTCGATTGGTCACCCCGCCAGGCCTCCACCTTTGGACTGGGCGCCCGACCACCCCATCGGGGTATGTGCAAAGTCGCAGTCCGGGATTGCACGTATGGGCGTTCCCAGCGCGGCCATTCCTCCCTACCATGGGGCACATCATCACTCACCAAGGAAGCCCATCATGTCCAGCCAAGCTAGCAATCCATCCCGCCGTAACGCCCTGGTCGGCAGCGCCGCCGCCGTGGCCGCAGTCGCCCTGCCGCTGGCCGCCGCCAGCAGCGACAGCCAGGCCGCCGGCGCCGCCAAGGTGCAAAAAACCGTCAGCACCATCACCACCCGCGACGGCGTCGAGATCTACTTCAAGGACTGGGGCCCGCGCGGCGGCCAGCCGGTGATCCTGAGCCATGGCTGGCCGCTCAACGCCGACAGCTGGGAATCGGCGGCCTTCCACCTGGCCAACAACGGTTTCCGCGTCATCACCCACGACCGCCGCGGCCACGGCCGCTCCAGCCAGCCGTGGGACGGCAACGACATGGACCACTACGCCGACGACCTGGCGCAGTTGATCGAAGCGCTGGATTTGAAAAACATCATCCTGGCCGGCTTCTCCACCGGCGGCGGCGAAGTGGCGCGCTATGTGGGCCGTCACGGCACCAAGCGCGTGGCCAAGCTGGCGCTGGTGTCGGCGGTGACGCCGCTGATGGCCAAGACCGCCACCAACCCCGGCGGCCTGCCGGTCGAAGTGTTCGACGGCATCCGCGCCGCCTCGATCGCCAACCGCGGCCAGCTGTACCTGGACTTCGCCTCCGGCCCGTTCTTCAACTACAACCGTCCGGGCGCCAAGCCGTCGCAGGCGCTGATCAACGCCTTCTACAACCAGGGCATGCAGGGCGGCCACAAGAACACCTACGACTCGATCAAGGCCTTCTCGGAAACCGACTTCCGCGACGACCTGAAAAAGTTCGACAAGCCGACCCTGATCATCCACGGCGAGGACGACCAGGTGGTGCCGATCGACGCCGCCGGCCGCGCCGCCGCCAAGCTCGTCCCGCACGCCAAGCTGATCACCTACCCCGGCGCGCCGCACGGCCTGACCGACACCCACAAGGATCGCTTCAACGCCGATTTCCTGGCCTTCGCAAAATCCTGATGTTCATCCGGGGTCAGGTCCCCCATTTATGCATCAGTTCGGCTGAAAAACCGAGCTGATGCATAAATGGGGGACCTGACCCCGGATGGACTGTGATAAGGTTTCTGCTGTGCCAGTTCGCCACAGCGGAAACCTTATGAATATCGACACTCTCCTGCGGCTGTTTGCGCCCCCGTCCGACCCTTCCCTGATCCAATACGGCAGCTACACGCCGACGCTGGTGCTGCTCTCCATCTTGATAGCCATCTTTTCCTCCTGGATGGGCTTGCAGGTGGTGGCGCAGGCCCAGTCCAGCAAGAGCCGCGGCCTGCGCGCCATCATGCTGGCCACCGGCAGCCTGGCGCTGGGCTGCGGCGTGTGGGCCATGCACTTCATCGGCATGCTGGCCTTCAACCTGTGCACCGAGGTCGACTACGACCACGTCGTCACCATGCTGTCGGTGCTGCCCAGCCTGGCCGCCTCCGGCATCGCCCTGTCGCTGATCAGCCGCCGCCAGATCGGCACCGGTTCGCTGCTGCTGGGCGGCCTGCTGGTGGGCGCCGGCATCGGCGCCATGCACTACACCGGCATGGCGGCGATGCGCATGTCCTTCGCCCTGTACTACGATCCGCTGATGTTCGGCCTGTCGATCGTGGTGGCGGTGGTGCTGGCCACCTTGGCGCTGTGGGTGCGCTTCGGCCTGCGCATGCACACCCGCCTGCCGTCCAGCGTGCTGGGCGCGATCAGCGCCACCGTCATGGGCTGCGCCATCGCCGGCATGCACTACACCGGCATGGCGGCCGCGCGCTTCGCCGGCCGCCCGCTGCCCGGCGCCGCGCCCGAACAAAGCAGCACCTTCCTGGCGCTGGCGATCTCGCTGATCACCATCGCCATCACCATCTTCATCATGTCGGCCAACGGCCTGCTGCGCTACCGCGAACTGTTCCGCCAGAAAAGCGAAAGCGAAGCCTGGATGCGCGCCCTGCTGACCACCACCATCGACGGCGTGGTCACGGTCGACCGCGAGGGCCTGATCCACGAATTCAACGCCTCGGCCGAACGCATCTTCGGCTGGCGGCGCGACGAGATCGTCGGCCAGAACATCCGCGTGCTGATGGACGACGCCCAGCGCTCCGAGCGCGACGGCCTGCTCAACTACCTGCGCACCGAGGACTCGGCCATCCCCGGCCAGGGCAGCGAAGTGATCGCCGTGCGCAAGGACCGCAGCAAGGTGCCGATCCGGCGCGCGCTGGGCCACGCGCGGCTGGCCGAGCGCGACCTGTTCGTGCTGTTCATCACCGACATCAGCGAGCGGCGCGCCATCATGCAGGCGCTGCGCGACAGCGAGCAACAGTTCCGCTCGCTGATCGGCAACATCCCCGGCATCTCCTTCCGCAGCAGCATGCGCTTCGACGCGCCGCCGGTGTTCGTCAGCGACGGCATCGAGCGCCTGGCCGGCTACCCGGCCAGCGACTTCGTCGGCGAGGGCCGCAGCCGCACGCTGGGCAGCCTGATCGTGCCGGAAGACCGCGCCGGCGTGAAGGCGGAGATCGACCGCGCGGTCGCCGACACCAGCGCCTACCAGGTCGAATACCGGCTGCGCCACGCCGACGGCCACGCCAGCTGGATGTGGGAGCACGGCGCCGTCACCCAGGACGAGAGCGATCCCGGGCAGCGCTGGATCGACGGCGTCATCCTCGACATCAGCGAACGGCGCCAGATGGAGCAGGAGCTGCGCAAGGCCAAGGAAACGGCGGAACAGGCGGCCGCCGCGCGCGCCAGCTTCGTGGCCAATATGAGCCATGAAATCCGCACGCCGATGAACGCCATCCTCGGCTTCACCGACGTGCTGCTGGACACCGAACTGGACGACAACCAGCGGCGCCACCTGGACACGGTGCGCAAGGAAGGCCGCTCGCTGCTGCGCCTGCTCAACGAAATCCTCGACACCGCCAAGCTGGACAAGGGCGCGGTGGAGCTGGAGCCGGACGACTACAGTCTGCTGGGCCTGATCGACGAGCTGGCCTCCACCTTCGGCAGCAACGCCCGCAGCAAGGGCCTGGCCATCGACATCGTCTACGACCCGTCGCTGCCGCCCTGGCTGCACGGCGACGAGCTGCGCATGCGCCAGATCCTCGGCAACCTGCTCGACAACGCCATCAAGTTCACCTCCGCCGGCAGCGTCAGCCTGCGCGCCAGCGCCGCCCAGGGCCAGCTCGAGATCGCCGTGCAGGACACCGGCATCGGCATCG
Organism: Duganella sp. S19_KUP01_CR8; assembly: GCF_036688705.1. Lineage (NCBI taxonomy): Bacteria > Pseudomonadati > Pseudomonadota > Betaproteobacteria > Burkholderiales > Oxalobacteraceae > Duganella > Duganella sp. S19_KUP01_CR8. The sequence goes on along the minus strand of NZ_JAQQPR010000007.1, from coordinate 1,142 downwards.
CGCCGGAGCGGCTGGAAGCGATCTTCGACCCCTTCACCCAGGCCGACCCGTCCATGACGCGGCGCTTCGGCGGCACCGGCCTGGGCACCACCATCAGCCGCCAGCTGGTGGCGCTGATGGGCGGCAAGCTGTGGGCCGAGAGCACGCCCGGCCAGGGCACCACCTTCCACCTGGTGCTGCCGCTGGAGCCGGCCCGCAACGACAGCAGCCAGGCCGCCGAGCGCACCGCCTATCCGCTGGCGCCGCTGCGGGTGCTGGCGGCCGACGACGTGCCGCAGAACCTGGAACTGCTGACCCTGCTGATGCAGAAGCGCGGCCACACGCTGGAGCGGGCCGGCGACGGCGCGGCCGCGCTGCGCCTGTCGGCCGAGCGCCCGTACGACCTTATTTTGATGGACATGCAGATGCCGCTGATGGACGGCCTGGCGGCCACCCGCGCGATCCGCGAACGCGAGCGCGCGGCCGGCGCGCCGGCCATCCCGATCGTCGCCATGACCGCCAGCGTGCTGGCGGCGCACCGCGAGGCCGCGTCCGCCGCCGGCATGAACGGCTTCGCCTCCAAGCCGGTGGACTGGTATGCGCTGTCGCATGAAATCGCCCGCGTGCTGGCGCTGCCGCCGCTGGAGCAGGCGCCGGCCGCGGCCGACGCGCCGGCGCGCGCGCGCGTGCTGAACCAGAAGACCGGCCTGCAGCGCTGGTCCGGCGACGAAGTCAAGTACCACCAGGCGCTGCACCGCTTCGCCACCGACTACGGCGACGCCGCCACGGCGCTGGCGCGGCTGTTCGCCAGCGACAGCGAGACCCGGCTGGCCGAAGCGCAGGCCTGCTGCCACAAGGTGCGCGGCGTGGCCGCCAACCTGGGACTGGAACAGCTGGCCGCCTCGCTGGCGCAGGCGGAAAAGCTGTGCGGCTCGCCGCAGCGCGAGGCCGGCACGGCCACCCTGCCGACCGAACTGGCGCAGGTGCAGCGCCTGCTGACCTCGCAGCTGGATGCGGCGCTGAGCGCGATCCATGCGATCGAAACCCCGCGCGCCGTGCTGCGCGAACGCGAACAGGCCGCCGAAGCCGCGGCCGCCGCGCCGTCCTTCGACGCGGCGCGCGCGCACGCGGCGGCGCAGGCGCTGCTGCCGTCGCTGCGGCGC